>CAIYDQ010000320.1 GCA_903925075.1 uncultured Geobacter sp.
CCAGAGGAATACCCACAAAAAGTCTGCAGTTGTATTTCCCTGTCTTAGCCTTTCCTCGGTGTACCTACTGTGCTGTGCTTCAAAGTTTTTTTAAAATTTGCAAATGAGCTTCTAAGTGAAGGCAGGATAAATTGACGACTCACTCAATCAAGGAGCGCTCTTTGATTAAATAATCGCCATTTTTGTAAAATATTAGATAGACAGGCAAATGTCAACGAATACTAACAGTCGGATTGCGATGCCGGAATATCTAAGAAAAAACACGTTTTGCGCCTATCTGTTGAGGCTGTGCTGCGATTGGCGCAGGGATGATCGATAAGATTCGAGGCCTTTGCACCCAGTGATTCACCATTGTCTAATAGCTATTAACTGACGAACATCACCTCTATTTGCAAGTTTCCCGTTGCGCATCTATGCCAAAATTGTCATAATTTCGAAATGGCGATCAAAACATTAAAACCGGTGAAATGGGTGGGGAGCAGCCGCAAAGATATGCGAGTGATGCCTGAAGAAGTTCAGGATGCTTTCGGATTTGCCCTCTATCTTGCCCAGGCTGGCGATAAACACGTTGATGCCAAGCCCTTGAAAGGTTTCACTGGCGCAGGGGTACTCGAAATCATAGAGAATTTCAGCTCTGATACATACCGCACCGTCTATACCGTCAGGTTTTCAGATGCAATCTATGTGCTGCACGTTTTCCAGAAAAAATCAAAAAAAGGGATGGCAACGCCAAAAGAAGAAATCGAGATGGTTAAATCGCGCTTAAGGATTGTGGAAGAATTCCAGCAGCAAAAGAGGAGCGAGCGTAATGGACGAAGAAATGGAAATATTTCATAGTAGCGGTAATATCTTTGCCGACCTTGAGTTGCCTGACGCCGAAGAGCGCCTCGCCAAGGCTGAACTTACCCGGCAGATTATTAATATCATCGCTAAGCGTCGTCTGACTCAGGCCAAAGCTGCCGAGTTGCTCGGTATCGACCAGCCAAAAATATCAGCGCTGACGCATGGAAAGTTATCAGGATTCTCGATGGAGCGTCTTTTTCATTTTTTAAACGCTTTGGGCCTCGATGTACAAATCACGGTGAAGCCTAAAGCAAGGTCCAAGCAACAGGCGCATTTGAAGGTCACTTCCGCCTGATTTTTCCGCTATTGATCACGCGAGAATGACTGCCAACTGAAAGAGATGAGGATCTCAAAAAATGGGCAAAGCAACGGGCTTTCTGGAATTTACAAGGGAACTTCCTGCCGACAGGCCTGTCGGAGAGCGGATCTGCGATTGGCTTGAATTTCACCAGCGGATGCCGCAGGAACAACTGCGCACTCAGGGCGCCCGCTGCATGGACTGCGGCACCCCCTTTTGCCACACCGGCCTGCTGCTGAACGGCATGGCCAGCGGTTGTCCCATCTACAATCTGATTCCGGAATGGAACGACCTCGTCTATCGCAACCTCTGGCGTCAGGCGCTGGACCGCCTGCACCGGACCAACAATTTTCCCGAATTCACCGGACGCGTCTGCCCGGCCCCCTGCGAGGGTTCCTGCGTCCTTGGCGTCATCGATCCCCCGGTCACCATCAAGAACATCGAAGCCAGTATCGCCGAGCGCGGTTGGGATGAAGGGTGGATTGTGCCGGAACCGCCCCAGTTGCGTACCGGCAAGACGGTAGCCGTGGTCGGCTCCGGTCCGGCCGGGCTCTGCGCTGCCGCCCAGTTGAACCGGGCGGGGCACGCGGTGACCGTCTTCGAGCGCGCGGACCGCCCCGGAGGATTGCTGATGTATGGCATCCCCAACATGAAGCTCGACAAGGAGCGGGTGGTGATGCGCCGCATTGAGCAGATGCAGGCCGAAGGGGTGAATTTCGTATGCAACCTGGAGATCGGCGCGGCTTATGCCGCAGAAAAACTGCTCGCCGACTTTGATGCCGTGGTGCTCACCACCGGCGCCGGGAGAGCTCGCGACCTGACGGTAGAGGGACGGGGCCTGCAAGGAATCCATTTCGCCATGGAGTTTCTCACCGGCAACACCAAAGCGCTCCTGGACGGAGACGGCGCCGTCATTTCGGCAAAAGACAAAGACGTCATCGTCATCGGCGGCGGCGACACCGGCACCGACTGCGTCGCCACGTCATTGCGCCATGGCTGTCGCAGCATCAGGCAATTGGAGATCCTTCCCAAGCCCCCCGTCGAGAGAGCCGCAGGCAACCCGTGGCCGGAGTGGCCGCAAGTTTACAGCATGGATTATGGGCAAGAGGAGGCAGCAGTCATTTTTGGCCAAGACCCGCGTCTATATCAAACGTCAGCCCTTAGTTTTGAGGGAGATGCCAGCGGCAGCGTGGCGTCGGTGCGGACCATCGAGGTAGAGTGGCAGGGAGACGGCAAGGGACAACTCACTCCGAAGCAGCAGCCAGGAACGGAGCAGACCCATCCGGCGCAGCTTGTGCTGCTGGCGATGGGATTTCTTGGGCCGGAACAGCAGTTACTGGACGCGCTTGGGTTGGAGCGAAACCGCAACAGCACCATAGCAGCCGAGTACGGTCGCTATCATACCAGTGTCCCCGGTGTTTTTGCCGCCGGCGATTGTCGTCGAGGCCAGAGCCTGGTAGTCTGGGCCTTCCACGAAGGTCGCGGCGCCGCTCGCGAGTGCGACCGTTACCTGATGGGCGAGACCGATTTGCCCTAGAGGAAAGCTTTCCCAGAATTCCCAGAATTCCCAGAATTCCCAGAATTCCCAGAATTCCCAGAATTCCCAGAATTCCCAGAATTCCCAGAATTCCCAGTCTATTTAGAAATGATTAGCAACAATCCCCTGTGCCAGATCCATGGACGAAGTGAACGCCGGCGAGATCGGATTGAGAACATGCAGCGAAGAGCCGTCCGCCACCACCATGAAGTCCATGACCATCTGCTTCGTCTGCCAGTCGACCAGTTGCGGCCGTATGCCGACCTTGGTGGCGGGCACCAGGTCGGCGGGGGAGAGTTGCTTCACCAACCGGGCGGCGTCCCGATAGAAACAGGAAGGGAAATATTTCTTCGGCTCGCTCAAGGCCACGCTCCGAAAGAGCGGGTTCGTCAGGAAAAGCACCAGGTCCTCAAAGGCGATGCCGAACCCTTCCGCGTCGATGCCGGCCAGGATGCCGTAGTTTTCCCGACCGAAGGCGGGAATGGCGGTCGGGCCCAGGTAGACGTCGCCATGCACGCTGCGGGTGAAATGCACCCCAAGGAAGGGATTACGGATGTCCGGCACCGGATAGATGCTGGAGTTGACCGTGAAGGGGGC
The DNA here is from genome assembly GCA_903925075.1 of uncultured Geobacter sp. Taxonomy (GTDB): domain Bacteria; phylum Desulfobacterota; class Desulfuromonadia; order Geobacterales; family Geobacteraceae; genus Geomonas. Next base: position 3,276 of record CAIYDQ010000320.1, read on the forward strand.
ATCCTTACTGAGCAGCCGGTACACCCCCTTGAAGGGAATCAACCGATATCTCTCGCCCACGCCGAACAGGCGCGACACCTTCTCGCAATAAGCTCCCGCAGCATTAACAACGCGCTTGAATTCAATGTCTCCCTTGCTGGTGACGGCCAGACCGCTCCCTTTCAGGCCGGTCAGGCGGCACTCAAGATGGAATTTCACCCTGCCGCTTTGCTCCAGGTCGCTCTTCAGACTCTTTAGCACCGCCTTCGGATCAACCACCGCCGTGTAATGGGAGAAAAGCGCGCGCTCGACGGTCCTGGCATTGGGCTCGATCTCGGCCAGTTGCCGCTCGTCGATCATCTCCACCTTGGCGCCGTTGGCCGTGGCGCGGCGAAACAGCTCGTCCAGCACCGGCAACTCCTGCGGCGTGCGGGTGACGATCACCTTGCCGTTCTCCAGAAGCGGCAGCCCTTTTTCCTTGCAGTAGGCGCGCATCAGGAAGTTGCCGTTCAGGCACGACTTGGCCTTCATGCTGTCGGGCGCGTAATATACCCCCGCGTGCAGCACGCCGCTGTTCCTGCCGGAGGCGTGCCTCCCGAGTTCCGGCTCCTTCTCGATGATGACGATGTCGCCGTGACCGGTTTTTACCAGCTCCCGCGCGATGGTCAGCCCGATGATGCCGGCGCCCACGATCAGTATTTCCGCTTTATCCAGTGTCATCCGCCCCTCCCGTTGTTTCGTCAACCATTCGCCACGGAGGAAATCTGAGTACATCCGAGCAGTCAAATACAAAAAGGTTTTTTCGCACTCTCGGATTTACTCGGATTTCCTCCGTGGCCAAAGAGTTGAAAACTGTTATTTCCCGTCCATGGCGGCCAGCTCTCGCTCCAGCTGCCGGACCCGCTCCTCATCCGCAACCATCTCGTCGCGCTTGGCGAAGTAGGCTTGACGAGCCCGCCCCGGGGTCGACAGCGGATTTTTGTTCACATACGGGTTGTCTTGCGCGCTCGCCTTGCCTTGCAAGCGTTTCTGCTCGAATTCTTTCACCTCCTGGTCGGTCGGCATCCTCCCCTTTGCCACCGTCCAGCGGTGACGGAGTCTGGCGAGATCCTTTTTCTTTTGCGCCAGCCCTGCCTGAAGCTGCTGCAACTCGTCGGCAAGTCGCTGATAAGCAGCCGGCTTTTCGCCGTTGCCGAGCCCGCTCCCCTTTTGTGCAGCAGGGAGCGCCGGGGCTGGCGGCGAGACCGTCGGCTCGGCCGGCGCATCGGCGGCAGACTTCGCCGACGGCCGGGGGGAGGAGCCGGGACGCTCCTGTACCACCGGCAAAAAACGCTCGGGTATCCGATCCGCATTGTCGGTGAAGTGAAGGGAGCCGTTGGCGTCGCGCCATTCGTAAACGGTGGCGCCCGGCCCCGCTGCGGCGTCTGTCGGCGCCGTCGCCTGCCACGCCACAATCATCGTTACCAACAGCGCGGATAGATGTATCTTCACGGTCACCTCAAGATGGGACTGCCGGAAATTATCGCCATACCGTGTTGAAAAAAGAAGGATATAGCCTATCATGTGCCGGATGAAATTACTAAAGAAAACCTGATCTTTCCCCTTCAACTGCGGTCCATGTCAACGAGGTCCCCGGTCATGAACATCCTTCTGCTGCGTCCGCGCCCCGCCAACGACGGCTTCGGCCTGGCTCCCTTTTTTCGGGTGGAACCGTTGGGTCTCGAATACATCGGCGCCGCGCTGCTGGGCGACGGCCACGAGGTGACCATCGCCGATCTGCGTTTTAGCCCCGGCCCCGCCGCCTGGATGCGACGCACACGCCCCCGGCTGGTGGCGATCTCCTGCCTGCATGCCCTGGAGTACGACGACGTGACCGAATTGGCGCGGCAGTTGCGCCGGTCAAGTCCCGAAGCGTTCATCGTGGCGGGGGGACACGCGGCCGCCGCTTTCCCGAAACCTCTGGAGGTGCCGGAGATAGACGCCGTCTGCCTCGAAGACGGTGAAGAACTGATGCCGCTTCTGGCGCGACTGCTGGACAAGGGAGAGTCTCTTTCGCGCCTGCCGGGCTTGCGCCTGCGCACGCCGGAGGGGTGGGTCACTTCCCGGGGCGAATCGCAACGCCCCGGTCTGGACGCAGTCCCCTTCCCGGCCCGACACCTGGTGTCGCGCTACCGAAACGGCTACCATTGCCTCCTTTTCAAGCCGGTCTGGTTGGTGGAAACGTCGCGAGGCTGTCCGCACCGCTGCTCGTTTTGTTCGGTATGGCAACTCTACGACCGCTCCTGCCGCGAGCGGAGCATCGAGGCGGTGGCCGAGGACATCGCCGGCGCCGGGGACGCCATTTTCGTGGCGGACGACCTCTTCTGGAACAATCCGCAACGAAGTCTGGCCCTGGCCGAAGCCCTGAAAAAACGCCGGGTCTTCAAACGCTGGATGCTGGTGCAAACAAGGACCGACCTCATCTGCCGAAGCGCGGAGCTGATGGAGGCGTGGCGACCGCTTGCCCGCGACTTCGACATCTTTCTCGGCCTGGAGGGAGCAAGCGACCGAGCGCTGGCCGGTATCGCCAAGGACTCGCAGATCGGCGAGAGCATCGAAGCCCTGCGCATCGCGCGCGAGCTTCGCTTCGGCATCAACGGCAACTTCGTCATCGGCCATCATTGGGGTGAGGAGGATTTTCAGGAGTTGTGGGATTTCGTCGAGCGCTTCGGGCTGCAGCGCGCCGGCTTTACCATACTCACTCCACTTCCAGGCACCGAATTCTACCGGGAGACGGCGGCGCAAATTCCCGAGCAGCCGTGGTCGAACTTCGACATGCACCACCTGTTGTGGCAACCCTCTCTCGGGGTGCAGCGTTTTTTCGAACTCTACGCCGAGACCTGGCGCCGCTCCATCCTCAACACCTCCGGCAACAAGAGCCTGCTCGCTTGGCTGCGCCAGGTTCGCCCCTCGCAGATCCCCTACCTCGCCCGGGTGCTCTGGCGCACGCAGCGCATGATGAAGCCGCAGGCCTACCTCAACGAGCATCGGCGCAGCCATCCCTTGCCCGAGTCGACCGCCGCGCTGTCGGCGCCGGCCAACGAAAATGCTTGACAAGGGCGTGCTCGGCGAAAGATATTGAAGGCGCGACGGCTCTACCGGTCGCACACGATTTCGAAAAAACCGTCACACACGAGTCCGAAAAAAACATGGCATTTACCAATACACAGCAGCCCTGATAGCTGGCTGACTGATTAACGAAAAGGAGTGAGGCATGAGCACGAGCACCGGATGGAGCGAGGATTTGGCGACAGGGGTCGAAACGATCGACGACCAGCATAAGGAGATATTCCGCAGGGCCGACAGACTTTCCGCCGCCTGCAGCGAGGGCAAAGGCAAGGAAGAGGTTTTGAAGCTGGTGGAGTTTCTTGAGGACTACATCAAGGAGCATTTCGCGGCCGAGGAGAGGCTGCAGATGAGAAACGCCTACCCGGACTACGCCTCCCACAAGGCCTTGCATACGCAGTTCGTAGCCGAGGTGGCGCGCTTGACAACCGCCTTGAAGGAGGAAGGCGCCACGCTGCCGCTGGTGATCATGACCAACAAGACGGTCACCTCTTGGCTGGTGCAGCACATCTCCAAGATAGACATGGAATTTGCGAGCTACCTGCGCAATTCGTAAGGTGTCGAAAACCCGGGAAGCCCAACTTCAAAGGCTCGCACACGGATGAGGCGGATAAGACGGATAAAGACAGATCGACCGGCACTCTTTGGTTTCCCCAAAAAGCCTAGCCTTATCTGTCGTTATCCGTTACATCCGTCAAATCCGTGTGCGAGCCTTTGATTCGTCGTGCCGGTCTCGCCCCTGCCCTACCCTGCCTACCTGCTTTCCGGATTCTTGCCCGGCTCGCGGGCCGGCTTCCTGTGCCGTGAGCGCGAACGGGTGCGATCGCCGGATGCCGGTTGCGCCGCGCTCGATTTGGCCTGCTCCGGTCTTCCCTGGTTTTTTTGCGGCTCCTTGGGCGCCGACTCGGGGCGGTTCGGAGACTTGAGCCTGGCGATCAGATCGCGAGCCCACTCCAGATCCCCTTCGCAGCACTCCTTCGCCACATACTGCAGGTCTTCGGGAGTAGTCTTGGTGGACTTGATCTTGAACAGCCGCTCGATCAACTCCTTGGACCAGTAGTATTCCCTGATGTATTTCTTCCCCTCGATCTCTTCATAGCTGTAGTCGGTGCAGGGGACCACCCTTTTCAGCCACTCCGGCGACACTTTCAGCCTGGCCGACGCCGGCCCTTTTTCCTGGTAATCGGCGTCCTGCTTTTTGCGCAGCAGCGTCTTGACGTTGCTATCGGTCTGGGCATCCTCGCTCAGGCGCACCAGGTAGCCATCGAGATCCTCCAGGGAGGCATCGGTCAGAGCGGTGATGGCGATCTGCGAAGTGTGATCCACTCCCGGATAATCCACGGTGAAACTGACCACGGGGTGGCTGTCGCCGTCCGGGCACAGCACGGTCACCTCAAGATCGAAGGGTCCCTGCGAAAGCGTTTCGGCAAGATCCTCCCCAACGGCTTGCAAGACTTCCTGCGTCAGCCTCTCCTTGAGCTGCCCGGCCTGCGGCCTGAAAAAGGCCTGCCCTTGCAAGACAGCAAGATGGTTGTTGATTGCCTCAAGGTGCTTTGATGTCATGATAAATCCCGTTCCTTGCCGTTTCTGGTTTTTTTGCGCGACCTGCGCCGAAGGCCGTCCCGACCCGCCACTGCCCCGACTCCGCACTGCCGGCGTCAATTTCAGCCCCCTACCTTAGCACAAGTAACATTAATCGCCTACCCTCAAAATGGGCCGCGGTCGCGCGGCGCGGCAAAAAAAAGCCCCGTCGCAACGGGGCTCAAATTGGCAAACGGTTATGGATGCGGGCCGGCCGGAGCTCAGTCCATCTTGACCGGCACCTTGGCCTTCAGCACGAACTTGCCGTCCTTGACCGCCAGCAAGCTGAGCGGGCTCTTGATCGGCTCGCGATTCGCCTGCATGCTGATGGTGCCGGAGACGCCGGGGAAATTTTTAGTCTTGGCCAAAGCGTCCTTGAAGACCTTGGGATCGAGGCTGTTGGCGCGCTTGACTGCATCGGCAAGCAGCATCACCGCATCGTAGCCCTGCGCATCGAAGAGACCGGGAAGCTCCCCGTTGTGCTTGGACTTGAAGGCCTCGACGAACTTGGTGGTCTCCGGGGTCGCCTGTTCCGGCGAGAAGCCGAGAGCGGCCATGGAACCTTCTACAGCGAGTCCGCCAAGTTCGATGAATTTGGGCGAAAACAGCCCGTCGCCGCCGAACATCGAGCACTTGAGCCCCTGCTTGCGGGCTTCTTTCATGATGAGCGCGCCTTCGGTGTAGTAGCCGGAAAAGAGGATCACGTCCGGGGATTTCGCCTTGATATTGGTGATCTGGGCGCTGAAGTCCTTGTCGCCGTCCTTCACCTTCTCGTCGGCGACGATCTTGATCTCCTTCACCTTGGCAGCCGCGTCGCGAAAGGTCTGAGAGAGCCCGACGCTGTAATCGTTGTTGTCGGAGGTGACGATGGCCACCTTCTGGAACTTCAGATCCTTGGCGAAATAATCGATGCAGGCGGGGATGGCGATGCTGTCCAAAAGCGTGTCGCGAAAGATGAAGTCGCCGGTCTCGACCACCCCGGGACCCGTGGAGCCCGCGGAAAGCAGTACCACCCCGGCCTTCTGGGCGATAGGCGCGGCCACCTTGGTGATGCCGGTGGTCGGATCGCCGACGATGGCGGAAACCTGGTCGCGCGAGATGAATTTTTGGGTAACGGAGGCCCCTTCCTGCTTGTCGCCGCGGTCGTCCGCCTCGACGATCTCGATCTTCTTGCCGAGCACGCCGCCGGCGGCATTGATCTCCTCGGCGGCCATCTTCATCCCTTCCAGCGTCGGCTTGCCGAACATGGCCACGTCGCCGGACAAAGCGCCCAGGAAGCCGATCTTCAGCGTGTTGCCAGCCTGCGTCGCAGCTGGTTGTCCCTCTTTGGCCTCCTGCTTCTTGCAGCCCCAAGCGCCGGCTGCCAGCGCTGCAACGACGAGCACTGCGCCCCATTTTTTCAAGTTCATGCGGACTACCTCCTTTAGCTGTCTATATTCATCATCCAAAACCAGTAGACAGTTAATAATGGTGTTCTCCGTTTCTGTCAACCAACGATTGCAAAGTTTCCAAAGCTGCACATTTGCATCCTTTCGTTTTTACCGTTGACATATATAGAGCCGATAATTCAATATCCCCGTGAAGAGAAACCGGGAGCAAAAGGAGAGCATATGACGACTGCCAGCGGCAACGAGGGCGTGCAGCTCAAATACAATTTTGCCAGCGACAACTACGCCGGGATCTGCAACGAAGCATGGCGGTCCATGGAGGCAGCCAACCGCGGCCTGGCCAGTTCCTACGGCGACGATCTGTGGACCGCGAAGGCATGCGAGCGCGTGCGGGAGCTTTTCGAGATAGATTGCGAGGTGTTCTTCGTCTTCAACGGCACGGCCGCCAACTCCCTGGCGCTCGCCTCCTTGTGCCAGTCGTACCACTCCATCGTCTGCCACGAGATGGCGCACGTGGAAACCGACGAGTGCGGCGCCTCCGAGTTCTTCTCCAACGGCACCAAGGTCCTGCTGGTGCCGGGCGCGAACGGCAAGGTGAGCCTGGACGCGGTCGAGCACACCATTTCCAGGCGCAGCGACATCCACTACCCGAAACCAAAGGCCTTGAGCGTAACCCAGGCCACCGAACTGGGGACCGTGTACAGCGTGGCCGAGATGCAGGCGGTCGGCGAGTTGGCGAAGAGGCACTCCCTGCACGTGCATATGGACGGCGCCCGTTTTGCCAACGCGGTGGCGTCCTTGAACGTGGAGCCCAAGGAGATCACCTGGCAGGCAGGCGTGGACGTGCTGACCTTCGGCGGCACCAAAAACGGCTTTGCCGTAGGCGAAGCGGTGGTTTTTTTCAACAAGGAGCTGGCCTTCGAGTTCGACTACCGCTGCAAGCAGGCGGGGCAACTCGCCTCCAAGATGCGCTTCCTGACCGCGCCCTGGATCGGCATGCTGGAAAGCGGCGCCTGGCTCACCAACGCCGCCCACGCCAACAACTGCGCCAGGCTCTTGGAAAGCGAGGTCAAAAAACTAGCCGGCGTGAGAGTCATGTTCGAGACACAGGCCAACTCCGTCTTCCTGGAGATGGCGCCGGCCGCGCTGGAGGCGCTGCGGGGATTGGGCTGGCACTTCTACACCTTCATCGGCTCGGGAGGCGCCAGATTCATGTGCTCGTGGGACACCAAGATCGACGACATAGCGGAGCTGGTTCGGGACATCAGGATCGCATTGGCGGGGTAAGGCGGAGACGTGGGTTAATTGACACGTTGGCTGGAGTGCTCGTGTAAAACTCAGAGATGATGGTGCTATCGCTATGCAGCCTGCGAAACCGGATGGACTTGACGTACCTTTTGCGCAAATTCTTTTTCAGCTGTCTTTAGATCATAGCTGGTTTGCAGATTCATCCAGTAGTTTGGGAAATCCGTTTGACGTCGAAGGAAGTTGATTCATGCAACGTGCATACTCCGCCCTGGAACCGTTCCTCAGGCGTTCCCCGATGCTCTCCGTGGCTGACGGAATCCGTTCGTGGCCACACATGTCAGATATTGTCAGCAATTGTAAGATATTAAAGGTTTAACCGCGGACGGAACTGATATATA
>CAIYDQ010000321.1 GCA_903925075.1 uncultured Geobacter sp.
CTGGAACCCCTCCTCGGTCACCTCGGTCCAGCGCACCGCCGGGGTCCAGATCGACTTCACCCAGGCGCGGTCGACGCCGGGGGTGAGCACCAGGTCGTCGTTGATCTGCCTGAGCACGTCCAGATACTGGGGATCGAAGATGTCGCCCTGGACGTTCTCCACCACCACCCGGATCGAGTTCCCCAATCCGGGGAGGTCCTTCTTGTTGGCCAGATAATTCTTTATGTAGGGGTGGCTCTGGGGGAGCATCTTTTCGAAGCTGGCGTTGAACACCAGCTTGGTCGCCTGAAAGGCGAGCACCCCGGTGACGACTATGCAGGCGATCACCACCGCCAGCCGGTTGTTGAAGATCAACCGCTCCAGCAGGTTGCCTGATTTCCGGTCGAAATCCTTGGGATCCTTCACCACCGGCATTTCTTCCATTTTCCCCGTTCCTACAGCCATGACTTTTCTCTCCTGTGGTGAGGCCGGCCCCGCGCGAGTTAGGCGGGTCCGGCCCTGATTACTTGATTGACTGCACCTTCACGCCGCGCGGACCGACCATCGCCAGGGTGTTGCCGTCCAGAGCCGCCACCGCGGCGGCGGGCAAGGGCTGGTCGAGCTTCGCCTGCGTGAAGCTGACGCCGTCGTCGCTGCTCAAAAGCACGTGTCCTCCCTGACTCACCAGCACGATCCTGCCGTCCGCCGTCACCGTCGCGCCCATCAGGCCGACCGGAACGCCGGTCTCGACCTTTTGCCAGTTGGCGCCGCCGTCGCTGCTTCTGAAGGCGTTGCCGCGCATGCCGAAGGCGATCACCGCGCCCGCTTTGCCGGTGACGCCGAAGAAGGTGCCGGCGTACGGGGCCTTGGTAGCGGCGAAACGCCCCTTGGCCTGGTCCAGCTTGAAAATGGTCCCCTGCTCGGAGGTTATGAAGAGGTCCCTGCCGACCGGACGAATCGCATAAAGATGGTAGTGCTTCGGGTTGTCGATCCGGTCGTACCAGGGAACCCAGCTCTTGCCGCCGTCCGTGGTGCGGAAGATCAGGTTGAAGGCACCGACGATGAAGCCGGTGGTGTCGCTTTCGAAATAGACGTCCAGAAACGGCTTGTCCGGACCCTGGTCGAGAAATTTCTGCATCTCCGCCATCAGGGCCGCGGTCTCGGCCCCGACCGGCTTGACGTCCGTGCTCCCCCCCGGGTCGTGGCAGGAGCCGCAACTGTTGCGCCCGAGGTAATGGCTCGCCATCACCTGGGCTGCGGCCCGTCCGTCGAACTGCTTCACCCAGTTGGCGCCGCCGTCGGCCGTGTGCAGCACCACCCCGTCGTGCCCCACGGCCCAGCCGTTTTGCGGCGAGGGGAAACTGACGGCCAAAAGGTCCGAGCTGACCGGGACCGCGGCCTGGGTCCAGCTTTTGCTCTGATTGTCCGAATAGAGGATATGGCCGTGCTGGCCGACGCAGACGATGCGCTTTCCAGCCACTGTTACGCCGACGAGCAGCGTCTTCTGCGCAAGCCTGCTGGGCGCCGCGGGAGTGTCGAGCACGTCCTGAAAAGGCTCGGCGGCAAAGGCCAGGCATGCGGGCAGCAGAAACGCCGTCATCAGTGCTATAACAAAGGTTCTTGATCTCATCTCTTCTCCCGATCTTTTTACATTGAGCCGTTTCGGCGCCCCGCTCGTCGAGGAAAAGGCGCTCCCGGCCGGCTGACCTGCCGGGAGCGCCCCTCGGCGCGCCGTTAGCGTACGCCTTCGCTAGCCAGAGAATCGGCTGTCCATTCCTTGGGCGGGAATGCCTTGCGGCCGTGGGTGATCCCTTTTTTGCCGGTCACCGGCAGGGCGTTGATGGCGTAGGAGTCGGTCATCAGGTCGTGCACCAGGAAGCTGTCGCCAAAGACGCAGGGCGAGTCGTAGCTGGGCGTCATGTAGGTGAAGCCCACGCGGTAGAGCTGCCCGCGTCCGTCGTACTGGTCGGCGGCCGAGGCCCTCCAGCTGTCCTCGTCCAGATAGAACACCCGCTTGCTGTACAGATGGCGCTTGCCGGGCTTCAAGGTCGCCTCCACCACCCAGACGCGGTGCAGTTCCCAGCGGACCAGGTCGGGGTTCAGGTGCTTGGCTTTCAGCAGATCCTTCTCGTGGTTGGTGCTGTAGAGCATCTTGTAGTCGTTGTAAGGGACGTACATCTCCTTCTTGCCGACCAGCTTCCAGTTGTAGCGCTCGGGCGAGCCGGAGAACAGGAACAGGTCGTCCCAGGTCGTCTGTCCGCCGTAGATGGAGCAGGGGGTGTCGAAGGAGAGGTCCGGAGCGAGCTTCACGCGGCGCTGGCCGGGGAGGTACTGCCACCCTTTCCTGGCGCTCTGGGCGTAGTTCAGCGGGTCGATGATCAGGAACGACTCGCCCATGCGGCGGGCGGGGCCCACATAGTACACCTTGAGCGCGTAGAAGTCCTTCGAGTGGGCGTTGTTCACGTCGTAGTACGGGAACTCCTGCTTGACGTTCCCCTCGCTCTGCATGGTCGGCCTGCCGGACGAGTCCACCGTGTAGGAGCGGTACCTCTCCTCGTAGGTCACGTCCTCGTAGTGCAGGATGTGGTTCCAGATCGCCTCGGTGCCGTTTTTGGGGATCGGGAACGGGTAGCCCGCGTGCGCGCCGGAGAAGCCCAGGCCGCCGTCGGTGAGCTTGGCCGTGGTGGCGTGCTTCTTGGTGTTGTCCATCACGAATTTGGGGTGGGCCGCCGAGCGATGCGTCTGGTAGACGTCGATGCGGAAGCTCGGGTACTTCTTGAGCATGGCCTTGGCGCCCTCGGAAAGCTTGTCGGCGTACTGGGCCATGTTCTTGGCGGTGATGGAGAACAGCGACTTTTCTCCCTGGTAGGGGTCGGGGCGCCAGCCGTCGTGCTTGTAGCCGGCGGGAGACTTGGTGTTCCCCCCCGTGTACTCGGGAATGGTTCCTTCCTTGTTGCCGGCCTTTTCGGCGCCGATCATGGTCAGGTTGGCGCCGAGCTGGGCGGCCTCGTCCGCGGAGACCGCCCCCATCGCGGTTCCCGCCGAGGCTAGGGCCAAGCAGGTTATAAGCGAACAGGTAATCAACTTCATGAATTTCTCCTTTTTAAAATGTGGTTTTCAAAGTTAAGGAAAGCAGGTCGCGGTCTCTCAGCATGGCGATGGCGTCGCCCGCGCCTTGGCCGGGGGCGGCGAGTCCCGGCGGGTAGATCTGTCCATTGCCGTCGGGATGGACGATGCCGAAGAAGGCCGCGTAGGTCAGATCGATCTTGTATTTGTTGTAGAGGTCCAAAGACAGCCCGGCGCTGTAGTTGCCGCTGTCCTTGGCGCCGCCGGTCAGGGTGGCGGCGTTGCCGTGCAGGCCGACCGAGAAGTTGAGCGGCATGGACAGATCGATGCCCGGCATGACCTGCTTCCATTCCGGGACGACGTTGACGGTCATCGTGGAGTTGTCCCGGGTGGCGTGGTCGACGCCGACGTTGGTAAGACCGCCCAGGATGTTTGTGCCGGGGGTGCCGGTGAAGTAATTGCTGTTGGAGGTGACGCGGTTCCAGCGACCGTAGGCGAATTCGAGGATGGCCGTGCCGGAGTCGAACACCGGGGTCTTGGGCATCAGGGACAGGAAGTTTACCACCGCGTGCATGGTGTCGCCGCGCGCGCCGGCGGGCGCGAACCATTGGCTGGTCAGCGGCATGTTGCGGCGGTAGGAGACCTCGGAGCCGACGCTGACGCCGAGTATGTTCTTGGCGAAGCTGATGCCGTACAGGTCGATGTTGGATTTGTAGTCGAAGTGGTAGCCGGTGCCGTCCAGCAGCACCTGAGGCATCTTGTCGGAGAAGTTGCGGTAGTAGAAGCCAATGGTGGCGTTGATCGCCTCAGGGCTGTAGCTCGCCTTGAGCCCCCAGTCCCGCGCCTCCCTGGGCGTGTGGTCCCCGCCGTTCCTAACCGGGACCGGCGCACCGCCCGGACCCACCGGCAAAAAGAAGGACTCGCCGTCGTTCATCATGCCGTCGAGCATTCCCAGGTAGGTCCCACCCTCGGGAAAGGTGTTCGCCTCCCATTGCAGGTAGTATTGCCCGGCGAAGGTGAGGTCTTGGGTGGGCTGCACCGTGAAGGAAACCTGGTTCAGGGGGCGGAAGATCTCCTTCAGCTCGACGCCCGGCATCGCCAGGGCCTTCGCCAGGTCGAGCGGCGACTGCCCGTAGGAGATGGAGTTGCTGCCGGCCGCCGGGAAGAACGCCTCTCCCCAGTAGATCGTGTGGCGACCGACCCGGACGCTGAGCGGCACTTCGCCCATATCGAGCTTTCCGAAGACGAAGGCGTCCAGCAGCTCGCCGCTCGGCCCGCCGTAGCGGCGCTTCACCGAATCAGGCTGGCCCAAGGCCGGCTGGCCGTTGGCGCCGAGATGGTTGGACGTTTGAGGAGAGTTGTTGTCCAGGCTCATTCGGTAGATCGGGTCGTACCACCCGGCGCCGCTCACCCTTACCCCAAAATTCTTTTTGTAGACCACGTCCGCTTCGGAGAGGAGGTCGAGCCTGCTCGACACGATGCCGACGTTGAAATTGCGGTCGCCGTCGTCCTGGTTGATGCTGCCGATCAGGTCCTTGCTCTGCCCCTTGACGCGCTGCGCCAGGGTGTAGCGAAAGGTGTTGTCCCAATGAATCGCCAGGTCCTCGTTCCCCGTCTCGATCTCAAAGGCTCCGGCGACGCCGCACGTCCCCAGCACCGCCGCGATTGCCGCTGCCGTGCAATTACTCCGAAAAAATCTCTGCCAGCGTCGCTGCTTGTTGCAGTTCTCCTGATTCTCCATCTAATGCCTCCTGGTTTTATTCCATTGCAGATAGGGGAAGTTTCTCCCGTTCGATGCCGCCTGAATGCACTCTCCTTTCTCGGGAACCGCCCTGCCTCGCCTGCCAGCTGGAATGCCCGCGGTTGCCGTGTGATTACCTCATGAAGGCGAACCGTCGGCCGCCGTCGCGCCGTGGGTCGCTTTGCCGGGATGGGCGAATTTGCTCGAGGAAAGCAGCTGCTTGAACACGACCGGCAGGTGCTCGACGCCGTCGACGAACTGGATGCAGTCGCCGTAATCCTTCTTGAGCGAAGCCTTGTTCATGGGGTCGCATTCAAGCCCCAGGGTCAAAAGGCTGATGTTCCTGTTGTCGCAGTATTTGATGGCGTCGCTCACCCCGCATCCCCAGTTGGAGGAGCCGTCGGTCACGTGCACGATCAGCGGCTTTTTCCCCCGATTCCTCATCCCCAGCGCCGTGACGATGATGGCTTCGCCGGAGGCCGTCCTGCCGTGCGGGGTCACCGAATAGAAGCGCCCCTGCCGGTAAATCTCGGTCAAGCGGCAGGTGTCCTTTCTCTCGTTGTACGCCAAAAGCCTGGCGTTGGCGTTGTAGGTCGCAAGCGCCAGGAACAGCGTCTGGTAGATCACCTCCACCTTCGCCCACTTGTTGGGCTCGGCCATGGAGCCGGTGCAGTCCACCAGCAGCACGATGTCGTTGTAGAGCTCGAGTTTGGTTTTCTTGGCGTTGAAGACCAGGCCGGAGGTGGGCGCTCGGAACAACCGCCTGCGGTCGATCCTGCCGGAGGGAAGCCCCCGGTTGTAGGAGACGTTGCGCTGGGCCACCGATTGCAGCACCGTTTTGAGTTTGTACAAGAGGGCGTTGTCGATGCATCTCTTGGAAGGCATGACGATGTCGTTGCTCTCGACCCGCGCCACCTCGTTGAAATTGGCTACTATGGACTTCACCTGATCGGTGTAATCGACGCGATTGACCTTCAGGTTGTGTTCGATCTCGTCGGCGTAATTTACCAGCGTCGCCTTCAGCGCGTCCTTTTCCTGGTCGGTCTCGAGGTCGTCCCCCGAGGCGTCATGCATGAGGAAGGGGTCCTTCCTGTCGGCTACCCAGAATTTGACGTGCGAGAGGAGCTGGTCGAAGGCCGCCGCGTACAGGCCGGCCCGATACTGGCAACGCTCGGTCACGCTCGGAAGCCGGCCGCACTCCTCGATCATTTGGCCCACGATGGAGTTCAAGACGGCCAGCGGCTGCGTGTAGTACTGGGCTATGCCGGTAGCGCCTCCCATCCCCACGGCGGAGTGGTCCTGGAACTCGCGCTTGAAGGCCTGCTGCTCCCGGTCGGCGGCCATCTCCCACCACAGGTGCAAGAGCTCGGTGAAGGAGGGGGGCTGCAGGAACTGCTTCCTGGCGATCTCGATCTCCCAGTTCCTCGACTTCTCGACGTACAGGCCGAAGATGCTCCTGTTGGCCACCAGGTCGGCGTAGATCTTTTCCGCCATGGTCAGGAAGAGCGCGTACTTGCCGGCGTAGACCGGCGAGCGGTCGAACCTCTCCAGGGCTATTTTCTTGAGCTGGTCGCTCCACTCCGTTTTGCCGTACGCCTCCCTCACCGCGGCGCCGATGGCGACGTCGGCGCGGTGCGCGGGAATGGGATAGACGCCGATGATCGGCGCCGGGTCCAGCTCGATGCTATCGGTTTTGCCGACCATTCCCTCCCAGACCACCGTGCCGGCGTTCCTACCGACGTAGGAGACTATTTTCCTGATCCCCAAGAGCAGCTTCGCCAATTCCAGAATCTCGACGGGCGATTTGTCGCGGCGCCAGTATTCGGAGTATCCGGCTTCGCCGGCGATCAGGAAGCGTTCCCGGGCCTTGCCCGGCGCCGCTGTCTTTGTCGGGGTTGTCATAGCCCGGCTCTTTTGCTGTTTTCTATGAAGCTGCTGTCGAACAGGACGTACTCGGCGCTGACGTTTTCGGTGTAGGACTTGTTGAAGTGCAGACCGATCAGCACCGACTCCAGGGTTTCCTGGCTGGTCTGCAGGCTGACCGAGAGCGCCTGCCTGAGCGTCGCCCCCACCGCCATCATGTCCCCGATCATCAGGGCGGTCCGGGTGGAGACGTCTATCCTCAAGTCCCCGTGCCCCCTGAGGAAGTTGAGCGCGGCCAAAACGTCCGCCGCCTGTTCGGCGCTGATGCCGGTCTTCTTGATCAGCACCTCCTTTTCAACCTCGTTGGGGAGGTAATCCATCAGCAGGAAGTAAAAACGATCCCTGAGGGCCACGTCCAAAAGCTCGGTGCCGACGAAGTCCTCGCCCTCGTTCAAGGTGGCGAAAAAGACCACCCCCTCGGCCACCTTCAGGTGCCCCAGCTCCTCCAGCCACACCTCCCGGCTGTCGGACAACAGGGAAAACAGCATGTTCAGGGCCTTGGGGTGCTCCGGCCTGTTGATCTCCTCCAGGTGGATGACGCAGTTGGGAGTCTGAATCGCGGTCGGGAACAGGAACTGCTTGTATTCGGTGTCGCCGTTTTTCAGGGCGTACTCGCCGAACAGCTGGCCGGGCTCGGAAAGTATGCCGACCTGGAAGGTGGAGAGCGGCTGGTTGTAAATGGAGGCGTACTGCCTGACCAGCGAGGACTTGCCGCACCCCTGCCGGCCGGAAATGAGAACGTTCACCGGTTTTTTCTTCGACAAGGCGTGAATCTTGTCGAAAATATCCGCGATGTCCTTACTGACGTAAAAATAAGGATCTTCTTCCGGTATGGTTAAGTTGTCGTTTTTGTTGATGGACATTGGATATCTACCTTATCGTGTTGGCTCAAGCGAATGGCCTAAGTGGCGACGCCGGCGGCCTCGGCCGGGCGGCGTCAGGCGAAAAAATGCATCTGCGACAGACATTTTTCGAGGTGCTGGAGGATGTCCCGGCACCCCTGCGCATAAAGATCCTTGGCGGAGTTGCCGCCTGTCTGCAAGGTTTGGGCGATGGACTTCCCGCACCGGTAACCGCTGTCCATCGCGGCGGAGATCCCCTCGCAGTTGAGGTAAATGAAGCCGGCGGCCTCGCCGGTGACGAGCACCCTCCCCTCGCCCAGAAAAATGGGGAGCAGTTGCAGCATGCACCCTTCGTCCCGCCAATGGGCGCCGAGACGCACCCCGAACTCTCCCTCCAGGAATTCCTTGAACTTACCCATGGAACCCCTGAGATCGCGGCCGTCTTTCCCCCCCACGTGCAGCACCAGCTGGTCCCCCTTTTGATGCACGCAGAGAATGAAATCTCCGATCTCTTTCATCAAAAAGACCGTCCAGCCCTCCTTTTTCAGCGTGCCCAGCGACTCCAGCCGGTAATAGCTCTGGAAGGAAGCCAGCTTGCCGCCCGCGGCGGGCACCTCGGTCCGCGCGCTCAAAAGACGCCGCACCGTGGAGGCGTTGCCGTCCGCGCCCACCAGGTACTTGCAGCCGAAAACCGCAGGCTCGTCGGAGCCGGCCAATCGGGCCTGAACCGTGACGCCGCCGTCGCCGGCCTCGAAGCCCCTTACCCTGGCGCCGTCCAGGTAGCGCGCCCCCGAGCGGTCCAGGAGCCATTTGTCGAATTTGTCGCGCCAGATATTCTGATAGCGGCGCGGAAAACTCACGCCGTCCTTGTCGGTCTCCCAACTGTACGGAAAATAGCCGCGCTCGGGGCTCCACTGGCGGATGTCGTCCGCCTCGATGTATCTGTTGTCGCAATACACCTCGGCCGGAGCGTCGGCCCCGAAATACGCCTTGACCAGTTGCTGCGTCTGGCCGAACAGCACCCCGGAACAGGCCTTGTGACGGGGAAGAGCTTCCTTTTCCAGGACCAGGACGCTCAGCCCCTCGTCGGTCAACGCCTTCGCGCAACTGGAGCCTGCCGGGCCGGAGCCCACTACCACCACATCGTATTGCTGCATCGGTCATCCTCCGGCGACAGGCGTCGCCCGGGCGCGTGCTGGTTGGCTACTGGTTTAATTCCCCGGATCAGACGTGCTCGCGGAAACTGAGCTTTCCTTCCATGTGCTGGCTGCAGGTCACGTTGGCGACGTCGGCGATCCAGCGTTTCCAGACGCCCCCCATGGCGTTTCTGTTGACCGTGCACTGCCCCCTGAGCGGGTTGGTCGGGTCCGCTATCTGCCATTTGCAGGAACTGCAGGGCTTCTTGGTGCCGATTTCCTCGTGCATGATGGTCTTTTTTTCGGTTGCTTCCACGTGCGCCTCCTGACTGGTTGAAGTGGGCATCCCTCGCGGGATGCCCACTTTGGGAAGATTTAGAGTTGTGTGTTCAAAAATGCGAAATCTTCGGCTCCAAAAGTCTGCTCGTTCCTGGCGATGATGGTGTTTTGACCGTAGGTCGGGATGTCCACGAAGCGGGCGGAGAAACCGGAGACCCTGACGATCAGGTCCTGGTGCTTCTCGGGCTCCTTCTGGGCCGCCTTCATTTCGGCCGTGCTCACCACGTTGAACTGCACGTGATCGATGTTCAGCTCCTCCCAGACGTCCATGTACGACTTCCAGATGTTGAAGCCGTGGATGCTGCGCATGATCGGCACGGAGAGCCTCTGGTTCAGGAGGTTCGCCTTCTGGTTCTTCTGCACCTTGGCCACCGATTTGAGGACCGCGGTCGGCCCTTTCTTGTCGGTCCCCATGTAGGGAGAGATGCCGCCGTCGTCGCCGGCGTCGCCGCCGAAACGGCCGTCAGGCGTGGGGCCGGTGCGCGAGCCGACCTCCATGTAGAGGCCTACCGCCTGCCCTACCGGATACACCGGGCCGCCGGAGTAGTTGGTGATCTTCGCCATCTCGCCGCCGATGATGTCCTCGTAGAAGTCCTTGATGATGGTGTCGGCGTAGTCGTCGTCGTTGCCCCACTTGGGCGCGTTCAGGAAATCCAGCCGCATCGGCTCGAACCCTTCCCAGTTGGCTTGCAGCGCGTCGACCAGTTGCTGCATGGTGTATTTCTTCTCGTCGTAAATGAGCTTCTTGATGGCGACCAGCGAGTTGGCCGCCACGATGGTGGTGATCGGGTTGTGCCAGCCGTTGGGCTGTTCGGAGAGCCCCACCGCGTCCACGCCAAGCTCCATGGCCCCGTCGTCGATGCTGGAGATGAACGGCATCTGCAGGAAGTCGCGCTCGAAATAGCGCATCACGTCCTTGGCCCTGATCACCGTGGAGACCGCGTAGGCGTACTGGGTCCTGAAGGCTTCCCAGAGCTGGTCGAAGGTCTTGAAATCGGTCGCCTTGCCGGTGTGGGGGCCGAGCTGCATGGCCGAATAGGACCAGTCGAAGCCGTCGGCCAGAACGATTTCCATCATCTTGGCCGGGAAGATCGAGCCGCCACCCTCGGACCTGGTCTTCTGGGTCTTTCTGCGGCCGCAAAGGCCCGCCGACATGCAGAGCACGTTGGCCCAGTAGTGCGCTTCCTCGTCGGTGGCGCCGTTGTTGTTCTTGCTGAACTGGGCGTAGTATTTCAGCTGCTCGGTGCCGAAGCGGTCGTGCTTGATCGACGGGTAGCCGAGGCCGTCGCGGATGCACTCGAACACCAGGCGCTTGGTCTTAACCCGGCCGACCGGATGGTACCTGAAGACGATGGAGGGCTCGGTGGTGCGGATGTTTCTGGCCCCTTCCAGGATGGCGTCGGTCATGTCGGAGCAGGCGTCCAGGTAGCCCGGCTTGGTGCCGCCCACGGTCAGGATGAAGAGGTCGTTCGAGCCCGGGAAGATTTCCCGGTAGGCGCGCGACTTGCCGGCTCCGTGCTCGGAGATCTTCAGCCTTTCCATCTCGACCATTTCCACGGCGTCCAGATAGGTCATGGGCTGGAAGGATTTGTCGATGACGCTGGCGTTGTAGTACGGCTCCAGCAGCTCGTCTTCCTTATGGGCGTAACCGCTGGCGTAGCGGTCGATGGCGTGGCACAAGAGGTAGGTGTACCACTTGGCCTGGAAGGCGTCCTTGAGTCCCTTGCACGGCTCCGCCGGCACCCGGTGGTTTATTTCGGATATTTCCAGCAGCTCGGTCTTTCTCGCCGGATCGGATTCGAAATTCTCCGCCACGATTTTCGCCAACCGGGCATGCCGCCTCGCCCAGTTGATCACCGCCTCGTCCGCGATCACCATCGACTTCCAGACGTCGATCTTGGCTATCCATTCCAGCCCTTCGTTGGCGTTCCAGGGGATCTGCTCCATCTGCTCCTGGGCGTGCTTGATCTTTTCCTTGGCCATCTCCATCCGTTTCAGCAAGCCGTCCTGCAGGATGGTTTCATAGGGGGGCACCACGGAGTTGTAGCCGGTGGCGAATCCCGGAGCTTCCATGGTGCTCACCTGGTACATCCTGGTGAGGTCCTCCTTGGAGAAATAGCGCTCGCCCTTGGCCTGCATGCTGAAGGGTTTCCAGTACTCGTTGATCGCCGCCGCTTCCTCTTTGGGCTGGGGCGAGTAATCGCTCATCAGGTAGTCCTGCACCGCCATGTAGGCCAGTTCCGGGTAGAGCGGGAACATCTCGGGATCCTCGGCGTGGTAGCCGATGATGAATTCGTCCTGCTGCAGCACCAGGGTGCTCTTGTTGAGGATGTTGGCCAGGCCCAAGGCCCGGCGGAGCACCTCCGGCTGCCCTTCGCTTGCCTTGTGGGCCTCGGTGATGAAGCGCATCCGCTCGATGCCGGCCCTGACTTCGCTGTCGATGAACTCGCCCGCGGAGGCGTGTTTCCAGCGGCACCTGGCCTTGAGCCTCTTGGTCCGCTCGGTGCTTGGGCGCGCCAGGTTTTCGTGCAGCATGTCTTCGGGGATGTCGTTCTCCTCCTGACGCTCCAGGGGGAAGTTGATTACCTTGCCGTTATAGTTGACTGGTTCAGCTACCGTTGCCATATATCACCTCCTAAAGGCGTTGCTACTTGAATGTGGAGCACGAGGGAGAGACGTTCGTGGTCGGCTTGGAAAGCCAGTATTTCCCCTTGGCGTCTTCTTTTTCCGTTACACAATCTCCTTTTCCCGGCTCGTAGTCGCCGGCGTCTGCTGGAACCGCGAAATAAAAAGAGCAACTTTCACATGTTTTCATTTTTAATCTCCTTATTGAGTTGTTGCCTGAAAGCCTCAAAAATTGATGAACCCGCTTGGCACAGCTGGTGCTACCATCGCCCCCACCTCCCTTCCTCTAGCCGGCGCCCTCCCGAGAGCTCGGCGGGCCGCGGTCCTTTCAATGATCCGCCGCCTGATCCCGGGCGGCGCCGTCGACGATGCCGCCCACGGTAACCTGCAAACCTTTCAGCCTCAAAGCGGTGACCAGCGGCAGGACCTGCCGGCCCTCCAGATCCTTGACCCCCCGGTAGGCGTACTCCAGACACAACTGCGCGTATTTGCCGGCCGCGTAGCTATGAAAGGGAAGCACGTCCACTCCCGAGAGCTTCTCCGCGAAGCGCCCTAAATAATCGACGTAGGCGTCGGTATCGGCGGCGGAGTCGTTGAAACCGGGAATGATGGGGAGATGGATGCGCACCGCCTTGCCCGACTCGATCAGCCGCTCGATGTTCGACAGCGTCGTTTCCAGGGAACCGCCGATCACCTCTTTATATTTTTCCGTGGACATGGTTTTTATGTCCACGATGAACAGGTCCAGGTAGTCGAGCAGCGGTTCGATCCGGTCCCAATGCACGCAGCAGGTGGTTTCCATCGCCAAGTGGACGTTACCTTGCGTCTTAAGCTCCCGCGCCAGCTCCAGCAGATATTCGGGGTACAACAGCGGCTCTCCTCCGCTGATGGTGACGCCGCCGCCGCTATGCTTGTAAAAGAGACTGTCCGACAAAGCCTCGCGCACCAGGTCGGACATGGCCAGTTCTTTGCCGACCACTTCCAAAGCCCCGCCGGGACAGACGCCAACGCACTTCAGGCATCTGCTGCAGTTGCCCCGATCGATGACGATGCTTCTCTTTCCGTCCGCACCCTGTGATGCTTTCACGGCACCCGCTGGACAGACGCGCACGCAACGTTCGCAGGCACTGCATTTGCCGGCATGGAAATAGATATCCTGCCGTTGATGCAATGTTTCAGGGTTATGACACCATGGACAATGAAGGTGACATCCCTTCAAATAGACAGTAGTTCTAATCCCCGGTCCGTCCTGCAAACTGAACCTTTGTATTTCTGTGACAAGCGGAGTGAGCATTTGAACTTCCCTGGCAACGTTTCAAAGCGCGAGCTGACGCCGAAATAGATCTCATATCCACCGGCTTGGTCGCAGCCGCGCTTTTCGATCTCTGCCGGATAAATAGCAGGAGGCATGCCAAACACCGTTACAAAATTGCAGACTATCGTGCCTCCGCCGTCGCACAAAACAGGCACCCAATCAATAAAATGCTGTTAAATCTGCTAGTTAAAACGGGAATTGCCGAGGAATTGCCGCAATAATGGCGTTACAATAATACTGAGACCGGATTTGAGGGGGGATTGCTTCCGTCGTAAGCGGAGCCGCCCGATAGGGTAAGCTGCTGATTGCGCAGGTTTTAAAAAGAAAAAGCCGAGAGGGCGCCGCCGAGGAAAGCGAAACCCGGTAACGGCGCCCGGGCAAGGCAAAGTTTCATTATTTTCTAAAGGCGGCCCGCCAGCCCCCCGTATTTCATAATTTGATAAAACTTTCGCTTTCGCACAGTTAGCCGGCAGGGTAAACAAAAGGCGGGGGACGGGCGGGATCGGCTCGCGGCTCGGCCCGCCGGACGACGCCGATCGAGCCTAAGATCGCGGTTTATCATGACAAACGCTGCATTTGATAATTTTGTTTTGCCATCCCATAAACTATGATGATAGGATGCTGCCGATCGCAACGCTGGAACAAAAACTGTTCTACCAGAGAGTCGCCCTGTTGCAGGAACAGTGCGGTTGATAATTGTCATGAGGCTTATCCGGGAAAAGGACCTACCGTGAAAAAGAGCATCTTGTCCGTCGTGGAGAACCCATCGCTGGAATCGGCCATGAGCAATTTTCGCTCGCACCTGCGCTTTGACGGCGATACCGGACAGATCTGGCTGCACGAGCACCGCATGCTCCTGTTGAACGCCGATGCGCACGGGCAGATGCGCCGAGAGCTGATCGACACCCTCGGCATGGAGCGGGCGCGGGGACTGTGCATGCGCATGGGCTATGCCACCGGCGTAAGCGACTGCGAACTCACCCTTTTGAACCCCAAGATCGCCAACGATCACGAAATCTTCATGACCGGTCCGCTCCTCTACACCCTGGAAGGAAGCGTCAAGACCACCATCACCAAGCTGCAAATCAACCGCAAGGCGAAGAAGATCTACGTCGAGGCGATCTGCGAGAACTCCTGGGAAGCGCAGGCGCATCTGCGCCATTACGGTCAGCCCTCCGAAGGGGTCTGCTGGAATCTGATCGGCTACGCCAGCGGCTACACCTCGACCTTCATGGGACAGCCGGTGCTCTACAAGGAGATCGAATGCCTGGCCACCGGCGGCGGGCACTGCTTTCTGGTCGGCAAGCCGGTGGAGGAGTGGGACGACGCCAGCGAATTCGCCCACTTCACCCAGCAGGAGTCGGTCGCCGACCTGCTGATCGGGCTGCAAAACCAGGTCGTGCAGTTGCGTTCGGTGATAGGCGAGGGCGAGAACAAGATGCCCTCCGACATCGTCGGCAATTCGCCGGCTTTCCTGGCCGCCTACCAACTGATGACGCAGGCGGCGGGGAGCCAGATAACGGTGCTCTTGCAGGGCGAGACGGGGGTAGGCAAGGAGGTCTTCGCCCGCTCCCTGCACAACAAGGGGAGCCGCTGCAAGGAATCCTTCATCGCCATCAATTGCGCCGCCATCCCCCACGACATGGTGGAAAGCGAGCTGTTCGGCGTGGAGAAAGGGGCCTTTACCGGGGCGCTGACCTCCCGCCCCGGACGCTTCGAGCGGGCCGACGGAGGCACCTTGTTTCTGGACGAGGTGGGCGATCTACCCCTTTCGGCGCAGGCGAAACTGCTGCGCGTATTGCAGGAGGGAGAGGTGGAGCGGCTGGGCGGCACCAGGACCTACCGGGTGAACGTGCGCCTGGTGGCGGCCACCAACATCGATCTGAGGAGACTGGTGGACGAGGGGAAATTCCGTCCCGACCTTTATTACCGGCTGAACGCCCTGCAGATCAACATACCCGCGCTCCGGGAGCGCAAGCTGGACGTCCTGCTCTTGGCCAAGAATTTTCTCAAGAAATATTCGGCGGTGAACGGCAAGAAACTGCGCGGCTTCTCCGACAAGGCGAAGCTCACCCTGCTCGCCTACCAATGGCCCGGCAACATCCGGGAGCTGCAAAACGTCGTGGAGCGCGCCGTGATGCTGGCGCCCGACGGCACCCACATCGGCATAAACCACATGTTTCCCTCCTACAGCAACGATGGCTCCCTGGCCTTCGGATTCGACGCCAAGGGAGGTTTGAGCGCCACCCAGGAGGAGAGCGGCAAGAACTTCTGCGACGACATCCTGAACGGCAAGATCACCATGGAGCAGGCCAACACCCTGTTGGCGAAGGCCGCGGTGGACAAGGCGAAAGGCAACCTTTCGGCGGCGGCGCGGATGCTCGGCCTCACCAGGGCGCAGTTGGCCTACCGACTGGAACAGCATGAAAACGCCATGGTCAAGTCGGTAGGGACCAAGAAAGCCTCCTCCAAAAGCTAGTACCCAATCCATACCAGCAGTTACCAACTTCGCACATCTGTAGGTCGTGTTGAACGGCTTCATCGTAAAACGCGACATGGCACCGGTGCCATGTCGCGTTTCGTACCTCAACGCGACCTACGAAAATCGGTGCTAAATCCTCGGCGGCCTTTAGGGCCTGATCAGCACCTTCATGGCGCCGTCGGCCCTCTGGTCGAAGAGCGCGAAGGCCTGGTCCACGTCCGCCAGATCGAAGGTGTGGGTGAAGTACTCCTGCGGCTTGACGACGCCCATTTCCATCAGGCGCAGCGACTCCCACATGTACGGTTGGACATTGGCGAAGCCGTTCATATGCAGCGTGATGTCGCGCAGGAAGACGTCGGCGAGATTGAGATTGAAGACACCGTCGCAAAACACCCCCAAAGCCGCCACGACTCCGCCCGGCCGGACCAGGTCGAGACTCATCTGCAGGGTTTCCGGATAGCCCACCATTTCGATCACCTTGTCGAAGCCACGTCCTGAGGTGAGCTGCAGCGCCTGTTCCCGCCAACCTTGCGCCGACGGATCGATGCAGACGGCCCCTTTTTTCCCAGCCGCGGCCAACCGGTGAGGCACCTTGTCGAAGGCGGCCAGGCGGCCCGGTCCGCGCTGCAAGGCGATATCCAGCGCCATCAAGCCCGTGGGTCCGCAGCCGATGACGGCCACCTTCTCGCCCGCCTTGATGTCGGCAAGATGGTTGGCGATGACGGCGGCGGGGAGGTTGCAGGAAAGCGTCAACACCGCGGCGTCCGTTATCTCGTGAGGCACCTTGATGGCGTGACCGTCCGCCCAGGGGAGGACGAGGGTCTCGGCGTGGGTGCCGTTCAGGTTGCCGAAAGGGACCCCGAAGCCGTAGACCGCCTTTTGCGAGGTCTCGCAATGCGCCGTCTGGCCTACCTCGCACATGTAGCAATGGCCGCAGGACGCGGAGTAGGCCATGCTGACGCGATCTCCCCGCTTGAAGCGGCCGACCCCCCTGCCGACGTCCAGCACCTCGCCCACCAGTTCGTGCCCGGTCTGCGATTTTCCTTTTTCCATGATCGGATCGAGCGCCCCGCGATACAGGTGCAAATCGGAACCGCAGATCGAGGTCGCCGTCACCTTGACCAGCATTTCGTGGTCTGCGCGTAAAGCGGAGTCAGGGATGCTGATACAACGGATGTCCTGCGCGCCGAAATAGACTGCTGCTTTCATTTCTTGCCTCCCCGCATTGCATGTAATGTAATGTGACCGCCTTCCGGCGCCCCTCTTCGGCAGGCGATGCGCCCGCCTCGAGCCTACCGGCCCTTTTCGACCGGAACTAGCACGAGACATACCAAAAGGTTATATCGCAGGCATAGCGGTCATGAGGAGCGAGCGACCGACGGCGCGCTCCGGTCACGCGCGCGCCGTCCAGCCGGCTAACTACCGGAGATAGCGAAACATGCGGCACAGTGACCAAAGGGGAAGGTGGCGCAGGAAGGGGCGCACCGATGAGGAGCGGCGAACGGAGAAATTTTCATTATTTTCTCAATATGTCCCGCAGATAACTCGTCTTTCAGATAATGGACAAAAGCCCCAAATACAGTGCCAGGTGC
>CAIYDQ010000322.1 GCA_903925075.1 uncultured Geobacter sp.
AGATTCGCGTTGGCCATCTCGGCCAGGTTCGCGCCCTTGCCGCCGAGGACGGCCTTCATCGACTGGTCGCCTTCGGTGTTCTTCTTGCCGAAGCCGTAGAAAAAGACGTACTGCTTCTTGGCGTTCTTCGCTGCTTTAGCCATATTCACTCCTGTTTGGTTAGGCTGTCGTTGCAATCCACAAGGTCACAAAAACGGCGCGGAGCTTAGGCTGCGCCCCCCCGCTGTGTCAAGCCAGTCTGCCGTGTTATTTTCGCGCGGTTTTCCAAGGCTTGGAAACGCAGCCGCCGGTTCTTCCCGGGCTTGGAACCACGCGCCCACTCACGGCATCCGAACCGGCCCCGCCACCCGCGCCGCAGCCGGCCGAAAATAGCATGGCGCAATACCCGCGAAGGGTCAGATGCGAGCGCGAGTGGTGGATGTCTTTCTGGGGGGCGCGGCTCCGTCCGCGCCGAGACAATGAAACTAGCGCTTTGTGGGCGGGGCTTTCCAGCCCCGCGAACCCAACTTTGACCCGCTCTCCGCCGGGGCGAGACCAAGGCGGACCGGCGCATGAGGGTGTCAGGAAAGCGGGAACGGAAAGCAGCACCGCGAATTTCAGGAGGCGGACGTCGCTTTATTCGTAGTGTGTCCACATCCGGATAACCTTCACCGTCTTGATATCGTCAAGAATCTGGTAAACGAGCCGATGTTGGATGTTGATCCGGCGGGAGCAGGCGCCGGCCAGGTCTCCAACCAGTTTTTCGTAAGGCGGCGGTGTTTGATAGAGGTTGGCGGCCAGCAGAGCCAACAGATTCTGTGCCTGGGGTTTGAGCCCCGAACGCATAAGCTTCTTCGCGTCCCGCCTGGCCCGGGACGTGTAGACCAACGCCCAGTTCACCAGTCCAGTTCCTTGGCGCATTTTTCGACCGGTGTCTTCAGCCCGCGGAGGATGGAGGCCCGCATGCCGGGTACGCCGGTCAAGTAGAGCGTCTCTTGCATCGCGCGCCAGTCGGCCTCGGAGACGAGGACACCCGAATGCCGTTTGCCGGTAATCTGGACCGGTTCGTGCGAGTCGGCCAGGTCATCGAGCAGGCTGTACAACTGCTTGCGGGCCGCGGTGGCCGTCATGCTCGTCATGTCATGTTCTCCATTACGTACGCAATATCGTACGCTCTGACGACCGTACCGTCAATTCTTCACCCGGCTGAAAGCCAAAGCAGCGGCTAGGGCGGCGGGCCTGCCTCGCGCGTCGGCGGTGCGCTGCCGTCCGTGCCGGGCGCCTCCGTGGCGAGCGCTTTTTGTTTCTCCAACTGATTACTGACCGCTGCCGCGGTGGGGTCAAGCCTGCGGATGCGGTGACTGAACTCCAAACTGTTCAACCGAGGCCGGAAATGCGATAAACAACGCCGCAAGCTTGGAAAAAGCATGAATCCTGACCCAGTCATCGCCGAAGTTCGCAAAGCCAAAGAAGCCCTCGCCGGACGTCACGGTTTCGACGTGCGGAAGCTGGGCGCCGACCTGATAAAGCGGCAGACCGCAGGAGCCCGCCGTCTCGCGAACCCAGCCCCGCGCCGCCCCCAAGCAGCCTGACCGGCTTCCAATCCTCCGGCAAACCCGGCGGCGGGGAAATGCATCTGCCATCACCGCCCTGAAAATCAACGGCCTGCCCGGCATCAACGACACCATCAACATCGGCGGCACGAATCTGACGTTCACGCACGGGATTCTAACGAGCTACGGATGAGGGCTGTTTGCAGCCGAGGATGTCGGCTAAGGCGAGGACGTGTGTTCAACAGTGTTGCTGCTGAGTCGAGGTCTGGTACTTACCGTTGCATTGGCCTTCGTGAATGCAAAAGCAACCTCTCTTTCGGCAGCCTTCACCGTCGCAGTCGCCAGTTTTTCAAGCTCAGTGCCTTTATAACAACCGGCGGCGACCGCCTCATGCAGATCCTGAATTTTCTCGGCGATTAGATCGTTGACGCCCGTGGCATGGGGGTCCGTTAGAGCGCGGTTCACCCTAATCGCCAGGATTGCATTTTGCAGGGTGGCCGCGTTGCTTTCATTGGCGTACCGACTTGCCACGGAATGAATGTCTCGCATCATTTTTTCGAAATCTTATTTGGTCATACCCTTCGTAAATTCTAGACTGTCATTGAGCAGCTTTTGAATCTCGGGAGAGAGGGCTTTCGCAAATTGCGCCATTTTGTGCCCGTAATATCGATCTGTAATTAACCAACCTATGAGAACGCCGGCAATAAATGCTAGTGATATGCGAACGAGCATCGGTTTCATTTTTTAGTCCTTTACCCGGCCACGAAGCGGAGTTATTGATTCCGATTTCCGACATAGTCTTTCTCAAGGGCGGAGGCTAGAGACTAAACGCGGTGGGGTCAAGCCCGCGGGTCTGGCTGCGGTGCGCTGCCGGTTTGCCGTTGTAGGCCGGGTCACCGACCCGGCGTTTACCCGCCGCAGGCTGGCTTGTCCGCCTCTGGCGGGCGCTCACCCTCCGCCCACAGCCACACCGTCGCCACGCTCGACGCGCCCTTGGCCGCTCCCGACATGGAAACGCTGCGGCAGAAAATCAACGAGCACTCGACGCGCTGAGGAGGAACGAGTTCGGCAAGAAGGAACGGTCCATTACAGTATCGGTGCGCTTCGCGACGATATCTTCAGTTGGGGCTGGGCTAATATTTCAAGAGACCCAACTGCCCCGTTCATCGAGTTTCCATCCGTCTGCAGTTCTGGTGAATCTGAAAGTGAGACCTCCGCCGGCTAATCCGCCTACCATGATGCCCGTTTGAATAAGGACATGATTGCGGTCCATCATCTCCACCGCAAGAATCCGCTTGTTTTGCGATTTACAGTCCTCTTTGCTGACCTGTTCTAGCATCGTCGCCAGATCGCTCATGGATAGGCCATCAACAGGATATGACGGTTCCCATCTGTCGTAATAACTCATCAAGCCTTGTTTCCACCGGTAGGCGAAACACGCCAACTTGGTTCCTTGATAAACGTTTCCGGCTATGGATGCCGCGAGAAGCGCTACCACAATGCCGAGCATGAATCTTGGCCTCATAATCTTATGGTCCGAATGTATTATTGAACGAACGCCAAGTTGTCTTTATGCAGACTTATTTTCTCATCGCGGCGGCAGCATAGGAAGGCCGCGCCCGCATAACAAGCGGCAAAACGGCGCGCTGGGCCAGCGCTGCGGAGGTGAATGAACCACCAAGGCACCAGGACACCAAGCGGAGGAAACGGCAACCCCTTGGTGCCTTCGTGTCCTGTTGGTGAATCTCATCCGCCTGCACTGCGCTGCCGTCCCTACCTTCCGAGTCTGCCTCTTCTTTGCGCCTTCCCTGCCCTGAGCCTGTCGAAGGGTG
>CAIYDQ010000323.1 GCA_903925075.1 uncultured Geobacter sp.
AGTATTGTTGAAATATAAGGGATTTCGCCCGAAGTTGCAAGGGAAAAACAGCCCGTGCCCCTCTTCTTTGGCGCGCGACGGGTGAGGCTATCGGATCGAACGGGAAGCAAGCCGGGATGGCTCCCGGAGCAGACGAAACACGACCGCCTCGACCAGCACCCCGGTGAAGGCGCCCGCCGCCACGTCGCTGACGAAATGGTAGTTGGTGACCACCAGGGCGACAGCCAGCAGCACGGCAAACAGCAGGCAAAACGGGCGGCACCTGGGGTAGAAGCGCCAAACCGCGGCCAAAAGGGCTACGATCACCAGCATGTGCCCGGAAGGAAACCCGTCGCAGCCGGGCCGCCTCTGGAACCAGTGAAAGCCGTAGAGCTGGGGCTGCTGAAGCCAGCAACGGGTGTTCACCCTGCCGAACAGGAACTTCAACAGGCTTTTGGCAAGATAAGAGACGGGAGCGGTCCAGGTGATGAGCTTTTCGAAGCTGGTCGCTTGGTCGTAAATCCCCTTTTTCGTCCTGCTCAGGTACAGCAAGCAGCCAACGCAGGTGGTGACCAGCACCAGCACCAGCAGCAAATCCGGCAGGTTGGAGGTATAGCGGGACCAGTGAGCGTTGCGGTAAAGGCGCTTTTTCACGTAGAGCGCGACGGGGATGTCGAAGAAGCGCACGCAGAGGATCACGAATGCCGTCAGCAGGAAGGCGCTGCCGACCCAGTTTCGGAAGGCGTGGCGCTGATTGGTCAACATGTAACTCCAGGAAATAGACAAATGGATGCGCGGGAATAGGTGCCAAAATAGCACAGAAGACCGGCAATATGAAGTTGAAACTTCCCGGCTAAACTGATGAGGGATGAGGGAGAATCGGGGAAAGACGTGCAGAGGCGGCTTTGACAAGCCGCCTCTGCTTGAGACTTGAGACCATCTGCTAGACCAGGCTGAAGCCTGCGCCTTTCCACCCTTCCACTCCGCCTTTCAGAGCCTTCGCGTTGCGGAAACCCATCTCCAGATATTTCGCCGCCAGACCGGCGGACGTCGCCTCCTTCGGTCAGGCGCAATAGAAGACGATCTCCTTGTCCTTGGGAAGCGAGGGTTGCAGCTCGTGGAACTGCCGCAGGGAAAGCGCCTTTGCCAGGTGCAGCGACTTGAACTTCTCGTCGTCATCATAGGCGCAGACCAGAAGCGCTTCTCCTGACTGCACCCTTCCAAAAACCTCATCGGGTGGCACACGCGGCGTTTCTTCCATGATGGACCTCCTTTTGCTGATGCTGAGGTGGCTACCGACCCGGAATTGGACGGCAACCCCGGGCGCTTCAGCAAAAGCATAGGAAAAACCGGCGGTTTGTCAAGAGAGCGAGGTTTCTCGGGTCACGGTTTCGGCGTCTTGCGTTTGGTCTTGTCGAAGTTGAAGGTGAGCATCGCGTAGAAATAGTCGATCCCTTTGTCAGAACCGGTGGCGTCGCGGAAGAATTTTTCCGCGAAGAAGCGGTCATAGGAGACGGAGACCGAGAAATCCTTGTCGATGGCCCAGGTCAAGCCGAAGTCCGCCTCGATGCCCAGATGACGGCTGAAGCCGTCCTCCACGCTGCTGGCTACGAATTTGTGGGCGGTTGCCGAAAAGTTGACTTGTTCGCTTAGATCCACCCCCCCCCCCAGCGTATAGACCTGCACCCCGCTGGCGTGGTGGCTGCCGACATCGATGCCGGAGAGGTCGCCGACCAGGTGCATGTCGCCCACCAGCGAGGTGTCGTTCACCGGATTGCGAAACTCCTTGGCCGGGTTCTTGTCGCCGGAGCCCGCAGCATAGCTCAAGATGAGCTTGGTCTTGTAGCCGCACGGCTGAAACTCGCCGTTCAGGTCGATATGGCCGCCGAAGGCGCTGACCCGATCGTTGCCGCCGGTATCCGGATTAAAGCGCTTGCCGGACTCGTAGACCGGCTCCAGTTCCAGGGAAAAGGGGCCGTATTTGCCGACGCCGCGCACCCCTGCTATGTCCAGGTATTCCCCGCCGTGGTGCTCCTTGGAGCCGGCATCGCGTAGCAGGTAGGCCTCCAGGGCGCTCTCCTTGGCGGGAGCGTAGATGAGATAAGCGCCCGCCATGTTCCCCTTGACGCCGCCGGAAAAGGACTCTGCGTATCTGCCGCCCATGATGTCCAGGGAAACCGTCTCCGTCGGCCGCAACCGGAGTCGACCCGCGTCGTAAGAGAGTCCGTCGAAGGCGGCGTCGGCGCCGAGGATGAAGGCGCTGCCGTAAACGAACTCCTGACGACCGCCCTTCAGCGCCACCAGGTCATGACCGGGAAGCCTCGCTTCCACGAATCCCTGGTAAAGGGAAGCCTCGACCGAGGAGTGACTGCCGCCCTGGTAGCCGAAGAGTTGCCCCTCCAGGTGGAAATCGAGGTAATCGGTGGGATGCCAGTAAGCGTAAGGCTTGACGCGGTAGATAAAGCGCCCCTCGTCGCGTCCGGGCGAGTAGCTCAAATCGGGGAAAAGCCTGAAGTTTCGGGACCCTTCACCGCGGATAAAACCGTTGACACCCACCATGTGCTCGAAGGGGGGCACGTCGGGCTCGACCAGCGTGAGGATCTCCTGAATCGTCCCCCGCAAGGTCCGATACCCCTCCTTTGGGGCCAACTCCTGCTCCAGCGCGGCGTGCAGGGCGGCGATCCTGGCCAGGTCATCGCGCTGAAGCGACTTGTTCCCCTCTGCCCGATACGCCAACACGATCTTTTCCATCACGACCAGCAGGGAGTCGGCCAACTCGGCGCGCGGGCAGGACTTCCCCTCAAGTTTCTTTTCCGCTGCGTACTTTTGCGCCAACTCGGCGATTTCCCGATAGGCCCAGTTATCACTGGTGACCGGGTCCGGGACCTGCCGCTTCGCATCCTGGTCGGCGCCGAGCGCTCCCTGGGCGTGGTCGGCGCTGGAAATCTCCGCGCCTTTGGCTCCCTCTTCCCCAGCCAGCGCCGTCCCTGACGCCAATAGCGAGATGCACAACAATATCAGCAGTTTATTAAACATTTAACTCCCTCCTGAGTCGCTTCAGTTACTACATGCAGGGCTTTGACCGGCCCGCTATGACCACCGCCGACTACAGTGGGCATGGCGGGCCGTCCGACTCTGCCATGGGAAGATCGGTATTCTCCAATTGCCGTCGCCGCCATTTATTTGGCCGGGCGAAGAACGCGGCACCAAAACCGATAATGAAAACCGAAATCACTTATAGAGAAGAGGGAGCTCTTTGTCAAGCAGAATGTGGGCGGGAAGCGCGGAACGAAACCGGGGGCCGATGGTTGTTGGGCTAAGCCGAAGAAATCGGCCTGCGGGGTCTGCGGCGAGCTTGCCGACTTTGCGGCGGGCTATTTTTCGGTGCCCCGGCAAAGCGCAAGCATGTTGCAAAAGAGGACGCCCTGCTCGATCGCGTCTTGCAGCGCCACATGACTGTGCCGCGTCGCGCCGAACCAATGCCTGGGCATGTTGTTCTTGGTGCTGGCGTAAAAGTCCTTGCCGAGCATGGTCATGGCCATGGTCTTGATGTCCAGAGCCGAGAAGCTGAAAGGACTGCGCCCCACGAAACGCATCAGGTACCAGTAGACGAACATGAAATCATAGGCGGCCGGATAGCCGACCAGCACCGGTCTTCCCGGGAGCCCGTCGAGCCACGCCACATACTCGGTCATGACCACTGCCGCCGGACGGAGATTCTCGCGGCAGGCGGCCCAGGCCTCCTCCTTCTTTTGCCACCACTTCATGGTCTCGGGATGGCCGCAGGCGCCGGGAAGAAGCTCCAGGTTGGCCGAAAAGGTGTCCAGTTCGCTGCCATCCGCTTTGAAGGCGGCGGAGCCGAGGCTCAGCATGGAATGAGGGCCGGGGATGGGGCCATCGGCCTCGATGTCGGTACTGACGTAGATCTCGATCATGGCCGTCCGCCTCCGTCAAGGGAGTCGCGCACCCAGCGCGTGACGAGGGCGCTCCCCCGCTTGACCAGCGCGGTGTTCCAATCCTTGCAGCGGGGAGGCGGCAGCAGCCGGCGCAGTCGAGACCGGCTCAAGCGCTGCGCGTAAAGAAGCGCGTCGGCCTCGCCGGGCCTGCCGGCGTCGAAGGCCAGCCAGACTTCGCGCTCGGCCAAGGCCTCGGCGAGCCAGGGCGCCCAGCGGCCGACGGTGGCGACGCAGGGCCAACCGCAGCTAGCCAGCGACAAGGCGTCGAACATCCCTTCCACCACTATCAACGGATCGGCCTGCCAGCCGCCCGGCATGAGCACGACGCCGCGCCCGGCACCGACGGTAAGCATCTTGTTCTCTCCCCGCACGACCCGCAGATAGCGTCCATGCAGCGAGGCGAGCTCCCCCGAGCGGTCTCTCAGCGGCGCGAGCAGCGCCGGTCGCCCGCCGAAATCGGGAGCGAAACGGATGCCGGCGGCTTCGGCGAAACGCAGGGGCACCCTGCGCCGCGCCAGATAGGCCTCGCCCAAGGTTCCTGCCAAGGCGTCGGAGCGGTCAAGCAGTTCAGCGGGACTCTCGTCCGTGCCGGGCATGCAGGGCGGATCGTTGAATCTCAG
Source organism: uncultured Geobacter sp. (assembly GCA_903925075.1). GTDB lineage: Bacteria > Desulfobacterota > Desulfuromonadia > Geobacterales > Geobacteraceae > Geomonas. Next base: position 4,556 of record CAIYDQ010000323.1, read on the forward strand.
CATACGAACCTCCGGCTGGCAGTATTCGTTACCGCAACGGGGATTTTGCATTTTTTTTTATAACCATTTAGCACCAATTTCCGTAGGTCGCGTTGAGGCACGAAACGCGACGTCGCAATGTCGCCACAGGGGCAATGTCGCGTTTCACGATGAAACCGTTCAACACGACCTACGGGTGTTTGAAGTTGCCAGCTGAGGTGGTGAACAGTTACGGACTTTTATAGGTTGGAGGAGCTAGCGTTTAAGCGTCCCAAGTAAAACACATGCGGGAATGATGTCAACAATCGGCCAGGTCGGTCTGGGGAAAGGCAAAATTGAAGGGAGGCGGGGGCGACGCGCTGAGCGATGCGTAGAGGGAGAGGCGTGTTTTAGATTTCCTTCACCAGGTACATGCCGTGGTGGGCTTCGGTATCGGCGCGGTGAGCGAAAAGATCGGCGGAAACGGAGTCGATCTTGTGGTCCACCACGTCGAAGCGGGCCGCTGTTTCGGCACGGTGATCGGAAAGATCGGCGGAAACGGCGTCGATCCTTTGGGAAAGATCAGCCCCAACGGAGTCGATCTTCTGGTTGAAAGTATTGATCTTGAGGTCGATCAAGTCGAAGCGGCTATCGGTTTTATCGCTGAGCGTCTGTATCTGACTCGCCAGTGCCGCATGTCCTTCGAGGACGATGTCGAATTTGCGGTTGATATCCTCGAGTATTACTTCCAGGTTCTCCTTTTTCATAGCTCCTCCTATGATTCCAGCTATGACTTCGACGACTGGTAGCGCTCGTGCCAGAGCCTGGCGGAGTCGATGTCGCGCATGACGCTGCCGACGTCGGCGGGGATGCCGCTTTGTTGGAAACGGCCGGTGAGCAAACTGTTGGCCTTGAGCTCGCCGCTCGCGTACAGCTTCCAGATCTCCCTGCCGTAGTCGGTGACAAGCAGCTCGGGCGCGAAACGCCCGAAATAGGCGGTCATGTTTTTCACGTCCCGCTCCAGCATCTTGCTGGCGTTGTTGTTGCCGGCCGCGTCGATCGCCTGGGGGAGGTCGATGATCACCAGCCCGTCGCTCCCCGCCAGCACGTTGTACTCGGAGAGGTCGCCGTGAACCAGCCCGGCGCAGAGCATGAGCACGATCTGCGAGATCATCGCCCGGTGCCCTTCCCTGGCCTCTTCGGCCGTCAGCCGCAGGTCGTTGAGCCGCGGAGCAGCCCCCCCCTCGGCATCGATCACCAGTTCCATGAGCAGCACGCCCCCCAGGTAGCTGTAGATCTTGGGGACGCGCACGCCCGCATCGGCCAGACGCTGCAACGCCTCCACCTCGGCGTTCTGCCAGGCCCCCTCCTGCTCTTTTTTGCCGTAACGGGTGTTCTTCTCCATGGCGCGCGCCTGCCGGCTGTTCCTCACCTTGCGCCCTTCCTGGTACTGGGCCTGCTGGCTGAAACTCCTCTTGCCGGCGTCCTTGTACACCTTGGCGCAGCGAAGCTCTCCCCGGGATTGAACGACGTAGACTTCGGCTTCCTTGCCGCTCATCAACTGGCAGACCACCTCGTCCACGAGGCCGTTTTGCACTAGCATTTCAAAACTTTTAGGTGTTTTCATAGACCTTCACTATACACGGTTCTGGATGGCAATGAAACCATTCCGATCTTTTTTCCCGAGGCGCGCAGTAAACGGCACACGGTTGGCACCGAGTTGACAAGCATCGAAGCGCGGCTATCGGCCCGGCTCGCCTGCGCCGAACTCGCTTTCAGGCCCGTCCGCGTTCAAGGGCGCCAGAGCCTCGGCGCACATTGCCGCCACGCCCGGCTCTTCCAGGCTGATCCGCCCGATCTTGCCCGCCCTGAGTTCGCGCAAGAAGGCTTCCGCGGCGCGGTGCAGATCGACGCCCCCGCCGCTCACCAAACAACCGAGGCAGCGGCCGATGGCCTCGATCAGTTGGTAGGGGTCCTCGGGGAGTTGGGCCAGTTTGTAGCGGCTTTGCAACATTTCCGGATAGCGGTGCAGCAGATAGTCGGCGGCGAACAGGCCGACGTTGGTATAGTCGAGGGCGTTGGCGCCGATGGCGCCGCTGGTCGCCAGCCGGTAGGCCCCGGCCTGGTCGGTCATCTCCGGCCAGAGCAGCCCCGGCGTGTCGAAAAGCAGGATGCCGTTATGCAGGTCGATCTGCTGCGAGCGCACGGTGATGGCCGGCTTGTCGCCGACCTTGGCCAGGGATTTGCCCGCCAGGGTGTTGATCAGGGTCGATTTGCCGACGTTGGGGATGCCGACCACCATGGCGCGCACCGGCAGCCCGGGCTTGCCCCGGTTGGGGGCCAGTTGCTTGCAGAGCTTGACCAACAGCTTGGTCTCGGCCAGCCGCTTGGCCGACAGCGGCAGGGCGCGGACCCCCGAGGCCTTTTGGAAATCTCCCACCCAGGACTTGGTGACGGCGGGATCGGCCAGGTCGTGCTTGTTCAGCACTTTTATCCAAGGCTTGTTGCGGCGCAGTTGCGCCAGCAGGTGATTGGAGCTGGAGACGGGGAGGCGAGCGTCGAGCACCTCGATGATCACGTCGATCTTGCGGATCAACTCGGAAATCTGCTCGTGGGCCTTGCTCATATGGCCCGGATACCATCTGATGGTCATGTACGTTCTATCCTTAGCATGCGGGAATCGCCGATTAACACGACACAATAACACAGTTCGGGCAGGAAGATGGGAATTTTCTGAGCGGCGGGGGGGATAAACGAGATTTCACGGCTGTTTCTGCTCCAGGATCGACCTCACCCGCCGCAGCAGCTCCATGGGCTGAACCGGCTTCATGAGCAGATCCACCCCCTCCTGCATGCCGCGGCTCTGGATGAACTCGGCGGTGTAGCCGCTGATGAAAAGCGCCTTCACCTCGGGCTGCAACTCCCTGATCTCGGCGAAGGCCTCGACCCCGTTCTTGTTGGGCATGATGATGTCCATCAGGATCAGGCCGATGCGGGCGCGGTTGGCGGCGAACATCTCCACCGCTTCCTGCCCGTCGGAAGCCACCAGCACCTGATAGCCGAACTGCTTCAACACCAGCTCCACCATGCTGCGCACGCCCGGATCGTCCTCGGCCAACAGGATGGTTTCGCACCCCGCGACCGGCGCCGACTGATCGGCGGCCTCGACCCGGGCCGGCTGCCTCTCGTCCACGATCGGCAGGTAGATGCTGAAGGTGGTCCCTTGGCCCGGCGCGCTCTCGAGCTTGATGAACCCTTTATGCTGCTGGACGATGCCGTAGACGATGGCCATGCCCAGGCCGGTCCCCTTCCCCAGCTCCTTGGTGGTGAAGAAGGGCTCGAAGATGCGCTTCTGGGTCTCGGCATCCATGCCGCGTCCGGTGTCGACCACGGTGATCACGGCGTAGCGGCCGCAGGCGCCCAACTGATGGCCGCGCAGGGAGCCGTCGTCCACCTCCTGCAGGCCGGTGGCGATGGTGAAGCGTCCTCCCTTGTCCATGGCGTCGCGGGCGTTGGCCGCCAGGTTGACCAGGATCTGCTCGATCTGGCTTTTGTCCGCCAAGACCGGCAGCGGCACCGGCAGGATCTCGGTCTGCAGCTGGATGTCCTCGCCGATGATCCGCGCCAGAAACTTTTCCACCTGCAGCACGATTTCGCCGAGGTCGATGCGCAGCGGCGCCATGGGCTGTTTGCGGCTGAAGGTCAAAAGGCCCCGGGTAAGCTGGGCGGCGCGCTCGGTGGCGGTCACGATCTGCTCGATCACCTCCGCCTGCTCCTTCTTCCCCAAGAGGTCCATCTTCAGGATGGTCGCATAACCGGCGATCACCGTCAGGATGTTGTTGAAATCGTGGGCCACCCCGCCGGCCAGCTGCCCCACCGCCTCCATTTTCTGCGACTGGCGCAGTTGCTCCTCCATCTGCCAGCGCTCGGTGATGTCGGAGGTCGCTCCCGCCATGCGCACCGCTTCGCCCCGCTCGTTCCATTCCGCCTGGCCGCGGCAGCGAAACCAGAGGTAAAAGCCGCTTTTGGTGAAAAGCCTCATTTCCACGTCGTAAGGGACGCGCTGCGACAGGTGGGCCTCAAGGGCGCCGCGCACCAGCGCCTCCTCGTCCGGATGGATGCGGGAGAAAAAGGAGTCGATGCGATCCGGCAGTTCCTCTTCGGCAAAGCCCAAAAGCTCCTTCCAGCGCGGCGAGAAATAGCACGCGCCGCTCACCAGGTCCCAGTCCCAAAGCCCGTCGCTGGTCCCCCGCACCGCCCTTTCGTAGCGCTCTTCGCTCTCGGCCAGGCGCGCGAGGTTCTCCAGCAGCGCCTCGTTGGCGCAGCTCAAGTCGAAGGTCCGCCTGGCCACCAACCCCTCAAGGCTGTCGCGCTCCCGGCGCAGGGCGTCCTCGGTCTTCTTGATCCGGACCATCGCCTTGATCTGGGCCACCAGCTCGGACTCGTCGATCGGCTTGGAAAGAAAGGCGTCGGCCCCGCACTCCAGCCCCTGCACCCGGCAGAGGGCGTCGGTTCGGTGCGCGGTGACCAGGATCACCGGGATGTGCCGGGTGGCCGGGAGTTCCTTCAACCTGCGGGTCGCCTCGAAGCCGTCCATGCCGGGCATCTGGATGTCCAAAAGGATGGCGTCGGGGCTCTCCAGCTTGGCGCGGCGCAGGCCGTCGGCGGCGGATTGCGAGGTGATGAGGCTCGCTTCCGGCAGAAAGGCTTGCAGCAGGGCTTTCAGGGTGAGCAGGTTGTCCTGGTTGTCGTCGATCGCCAAAAGCTTCATGTGGGTCCTTTTTCTAGATGAACCTTTGCACCGCGGCCAGCAGATCCTCTACGGCGAACGGTTTCGACAGATATCCGGCGCAGCCGGCCTGCAGGAACTTCTCCCGGTCGCCGGCCATGGCGCTTGCCGTCAGCGCCACAACCGGGATGCCGGCCGTGGCGTCCGCCCCCTTCAGCTCCTTCAGCACCGCCATGCCGTCCATGCGCGGCAGTTGCATGTCCAAGAGGATCAGCGACGGCGAGCCGTCGCGGGCCGCGGCCAGACCGGCTTCGCCGTCCAGCGCCTCGATGATCCGGTAACTCTTCCCGAGGATCGCCCTGATGCTGACCAGGTTGTCGGCGTTGTCCTCGACCACCAGCAGCGAGCCGTCCCCCCGGGGGTTCCTCGCCGCGGCGGGAAGCGGCACCGCGGACGCCGGCCGCTCCTCGTCCCGGAACAACCGGACCACCCCCAGCATCTCGTAGACCCGCCGCACCAGCTCCTGCTGGTCGACGTCCCCCTTTTGCAGCAGATGGCTCACGTTCAGCTCCCTCAGGCGGTCATGCTCGCCGGGCGACAGCGTCTTGGCGGTCATGATCATCACCGGCACCCGCTCGGTGAGCGGCGAGTCGCGCACCGCCTGCAAGACGTCGAAGCCGTCCACCTCGGGCATCATCAGGTCGAGGATGATGCCGTCCGGGACGTGGGTCTTCAGGTACTCCAGGGCGTGCCTTCCTCCGGAGACGGCGTCGACGGAGATCCCCTCCGAATCGAGCGCGAAGCGGAGCTGGATGGTCGCGGCCTCGCTGTCTTCCACGATCAGTATCCTCGCCCCCCTGCTGGAGGGCGCCTGCGGCAGGCTCCACCCCAGGCGGCCCAGACTCTTCACCAGTTCCTCCAGCATCAGCTCCCGGTCGTGCCCCCCCTTGGAGAGGATGGCGCTCACTCCCAGGGAGAGGTGGGTAAGCTCCTGGCCGGTGAGATCCTTGAAGGTGATCACCACCACCGGGATATGGGCGGTGGATGCGCCGGCCCGCAGCCTGTCCAGCACGGCGACGCCGTCCATCCCCGGCATCACCAGATCGAGGGTGATCAGGTCGGGACGGTTTTCCAGCGCCAGCTCCAGCGCCTGTTGCCCGCTTTCCGCCAAGAGCACGTCCATGCCGCTTTCCTTCAGGATGGAGGCGATGAAGCGGCGGTCGTATTCGTTGTCGTCCACCACCAGCACCAGCCGGCAGCCGACGCCGGTAAGCTTTGCGAACTGCTCCAGGAGCTGCCGCCTGTCCACCGGTTTGCTGATCACCCCCAAGGCACCCAGGGCGATGCCGGTGGCGCGGTCCTCGGAAAGGGAGACCACGATCACCGGGATGCCCGCGGTCTCCGGGCGGCTCTTCAACTCGCGCATCACCTCCCAGCCGTCCATCTCCGGCATGACCACGTCCAGGGTGATGGCGAAGGGATTTTCGCTGCGGGCCAGCCGCAAGGCCTCGGCGCCGTTGGCGGCGGTCAGCGTCGGGTAGCCGGATTCGGCCAGGTGCGAGGCGATCAGCGCCGCCGCCTCGGGGTCGTCGTCCACCACCAGCACCGGCCTGCCGCGGGTCGGGAGCTGCTGCGGCTCGCCGCCGGGCGCCGGCGCGGGAGCCTCCCCCTTCCTTCCCCGGCCATCCAGGGGAAGGCGCACGCTGAACAGCGACCCTTTGCCCGGCTGGCTCGCCACGGAGACCTCCCCGCCCAAAAGCTGCGCGGTCTTCTGGACGATGGAGAGCCCGAGGCCGGTCCCCTCGAAGGAGCGGGAGGTGCTGCCGTCGGCCTGTCGGAACTCCTGGAAGATATCGTCCAGATGCTCGGCGGCGATGCCGATGCCGGTATCCTCGACCTCGATCAGCAACTGTCCCCGCTCCGCGGCCAGCCTGACGGTCACCGCACCCTGCCCGGTGAATTTCACCGCGTTGCCGATCAGGTTCTGCAGGATCTGGCGCAGCTTCTTGGCGTCGGTCACCGCCCGGGGAAGGTCCTTTTGCGGCAAAAGAACAAGGTCGATCCCCTTCTCGCGGGCGAGCGGCTCCAGAGCGTCGACCACCTCGCGGGCGATCTTGTCCGCCGACACCGAGTCGAAGAAGACGTCCTGGCGCCCGCTTTCGATCTTGGCCAGGTCGAGAATGTCGTTAATCAGGGAGAGCAGGTGCTTGCCGTTGCGCTCGATGATCCCCAGGTAGCCGCGCTCGTCGTCGCTGAGCCTTCCTCCCGCCTGCACCGCCAGCACCCGCGACAGGGCCAGCACCGAATTGAGCGGGGTGCGCAGTTCGTGGCTCATGTTGGAGAGGAACTCGCTCTTCAGACGGGTGGCCTGCTCCAGCTGCTGCTTTTGCAGGTCCAGCACCCGGTTGTGCCGCGACAGCTCCTCGGACTGGTGGGACAACTCGGTCGACTGCTGCACCAGTTCCTCGGACTGCTGGGTGAGTTCGGCGTTCTTGGCGCCCAGCTCCGTCGCCAGCCTGCGCACGTAGTCCCCCGCCAGCACCCGGGCGAACCCCTGGCTTATGGGGAGCATGGCCTGCTGCAGCGTGTCGTGCGCCTTGGCGGGGAAGGGGCGCTCCGAGGCGAGCGACACGAAGGCGCGGATCTCCTCGTCCACCATGATGGGGACGGTGATGATTTCCGCCGGGGCTACCTCGCCGAAGGAGGTGAGAAAACGCAGGGTCCTGGAGGGGTCGGCGCTGGTCAGGTGCGAAACCCTCCTCCCGGCGAGCACCACCCCGAGCTCTCCCTCCAGCGCGCTGCGCCGATAGCGGCGCATCTGCGCGGAATCGGCGCCGATGCTGTGCACCGGGAGGAAATACTCCCCCTGCTCCTCGTCCATGAAGGCGACCGCCATCTTGGCGCCGGTGAACTGCATCAGCACGGGGAGCAGGGTGCTGAAGAATCCCTCCAGGTTTTCCGCGGTCACCAGGTTTTCCGAGATGCGCGCCAGCCCCTCCTGGGCATCCATCTTCAGTTGCAGCGCCTCGGCCATGTCGTTGAAGGCGAGCGCCACCTGCCTGATCTCTTCCGAGCCTTCCGGCGCGATCCTGGCGGCATAGTCGCCGTGGCCCAACCGGGAGGAGGCCCGGGACAGTTTGCCGATCGGATCGCTCAGCGAGCGCGCCAGGCGGTAGCCGAAGGCGCAGGCCACAAGCGAGATGGCCCCGGCCAGGCCGTAGGTCACCCACAAAAGGCTCACCAGCGGCGCGAACACCTCTTTGGCGTCCTGCTTGCAGACCAGCCCCCAGCCGGTGCGGGGGATATAGGCGTAGGCCGCCAACACCCGTTCGCCGCGGTAATCGGCGGCCTCGACGATCCCCGTCTGTCCCTGCGCCGCCAAAAGCGCCGGGCGTCCCTTCAGATTGGCCTTGAGCAGCGAGCCGGGGAGCTGGCGCAACTCGGTCAGTGAGATAAGATCGCGGTTCACCAGCACCGTCTCGCCGCTGCGCCCCATCCCCACCCGGTTCTCGACGAAGTCGTAGAGCAGCTTGCGAAGGTCGTAGCGAATCAGCAACACGACCGGCAGCCGGAGCGCGCCGGCGGAGCCGATCGGGGCGGCGATTTCCAGGCTGGGGACGCCGTCGATCCGGGACAGGTAGACTTCGCCGAAGGTCGGCGCCAGATCGCGCAGGGCGGAGGCCACCAGTTCCGGCTTGGCGACGGCGGAGCCCTCTTTGCCGTCGGCGGAGAGCAGCACGCTCCCGTCCCGGGAGACCAGGGCGACCTCGACCACCGCCTCGCGATCGTTGCGATAGCCCGCCAGCCGCACCCTGGCGCCCGTCAGGGCGGCGCTCCGCGCCGCACCCCGGTCCTTAAGGAGCGCCGCGGCGGCGCTCGCCACCGAATCGTCCACGGTCAGCGTCGAGGCGCCGGTGGCGACGGTGTCCAGCATGGTGTTCAACTGCTGCTGGCGCAACGAGGAGACGGCGGAGAGTTTGTCGAAGATCAACTCGCGGGTGACCTTCACCCGCTGCTGATAGATGATGGTGGTCATCAGGGCCAGCGGCAGCAGGCAGATGGCGGTGAACCAGAAGACCAGCCGCGACTGGAGGGTCCGGAACGGGGAGAAGCTTCTCATTGGGCACCGCCCTTTTGCTCCTGGTAGTCGAACTCCTCGATGCGGTAGCGCGCGGGCTCGGACATGACCTCCCGCAGCAAGCCGGTATCGAACGAGGCGCGGATGGTCTCCCAGGGCGTCTCAGCGGGGATATTGCCGTTTTTCTTCAGGAAATTGAATTCCTTGCCGAGCATTTCCTGCTCCTTTAGCAGCCGCTCCGGTATCATCGGGGCGGCGGGGACGTGCAACAGGTCCCGACGGGTAAGCTCCATCATCTGCGCCGCCGGCAGCGGATACGGTTGTCCCTGGAACGCCGCGGCCGAGGCTGCGGTCCAACCGGCGACCCGCTCCAGGGTCCCCGGCTGGCGCATCCAGAGGCAGGAGCGCGCCACCGCCGCGGCGATCTCCCGCGTCTGCTCGGGGTGGCCCGCGACGAAGTCGCGCCGCAGGCAGAGAAAACCGAAGCTAAGCGCCTTGTGGACCAGGTGGAAACCGGGGTGCGCCGCGAAGGCAAGCGCCGGGGTCGGCTCCCAGGCGCTGAAGGCATCGATCTTCCCCGCGGCCAGCGCCTGCGCCATCTCGCTTACCTCCATGCCGACCAGCGTTATGTCCCGCTCGCTCAGTCCCTCGCCTTCCAGCGCGTTCAAAAGGGAGAAATGCGCCGTGGACCCAAGACCGGTGGCGACCCGCTTGCCGCGCAGGTCCTTCACCAGCATCGGCCTCCCCGCGACGATCGAGGAAAAGCCCTGCTTGATCATGGCGACGATGACGATATCGCCCTTGGCGGCCGCGGCTATGGCCGGCATATCGCCCAGGATGCCCGCCTCCAGCTTGCCGGAGGTGATGAATCGATGCAGGTCTTTGCCCTTGAAGAAGGGAAAGGGCTGCAGAAAATGGCCGGACGCCCGCAGCCGGGAGGAGAGCACCCGGTCCCGGCAGATCAGTTCCGAGACCGATGCCTCCGGCAGGCTCAAGGGTTGCACCCCGAAATCGACGGAGTTCTCCTCGCCGAAACGGTAACCCGCGTAGCGCTGCTCCTCGGCTGCGGCCGGCTGCCGTTCCTGTTGGCTGCAGCCGGCCACTGCCAGGAGGCAAAGCGCCGTCAGCAGCGCCAGGAACCGTATCGACCGGCAGGATTTCCTCATCCGCTCCTCCTTTGTGTCCGGCCGGGCTCAGGCCTGGTCGGCGGCGCAGTCGGCCGACTTTTTCCGGTGCAGGTTCCCGAAGTCCGCCACCTTCGCCAGGTAGGGGGCGTAGCGCTCGGGAACGGTCTCCGCGTTGCCCAGCAACAGGACCCCGCCGGGGTTCAAGGCCCTGAAAAGCTTGTCGAACACCCTCCGGTAGGCGTCGGCGTCGAGATACATCAGGAAGTTGCGGCACAAGATCAGGTCGAAACCGCCGAAGAGCGATTCCGGCGGCACATAGGTGCGCGGATCGAGCAGGTCGTGGCGCGAAAAGGTGACCATGCCGCGTATCTTGTCCGTCACCCGGTACCCCGGCGAGCACGGGACGAAGTACTTGCCCAGCCGCCCAAGGCTCGCCCCCTGGAGGCTGTCCGGCAGATACCTCCCCCGGCGGGCTGCATCCAGGGCGTCCTCGGCGATGTCGGTGGCGAAAATCTGCACCAGGGGTTTCGCCTCGACCAGCGGCAGCGCCTCGTCCAGGATCATGGCCAGCGAGTAGGCTTCCTCTCCGCAGGCGCAGGCCGCCGACCACACCCGGAACAACTCCTTGCGGCAGGCTCGCAACTGGCCGGGAACGACCACCGAGGCGAGCAGTTCGAACTGGAGCGGGTCGCGGAAAAAACTGCTGAAACGGATGCGGAGCATGCGGGCCAGCGTCGCCGGTTCGGCCGGCTCGGCGCGCAGCAATCGGAGGTAGGCCGACATCCCCAGAGAGAGCTGGCCGGCTCGCTCGGCAACCCTCTTTTTCGCCATCGTTTTTGAATACGACTGGAAATCCTCGCCGATGTGCCGGGAAAGATACGCCAGGATCTCTGCTACCGCATCGTCCAAAATGACCTCGACAAGTTAAGCTCGGCCCTAGTATTTTTCCCACTCCCTCCTTCGCCTAGGCTTCGACGAACGAGCTCTTTAATGAGAGGGGATCGGGGGGCGGGAGAGCTTTCGCGAGCTTTTCACCCTCTCCCATCAAGGGCACCGGCGCTAACTTAAGGAACCTTTGCACCAAAGAGTCCCCCCTCCCCTTGCGGGAGGGGGAGTCTCGGCAAAAGCTTAACTTAACGGCAGCGCCCCCCGGTCACGCCCCTGACCGCCAAACGGCGGCGTGAGGGCCGGAGTGCGCGTCGGGGTATCTTATGCGGAAAAGTTGCAGAAATCAATAAAACAACATTTTATGATTGTTTACTCACGCGAGGAGCGGGGGGATGGACGAGGAAGGCGGCAACGGCAACGGCAACGGCGGCGAAAGGCGAAAGGCGAAAGGCGAAAGGCGAAAGGCGAAAGGCGAAAGGCGAAAGGCGACAGGCGAAAGGCGAAAAGCGGAAGGCGACAGGCGACAGGCGGGCGGGCGACGGGCGGCAGCGATGGGCGGCGGCGACGGGCGACGGCGACAGGCGGCAGTGGCGGCGACGGATGCCGTGGCCGCGCGGAGGAATCATCTGGCGCAGGCCGAGGCCAGCCACGGGTCGGCCGCGACCGCCGAGAGATCGGCTGCGGCGTTCAGCGCATCCTCTTCTTGACGGGCGGCGGGGATCAGGATGCTGAAAGTGGTGCCGATGCCGGGCTCGCTTTGCACGTCCACGAAGCCGTTGTGCTGTTTCACGATGCCGTAGACGATGGAGAGGCCGAGCCCGGTTCCTTTTCCTTCCTCTTTGGTGGTGAAGTAGGGCTCGAAGATCCGCTTGCGGGTTTCCTCGCTCATGCCCATGCCGGAATCGGCCACCGAGATGGCCGCGAAATCGCCGGCGACGCCGTAGCCGTGCCGCTCGATGAAGGAGGCGTCGACGGTCAAGAGCTCGGTGCGGATGGTGAGCACTCCCCCCTCGGGCATGGCGTCCCTGGCGTTGGTGGCGAGGTTCATCAGCACCTGCTCGATCTGGGGCCGATCGGCCTGCGCGTTCAGAGGAGCCGTCCGCAGCGCGGTTCGCAGCTCGATCTTCCCCCCCAGTATCATCACCAGGAAGTCGTCGAGTTCGCGCACCACGCAGTTCAGATCCACCGTCTGCAAGGTCAGCGGCTGTTTCCTGCTGAACGCCAAAAGGCTCCGGGTCAGATGCACGGCGCGATCCGCCGCGCCCTTCAAGAGGTCGAGGTAGCCGCTGCCGGGGTTCCCCTCGGGGAGGTACTCCTTCATCAGCAGACAGCAGGTCAGGATCACGGTCATGATGTTGTTGAAGTCGTGGGCCACGCAGCCGGCCAGGGAGCCGACCGCCTCCATCTTCTGGGCATGGCGCAGCTTTTCCTCCAACTGCCGCTGGCCGGTCAGGTCCACGCCGATGGTCGCCACGCCGGCGACGGCGCCGTCGGCCTCCAATAACAGCGTGTTGTCGCAGAGGACGATCAATTCGCACCCCTCGCGGGTGAGGATGCGCTGCTCGGCATGCAGCCAGGCCGAGCCGTCGGCGATGCCGCGCAGAAAGAGGCGGCAGTGGGCTTCCCTGCTCCCCGCCGGCACGAAGCGGCTGAACCAGTCGCTCCCCAGCACCTCCTCGCGGCTCCAGCCGGTCAGCTCCAGGAAGAAGTCGTTGCAGAAGGTAACCCGGCCGGCGGTATCGAGGATCACCGCCACCAGGCGCACGTTTTCCAAAAGCTCGCGGAAGCGGCTCTCGGAAAGCAGTTGCGCCTGCTCGGCGAGTTTTCGGGCGGTGATGTCGTTGACGATGCCGTCGTAGGAGAGGATTTCGCCGCCGGGGGCGCGGTTGGGGACCAGCGTGCTCTGGATCCAGCGCACGCTGCCGTTTTTGTGCCGGATGCGGCTTTCGTAGCAGACCGGCGCCGCCCCCGGGGTCATGATCTCCCGCGCCCGGGCCAGCACCATGGGGCGGTCGTCCTCGTGCACCATGCGGTACCAGAGGTCGGGGTCGGCGGCGTAGTCGTCGGGGGTGAAGCCCGAGACCGCCTCGCATCCCTGGCGGTGCAGGGTGGACACCGGCCGGCCGCAGCTCATGGCGACCGTGTAGACATAGCTCGTCACCGACTCCAGGATGCGACGGTAGCGGGCCTCGCTGGCGGCAAGTTCGCCGGTTCGCTCCCGCACCATTTCTTCCAGCCGGCACTGGTAGTTCCTGTTCTCGGTCATCATCCGGGCCCGCTCCAGGGCGCGCCGGATCACGATCTCCAGCGCCTCGGCGTCCTCCACCGGCTTGGTCAGGTAATCCCAGGCACCCAGGCGGACCGCGGCGATGGCGTCGGCGATGCTGCCGGTGCCGGAGATCACCAGCACCGGGATCTCGGGCGCCGTTTCCCGCAAGCGCTCGACCAACTCCATCCCCCCCATGATCGGCATCCTGAGGTCGGTCAGCACCAGGTCCGGCGCCGACTGCCGGCAGTGCTCCAGCGCCTGCCGGCCGTCGCCCGCCTCGCAGACGCTGTAGGAGAGATCCTCCAAAAGGGCCCGCAGGTTCAAACGAATCAGCGGCTCGTCGTCGACGATCAGGATCTTGACCGGGTCACCCATGGCACCCCCCGTTGTCTCCGTTGTTAAGCGGCAGCCTGACGGAGAACAGGGCGCCGCAGCCGGGAGGAGCGACCGGTTCCACCGTCATCAGCCCTTTGTGGTTCTGGGTCACGATCATGTAGGAGACGGAAAGCCCGAGACCGGTGCCGATCCCCGGCTCCTTGGTGGTGAAAAAGGGCTCGAACACCCGCCGCATGATCCCCGGCTCCATGCCCGGCCCGTTGTCCTCCACCTCCACCACCAGGTAACGTTCCTCGCGTCTCAGACGCAGCACGATGCGCGGCGGACGCTCAGCCGGATTGTCCCCCATGGCCTGGGCCGCGTTTTTCAAAAGGTTGAGCGCAACCTGCTCGATCTCGATCGCCACCAGCGGCACCTTGGGAAGCTCGGCGTCGTACTCCCGCACCACCTCTATGGCGCGAAAATCGTATTTCTTTTTCAGGTCGTAATCGTTGGCCGCCAACTCCAGCGACTGTTCCAAAATCTCGCTGAGCGCCGCCGGCTTCAGGGTCGATCCGGCGCTGCGGCTAAAGCGCAGGATGTTGACGATGATGCGCGAGGCGCGCGCCGAGGCCTCGCCGATGCTGGCGATGAATTCGGGGATCTGGCGGGCCTGCAGGTACTGCTGCAACTGCTGCATGCTGAAGCCTGCGGCCAGGGCCGCCTCGCGGTTGGCGGGCAAATCCGCCGAGACCCGACGATCCACGTTCTGGGCCGCCTGGGTGATGATGCCCAGCGGGTTGTTGATCTCGTGGGCCATGCCCGCGGCCAATCCCCCAATAGACATCATCTTCTCGGTCTGCACCATCATCTCCTGGATGCGGGTGCGCTCGGTGACGTCGGAGATCTGCAAAACCGCCCCCTGCACGCAGTTGGCGATCAACGGATAGAGCATCAGATCGTAGTACTGCCGCTCCCCCCCTTTCTCCATGAGCAGCTTCTCCATGGCCGCCGGACGGCGCTTGCCGATCTCCTCTCGCATGGCCTCGATGCAGGGCGCGAACTCCGGCAGCAGCTCGCCGACCGGTCGGCCGATGGCACGGGCCTGGGCGATGCCGGTGACGACCTCGGCCCGGTGGTTCCATTGGGTGACGATCCGGTCCGGATCCAGACCCACCAGGATCGAGGGCATGGAATCGATGATGTTGGCCAGGTAGTTCTTCAGGAAGCGGATCTCTTCCTCGGCGTGCTGTCGTTCGCCGATCTCCCCCTGCAGTCGGTCCAGGGCGACGGCCAGCTTTCGATAGGGGGCGCGGACCGAGGCGACGAAGATCCCCCGATAGATCAGGAAGAAGCCGACCACCTTGTAGAGGTGCCCGAGCATGTTGAAGGTGTCGAAGACGCTGCGATAGACGACGAAGGCCAATTCGGAGAAGATGCAGACCAGGAAGGCCGACAGGTAGTAGAGGATCAGCGGGTCGCCGGTCCTGACCAGGCGCCGCCAGTAACCGATCCAGGCCAGGGCCAAAAGCGAGACGATCAGATATTCGCTGTTTTTCTTGAAGGCGGTGAGCCCCACCCCCTCGACGAAGGCGGCGGGGAGCAGTTCGGGATAAAAGACGATGCCGATGAAAACCAGCGCCGTCGTCAACAGCGCCAGGGTCATCAGGCAGCTTTTGCACAGCCAACGGCTCTTCGCTCCCGGCTCGATCCAGGCGCTCCCCAGGAAGCAGGCCGCGGAGAAGCAGCGGACCGCCAGCCAGAATTGGGTCGGCTTGTTGGCGTTGTTGAGGGTGACGAAGGCGGGCATGCCGGCGTAGGAGAGCGCGTGCATGAAATCCATGAGGCCGATGGCCAGGAAGGCGACGCTCAGGAACAGCGCGTGCCGGTCCCGGCTTTGGTCGAAGCTGTACCACCCGGTGCCGAAGATGGAGAGCGAGACCATGACGCTGAAGAATTCGGCGAAATTGTGGAAGACGAGAAAGGGGGCGGTGTCCAGCTTCACGTACAGCTTGAGGATCACGGTCAGCGCAAAAGGGAGCGCGCAGAGCAGGCAGACTACGGCCAGCAGTGATTTAGGCGCTCGTGGCAGGGCTAGTGATGGCGTCACGTTTCCCCCGTTTTTTTTAAGCGACAACCGCTACTGGCATACATCCATTCAAAGTAAAATGTCAATGACAATTATCTCACAGTCCCTCGATCAGCTTGCGCAACAGCAACGAGGCCTGCTCCAACTCGTAACTGTCCACCAGCCGTTTGATCTCGCCCCAGGGGGCGTCGGGGAGCGCCGCCCTGAGCGCCGGGAGCGCCGTCTGCAGATAGCTCGCCGCTTCGCCGTCGCATTCCAGGGTGTAAAGCTCCAGCTGCTTCAGCATCGCTGCGACATCCCCTTCCCCCCGGGGCTCCGGGTCGCTCTCCCGATCAAGCGCCGCCAGCTCGACCAGGAAAGAGCCGGAAGCCGCCAGCAGGGCCTGCAGGCTCGGCCCCGGGTCCTGCGCGCCTCGCAGCGCCTCAGCCACCCCGCCGGCCGCCTCCCTGAGCGCGCCCGCGCCCAAGGTGCCGGCCAGGCCGCGCAGCTTGTCGGCGATCTCCAACGCGGCCTGTCGATCGCCGACGCGGATCGATTCGGAGAGCCGCGCCAGGAGCCGCTGCTGCTCCGTGCCGAAGCGGGCCGCTGTCTGCAGGTAGAGTCCCTGCTCGGCGGCGGCCCACTGCCGCGCCCAGCCGGCATCGATCCAGGAAAAGGGGGCGCGGCAGCCGGCGTCTCTCTCCGGCGCGACGCCGACCGGCTCCGCTCCCGTCGGGGGAACGGAGTCGGCGCCGTCGGCGGCCGGCAGCGGGGAGCCCGCTCCCGGGGCGCTCGCCAAACGGACCTGCAAGGCGAAGCAGCTCCCCTGGCCGGGGGCGCTTTGCACCGTGAGCTCTCCGTCCATCAAGGCCGCCAAGCGTCGGCAGATGGTAAGCCCCACCCCGATGCCGCCGAATTTCCGGGTCGAGGAACCGTCCCCCTGGCTGAAGGACTGGAAGAGGGCCGGCAACTCCCCGGCTTCGATGCCGATGCCGCTGTCGCGCACCGTGAACCGCAAAAGCACGGCGTCCGTCCCCTGTCGCTCCCAATCAAGGCCAAGCTCCACCGTTCCCCGCTCGGTGAACTTCACCGCGTTGTCCAGCAGGTTGCGCAGCAGCTGCCCAAGACGCGCGGGGTCGCCCAACAGTTGCCGCGGCAGCTCTCCGGGAAGCGACGCCAACAGATCGAGCCCCTTTTCCTGCGCCTGCCGCTGGGCGTTCGCTATCTCCCGGGCCAGCACCTGGTCAAGCCCGAAAGGGGTGCGCTCCAGTTCCAGCATCCCCTCCTCGCTGCCGGCGAAATCCAGCAGGTCGTTGATCATGGCCAAGAGCGATTTGCCGGCACAGTTGATCTTGGAGAGGTGATCGTGCGTTCCCGCGCCCGGCCCGCTTTGCAGGGTCAGCTCGGAAAAGCCGATGATGGCGTTCAGCGGGGTGCGCAATTCGTGGCTCAGGTTGGCCAACAACTGGCTCTTGGCGCGGTTGGCGGTCTCCGCCGCCTCCTTGGCCGCCAACAGTTCCCGGGTGCGCTGCGCCACCACCTCTTCCAGATGGTCGCGGTACTCGATGATGGTGGCCTCGGCCTCCTTGTGCGCCGTGATGTCGCGGATGGCCTCGATCGCCCCGGTGCGCTCCCCCTGGCAGTTGAACAGCGGCGCCGCCGTCGCCCAGACGTACGCCCCCTTGCCGCCGTGCAGGAGCGGGGTGAAGGCCTCGGCGTTGAGCGTCTTGCCCTTTCTCTGCACGTGCCGATATTTCTCTTCCAGCTCGCGGTCGTCCAGGTCCAGCAGGTCGATCAGGTGCGCCCTGCGCTCGCCGTAGAAGGGGACGGTGCAGGCGCGCTCCCCCTGGCCGAGCATCCGGGCCTTGCCGACTCCGGTCATCTCCTCGATGGCGCGGTTCCAGGCCATCACCCGCCCCTGCCTGTCGGTGACGAAGGTGGCGTCGGGGAGGAAATCGATGATGTCCAAAAGCTGCTGCCGGGACTGCTCCAGGGCCGCCTGCGCCTGGCGGCGCTCGGTGATGTCCCGCCAGACCGTGTAGATCAGCCCGTTGCCGGGCAAAAGGGTGAGCGAGACCTCCACCGGGAACGGGCTGCCGTCCTTTCGGCAATGCAGCCAATCGAAGCGCAGCATCCCCTCGCGCTTGGCCAGGGCGATCAGCTCCCGCGCCGTCTCCGGCGAGGGGCGCCCGTCAGGCTGCGACGGCGGCGAAATCTCCCAGGGGCGCAAGCTCAGCACCTCCGCCTTGTCGCGGGCCTGCAGCAGATCGACCGCCGCCTGGTTGCAGTCCACGAAGGCGTCGCCGTCGATCAGCAGGCAGGGGTCGGCGCACGACTCGAACAGCATGCGGAACTTCGCTTCGTTGGCGCGCAACGCCTCCTCGGCGTGCTTTCTTTGGGTGATGTCCAGAAAGGTCACCACCGCCCCGACCACCTCGCCGTTTTTCAGCTGCGGGTAGGACCAGCATTCCACCGGGAAATGCACGCCGTCGCGACGCCAGAAGACGGCGTCCTCCAGGTGCACGCCGGTGCCGTCCTTGAAGGAGTTGGAGATCTTGCACTCGGAAACATGGAAGGGGCTGCCGTCGGCGTGGGAATGGTGGCAAAGCTCGTGCATCTGCCGCCCCAGCAGTTCCTCGGCCCGGTCGTAGCCCAAAAGCCGGACGCAGGAGGGGTTGGCGAAGGTGCAGCACCCTTCGAGATCGAGGCCGTAGATCGCCTCGGCGGTGGACGCCAACAGGATGCGGATCTGATCCTGGCTGGCGATCAGTTCCTCGACGGCGAGCGCCCCGCGCCTCCAGTTGCGGTGGATCAGCCAGGCGGAGAGCAGCGTGGCGAAAAGAAACAGCGCCGCCAGGCCGGCCGCGTAGCCGGCGAGGCTGCGCCACTGGGCGAGATAGTCGCTGGAGGCGAAGCCGACGTTGACGTACAGCGGATAGCCGGAGAGTTTGCGGTAGGAGAAGGTGCGCTCGATGCCGTCGTGAGGGGTGCCGCGGTAGCTGCCGGCCGCAGGGGCGAGGGCGACCGTGCGGCGCATGGCGGCCGAGACCGGCGTCTCGCCCGGCCGCTCGCCAGTCCCCTGCCGGTCCGGGTAGCGCACGATCAGTCCCAGCCGGTCGTCGCGCAGCGACACCGAGCCGTGGCGGCCGATGTCGAGCCGGGACATGGTGGTGCTGATCTGTTCCAGCGAGATCACGGCGTAGACGATGCCGGCGAAGGCGCCGTCCGGCCGGTTGACGCGCCGGGCGAAGGCGATGGTCCATTTGCCGCTGATGCGCCCCAGCACCGGCTTGGAGATCACCAGCCCGGCGGCCGGCCGGTCCCGCGAGATGCGGAAAAAGTCGCGGTCCGAGGCGTTCACCGTCCTGCCGGAGACCACCCCCCGGCCGTAAAGGACGTCGCCGCGCGCGTCTGCCAGCCGCAGGGCGTCCAGTTCGGGGAGGCGCCCCTGCACCTTGGCCAGGCAGCGGCTCAGTTCCGCGCCGTCGAACCCGCCCCGGGCCAGTTGCTCCCCGGCCTCGTCCGCCGCCGACAACAGGGCCAAGTCCACCTTCTCGATGGTGCCCAGCAACTGTTTTTCCAGCACCAGCGCCAGGTTGCGGGTGGTGATGGCGGCCCGCTCCCGGTACTGGGCCCGGCTTTGCGCCAGGGAAAAACCGAGCAGCAGCATGACCGCCAGGTTGGCCAGCGCCACGGCGGCCCAAAGCCGCCGGCGAAAGGCCGCGGGGGGGATTGTGGAGACGGCCGAGAGGCCTGCCTGCGGCGGCTTCATCTACGGCTCCGCGACGATAGGGACGTCGGCGAACGGCTCCGCGACGACGGGGACGTCGGCGAATTGCCGTTTGACTTCCCTGATCTTGGGGAGGCAGCCGAGAAAGACCCCGACCAGTGCCGGGTCGAAATGGCTGCCGCTGCAGCTCTTGATCTCGGCCACCGCGTCTTCGCTGCTCCAGGCCTTCTTGTAGGGGCGCACCGAGGTCAGGGCGTCGAAGACGTCCGCTATCGCCAGGATCCTGCTGAACAGCGGGATCTCGACGCCGGAGAGCCCCTGCGGATAGCCGCTGCCGTCCCACTTCTCGTGGTGGGTATAGGCGATGGTGGCCGAGGCGTTCAACAGATCGGAGGTGTGCGAGCCGATGATCTGGCGGCCGATCTCGCAGTGGGTCTCGATGATCCTGCGCTCCTCCGCGTCCAGCTTCCCCGGCTTCAAAAGCACCCGGTCGGGGATGCCGATCTTGCCGATATCGTGCATGGGGGCGACGTTCAGGAGCAGTTCCGCCTCCGCCGCCGACAGCCCGTATTCCAGGGCGATGATCTTGCAGAAGCGGCTCATGCGCACCACGTGCAGCCCGGTTTCGTTGTCCCGGTACTCCGCCGCCCGCCCCAACCGGTTGAGGATCTCCAGGCGGCTTTCCTTGAGCTCCACGGTGCGCTCCTGCACCCGGTACTCCAGGGCGCGGTTCTGGTCGTAGAGGGCCAGGTGGGTCTTGACCCGGGCCCGCACGATGCAGGCGCTGATCGGCTTGGTGATGTAGTCGACGCCGCCGCAGGAAAAACCCTTGGCCTCGTCGTCGACCTCGCCGCGGGCGGTGACGAACACCACCGGGATGGAGCGGGTGGCGGCCTCCTCCTTGAGGCGACGGCAGGTCTCGAAGCCGTCCATCTCCGGCATCATCACGTCCAAAAGGATGATGTCCACCGGCATGGAGCGGGCGATTTCCAGGGCCTTAAGCCCCCGGGTCGCCACCTTGATGCTGTATTCATCCATCAGCGCCGCCTTCAAAAGGCTGATGTTGTCCGGGGTGTCGTCGACGATCAGCACGGTGCAGCGTTTCTCACAGGCTTCCATGCGGGGCTCCTCCTTCTTGGTCCGCCGGCAGAGTTATGCCGCTTTGGGCGGCGATGGCCGCCAGCGAGAGCAGCGCCGCGTCGTAATCGAAGCGGGCCAGGTCGGCGGCCAGCTGCTGCATCCCCTGCCGCGGCAGCCCGGCCAACTCCTGCCGCGACTCCTGCAGATAGTCCTCCGCCTGCCCGTCGCTGGCGCGGATAAAGCCTGCCAGGCGGCTCAGGACGGGGGCGACCCGGGCCGGGTCCGCCGGCTGGGCGCTCCCCTGTTGCTGCGCGGGCTGCGCCGCCGGCAGGGACCTGCGCAGCGAAGCGACCAGCGATTCCAGCTCCTCGGTGAAGACGAGATGCCGGCGGCCGATCTCCTCGGCGTCCGCGCCGCCGGCCAGCGCCGACTCCAGGAGGTGGGCGGCGCCCTCCAGGCCGCCGGCGCCGACGTTGCCGGCGATCCCCTTCACCGTGTGCGCCAGGCGCTCGGCCAGCTCGGCGTCCCCCGACTCCAGCGCCCGGCCGACGGCGGCGGCAGAGCCGGTTTGTTTCTCCAGAAAGGTCCGCAACAGCCAGAGATACAGCTTCTTGTTGCCGTCCACCCGCTTGAGCGCGGCCTCGGACTCCACCCCCGCAATTTCCGGGATCTCCGGGGTCGGCACCTCTTCGGGCGGGAGGTCGGGGCGCCTGACGGCGCCGGCGCCGGCCGCCGACTGCTTGAGCCGCGGCAGCCCCATGGCGCTCCCCATGGTGAGGAACATGTCCCGGGCGTCGATCGGCTTGGCTATGTGGCCGTTCATGCCGGCTTCCCTGGTCGTTTGCCGCTCCTCGTCCCGGGCATGGGCGGTCATGGCGACGATGGGGAGCGTCCGGAAGCGCGGGTCCTGCCTGATCAGCCGGGTCGCCTGGCAGCCGTCCATCACCGGCATCTGCACGTCCATCAGCACCAGGTCGTAGCGCCCCTCCCCCCGGGTCACCATGGCCACCGCCTCGTCGCCGTTCACGGCCACCTCCACCCGGCAACCCTCCTGCTCCAAAAGCTCCAGCGCCAACAGCCTGTTGATCTCGTTGTCCTCGACCAAAAGCACGCGCGAGCCGGCGAAGTCGAAGATCTTTTCGG
This sequence comes from uncultured Geobacter sp., assembly GCA_903925075.1. Lineage (GTDB taxonomy): Bacteria > Desulfobacterota > Desulfuromonadia > Geobacterales > Geobacteraceae > Geomonas. Next base: position 25,941 of record CAIYDQ010000323.1, read on the forward strand.
CCCGGCCAAAGCCCGCGGCGGGCGAGAGATCCGCCGGCGCCAGCAGGTTCAGCAGGGTGTCGAACAGGGCGGAAGCGGTAAGCGGCTTTTGCAGGAAGTCGTCCACCCCGGCGGCAAAGCCCTGGTCCTTCTCCTTCTCCCCGCCAAACGAGGTGATCATGACGATCACCGGCGCGCGGCTCAAGAGCGGATCGGACTTGATCAGGCGGGTGGCCTCGATGCCGTCCATTTCCGGCATCTGCCAGTCCATCAGCACCACCCGGAAAGGGTCGGTCGCGTCCCGGTGCCTGACGGCGGCGACCGCCGCCCGGCCGGAATTGACCGCATGCACCCGCATGCCCAGCGTCTTGAGGATCTTCACCAGGGCCATCCTGCTGGCGCGGCTGTCGTCGACCACCAGCACGGCGACCCCCTTGAGCGCCTTGACCGTGCCGCGCTTGTCGTCCGCCGGCAGGCCGAACACGGCGCCGAAGCGGAAGGTGCTCCCCGCCCCCGGCTCGCTTTCCAGGGTGATGTCGCCCCCCATCATCCCCACCAAACGCCGGGAGATGGAAAGCCCGAGCCCCGTGCCGCCGAACTTGCGGGTGGTGGAGCCGTCGGCCTGGGTAAACGGCTGAAAGAGCAGGGCCTGCTGCTCCCGGGTGAGCCCGATCCCGGTGTCCCGCACGCTGAACAAGAGCTTCACCCGCCCCTCGCTGCGCTCCTGGACCGCGATCGACAGCTCGACCTCCCCCTTTTCCGTGAACTTGACCGCGTTCCCCACCAGGTTGGTGATCACCTGGTTCAGCCGCAGCGGGTCGCCCAGCAACTGCCTGGGGACCTCCGGTCCCACGTTCAGGTTCAGCTCCACCCGCTTCTCGATCGCCTTTTGCTGCACCACCGAGATGCTGTTGGCCAGGGTGGCGTCCAGGCTGAACCTCACCTGCTCCAGCTCCAGCTTGCCCGCCTCGATCTTGGAGAAGTTGAGGATGTCGTTGATGATCCCCAAAAGCGACACCCCGGCGTTGCTGATCTTGCTCAGGTAGCCGTGCAGCCTCGGGGAAAGATCGGCGTTCAGGGCCATGGTGGAGAAGCCGATGATGGCGTTTAGCGGGGTGCGGATCTCGTGGCTCATGTTGGCCAGGAATTCGCTCTTGGAGCGGTTGGCCGCGTCGGCCGCCTCCATGGCCAGTTGCAGTTCCTCGGCGATCCGCTTTTTCTCGGTGATGTCGTATTTCACCGCCACGAAATGGGTGATCCCCCCCTTCTCGTCCCGGATCGGCGAGATCAGCACGTGCTCCCAGTGCTCCTCGCCGTTCTTTTTCCGGTTGGAGAACTCGCCGCGCCATTCCTGGCCGGAGAGGATCGTGGTCCACAGCTCCCGGTAATACTCCCTGGGCTGCGCCCCGGACTTCAACAGCCGGGGGTTGCGGCCGATCACCTCCTCGGGGAGATAGCCGCTGATCTCGGTGAACTTGCGGTTCACGTACTCGATCACCCCCTTCTTGTCGGTGATCACCACCGAGGCGGGACTGTTTTCCACGGCGCGCGACAGCTTCAAAAGCCATTCCTCGGCACGCGAGCGCTCGATCACCACCCCCAGCTGCACGCCGATCTGCTCCAGGAGGTGCACGCTGGAGCTGTCGGGGTGGGCGGGGCCGCTGGAAAAGAATTCCAGCACCGCGGCGGTTTCTCCCTTGGCCTGGACCGCGAAGGCAAAGGCGCCGTGCAGGCCGCACTCGACGGCCGCGGCCCGGCGCTGGAAGTTCCCGGCGTTTTGCACGTCCTCGATCCACTGCGGCTGGCCGCAGGCGAGCGCTGCGCCGGGGAGCCCGGTCCCTCTTTCGAAGCCGATCCGGCTGGAGGCCTCCATGAAGGGGCGATAGCGCTCCGGCTGATCGCTCCACCAGATCTTGGAGTCGAGGGCGATCCCGGAGGCCTTGTCCAGATTGAGGACGTGGCCCAGCTGCCACCCCTTCCAGGAGGCGATGCTCTCCACGGCGGCCTGCAAGGCGTCGATGGCCGTGGGCGCCGTGTTGGCGGCGGTGGCGATCTGCTTTAAAAGTTGGGCGTTTCTCTCGCTTTGGTAGAGCGCCTGCTGCATGCTTTTGCGCTCGGAGATGTCCAGGAAGGTGACCACGGCCCCCGTGATCGCCCCGGCGCGCTTTTGCGGAAAGGACCAGTATTCCGCCCAAAACGAGCTGCCGTCGGCGCGCCAGAACACCTCGTCGTCGACGTTGGTCCCCACTCCCTCCAGATAGGTGCGGGCGATGCGGCACTCCCGAGCGGGGAGCGGAGTGCCGTCGGGTCGCGAGTGGTGGATCAAGGCGTGCATGTTCTCGCCGATCAACTGTTCGTAGTTCTGGTACCCCAAAAGGCGCATGCAGGCGGCGTTGCAAAAGGTGCAGTTTCCCTGCAGGTCGATGCCGTAGATCGCCTCCGCCGTGGAATCGAGCAGCAGGCGGAGGTTGTCCTCGCTCAGGCGCAGCGACTCCATGGACATCTCCAGCTCGAAGCGGCGCTCGCTCAGCTCCTCGTTGGCGGCGGTGAGCTGGAAGTTGGCCTGCTCGATCTCGCGGGTTCTGCGCACCACCAGGTTTTCCAGTTCGTCGTTGCACAGCTGGGCGACTTCCAGCGCCTTTATCTGCTCGGTGATGTCGGTCAAGAGGCCGTCGTAGGCGATCAGCCGCCCGTCGGCGTCGTGATTGGGCACCAAGGTGTCGCGCAGCCAGCGGAGTTGGCCGTCCTTGCGGCGGATGCGGTACCTGACGCAGGGGAGCCGCTCGCCGGCCAGGATCCCCGCCACCTGCCGGTCCAGCGCCTCCAGGTCTTCCGGGTTGACGATCGATCGCCACAGCTCCGGACGGGCCTCGAATTCCGCGGCCGAGTAGCCGGTGACCTCCAGGCAGCTGGCGGCATGAGTCATGGAGACCGCCCGCCCCTGCTCGACGGTCACCTGGTACATGCAGTCGGTCACCGAGTCCACCAGCAGCTGGAAGCGCTTGTTGCTCTCGGAGAGCTCGCCGGTCCGCTTGGCGACGGTCAGCTCCAAGCCGTCGTGGGCGCGGCGCAGCTCTTCCTGCGCCTTGGCCCGCTCCACGCCAAGCTGCACCTCGGCCTGGTACTCGCGGCGCAGGTATTCCTCGCGCCGGCGCCCCGACCAGAGGCGGATCACAAGCCCGGCCGCGGCCACCAGCGCCAGGCCGAACAGGGTGACCAACTGGGCGCGTCTGCGCACCGGCGTCGACACCTCGTCGCTGTCGACCTTGGCGACGATAGACCAGGGAGAATCCGGTATGGAGCGGACCGCGGCCAGCACCGGGACGCCGCGGTAGTCGATGCCGTCGACCACCCCCTGCGGGCCGAGCACGGCGCGGCTGGCCGGCAGCTCCTTGCTGCCGAGCGGCAGACGCGGCGAGAGTTCGCCGCTCTTTCGGTGCCGAAGCGCATTGAGGAACACCACGTCGTCGCCGTCGCGCTCGACCAGCAGGGTCTCCGCCGACGGGCTCAAGGTGGGCCAGGACTGGATGAAGGGGAAAAGAAAGACGCGCGGATCGATCTCCAGGGTCAGCACGGCGATGCAGCGCGAGCCGGAGGCGTGGAAATAGCGGATGGGGACGATCAGGTCCAGGTGGGAATCGCCGGGAGATCCACCGTGAAAATCGTTGAAGATCACCTTTTGAGTGCGGGCTGCCACGGCGATCACGCGCCGGTCGCTGGCATCGAGGCCCTGCTTGCCGGGAATGGACAAAATCGCGGCCCCGTCCGGTTTGCAAAGGGCGATATTGCTGTAGCCGGACTCTTTTTGCACGGCGGACATCCAGACCCGCATTTCCTCCAGAGCCGCGGCAGTTTCCACCCCGGTGAGCAGGTCGTTGACCCGGTGACCTATAGGCCCGTTGGCATAGATGGAGGTCGCGTCGGCGATGCGCTCCTTGCGCCACTGATCGATCTCGCGGGCCTTCAGATCGGCCACGGCCGAAAGCTCCGCCTGTTTCTCGTCCTTGGAGATCCGGCTATGGTGGGCATAATAGCCGTACCCGCCGAGAGCGACAAAAACAGTGATCAAGAAGAATATGAACAGGCCCAGGATTCTGTCCGAGGCCGCTGTGGCAAAGTTACGAGACACCATCCCTCCAAATTTAGGGCAAAGGGCAAAGGGCAAAGGGCAAAGGGCAAAGGGCAAGGGGCAAGGGGCTAAGGGCTAAGGGCTACGACTAAAGGCTTATGCCTGTTAACCTTTAGCCTTTAGCCTTTCGCCCTTAGCCGCCTTTAGGCCTTTCGCCCTTAGCCGCCTTTAAGCCTTTACAACTTAAACCTTCCCACCATTTTCCTCAGGTCGGTGGCCAGCGAGGAGAGCTGCGAGGCCGCCGTGGCGGTCTCGTGCGCTCCCCGCGCGGTGTCGGAGACCACCTCGGTGATCTGATGGATGTTGTCGGTGATCTCGCCGGTGACCGCGGTCTGCTCCTCCGAGGTGGTGGCGATCTGGTGCACCTGCATGGTCACCTCGTTGATGGCGTCCAGTATGTTCTGCAGGGCGTCGCCGGACTTGCGCGAGCTTTCCATCCCCTTTTCGACCTCCTGCACGCCGTTCTCCATGCTGCGCACCGCGCCCGCCGTCTCCTCCTGAATGGCCTTGATCATGCCGCCGATTTCCTTGGTGGCGCGCGTGGTGCGCTCGGCCAGTGCGCGCACCTCGTCGGCGACCACGGCGAAACCACGCCCCTGTTCGCCGGCCCGCGCCGCCTCGATGGCCGCGTTCAGCGCCAGCAGGTTGGTCTGGTCGGCGATGTCCTCGATGGTGCCGACGATGGCGCCGATCTGGTCCGAGCGCGCCCCCAGGCTCTCCACGGTGCCTGCCGACTCCTGCACCCTCTGGGCGATGTTCTGCATCCCCTGGAGCGTCTGCTGGACGACCTGCGCCCCGCCCCGGGCGGTGTCGCTGGCCCGGTTGGAGCTGTCCGAGGCGAGCGTGCAGTTGTGGGAAATATCGTTGGAGGTGGCCGACATCTCCTCGCTGGCCGTGGCCACGGTCACCGACTGGCAAGCGACCTCTTCGGCGGCGGTGGCTATCTGCTCGGCGGTGCTGTGCAACTGGCTGGCCGCGGACGCCACCTGGGTGGTGTTGTCGGCCACCTGGGAGATGATGGCGTGGATGTTGTCGACGAAGCGGTTGAACCAGTGCGACAGCTCCCCCAGTTCGTCCTTGCGGTCCGCCTGCAGGCGTCGGGTCAGGTCCCCCTCCCCCTCGGCGATGTCCTTGAGCATGGCGAGCATGCCGGCCAGCGGCCGGGTGATGTTCAGCATGACGACGACGCCCAGCAACAAGGCGATGCCGCCCAGCGCCAGCGAAAGGGTGACGCTGAAAACCAGGGCGCGCTTCGCCCCGGAGGCAAGCTCCACCGCCGCCTGCTCGATGTTCTTGGCCAGCAGGTCCTCGACCTCCTTTAGCGCATCGATCTTCTCGGTTATGGTGGCGAACCACAGCTCCGGGGCAACGCCGAAACCGCCGCTCATCCCTTTGGCCAAAGCCGCCCCCCGCAGTTCGGTCACCTTTTTGAATACCGGCCTTTGCTCCTTTTCCGCCAGCACGGCCCGGTCCGCAGCCGAGGCGTAGTCCGAAAACACGTCCAGGTAGCTGTCCTGGGCGGAGAGGATCCTGAAGGTCCTCTGGTAGGTTTCCTCGTCAAACTTGTCCGCGGCGAACACCGCATTCAGGGTGGCCCGCTCCTTGCCGGTTTCCTCCTTGGCCTCCACGAAGGCGTGGTAGGCCGTCGCCTGCCGAGTGATGGCGGCGTTGCTGCTGTTGCTGGCCACCGCGGCGACCACGTCCACATAGGTGGCGATCAGGCCGGTGTAGAAGACGAAGGAGTCCTTGCCGGGAATCTTCAGCCCGTCGACGTTGCCGCGGGTCTCCTGCAATCTGAGCCGGGTGGCGTCGGCCGAGTCCAGCGACTTTTTCACCGCGGCCAGGGCCGGGGCATTGGCGCCTTGGCACTCCTGCAGCTGCTTGACCCGGGCATCGACCAGCTCCCGCTGCCGGGCGAGCTCCCCTTTGAACTTCTCCCCCTTGCTGTTGATGTAGCCCGAGGAGAAGCCGCGCTCCTTTTGTATTTCGTGAATAACGGCTCCGGCCCGCACGGAAAGCCCGATAAGCGTACGGGTCTGGCTGGCGTCTTCCAGCACCTGGTACTTCTCCACGATGTCCCGCGCGGAAAAAAGCAGCAACCCCAGAAGCGGAGCCAACATCATCAGCAGCAGCTTGAGACTGATCCTCATGTTCTTCACTCAAAACCCCCTTCTTTCACGAATGACAGAGACGCGACAGCAGATACCATTAAGATCCAAATTATCACATTAACATCAAAACAAGCCCGCCACAAACCCTCATTCACTATTAGCAAGGAATAATGACCCTGAAAAAGGAAACCCTCAGCCGCCGCGGATGATTTCCTCCAGGCTCTCGGCGATGGTGGTCGAGGTGGCGGCCTGCTCCTCGGAGGCGGTGGCGATCTGGGCGATCATGTGCTCGATCTCCTCTATGGAGTGGACGATATGGGTGAGCGACTCCTCCGCCTGATTGGAAAGCGCCTCGCTCACCTCGGCCTCGGTTTTCCCCTTCTCGATCGACTGCACCGCCAGTATCGCCTCCTGCTGGATCTCGTTCACCATCAGGCGGATCTCCTTGGTCGAGGCGACGGTCCGGTCGGCCAAGCGGCGCACCTCGTCTGCCACCACGGCGAAGCCGCGTCCCTGCTCGCCGGCGCGCGCCGCCTCGATGGCGGCGTTGAGAGCCAAGAGGTTGGTCTGGTCGGCGATGTCGTTGATCACCCCCACGAACTCGCTGATCTTCTCCGACTTGGCGCCCAGACTGCCGACGATGGCCGCTGAACTCCTGACGATTTCAGCCACTTTTTGCATTTCTTGCACGGCCTGGGACACCACCTTCTGTCCGTTGCGGGCATTGCCGGCAACCTGCGCGGCCGAGTCCGAGGCGTTCACGGTATTGCGCGCCACCTCGTTGACCGTCATGCTCATCTCTTCCATGGCGGTGGCGATCTGCGTCACGCGGTTTTCCAGATACTCCTTGCGCGTGACCTGCTCGGAGCGGTGCGCGTCCAGGTCCTTTTCGGCGGTGATGTCGGACCAGCAGGCCATGAAACAGAGGACCTTGGAAGGATCGGTGCTGTGCCAGATCGGATAGGCGGTGGTGCGCAGGGTGATGCCGCCGATGGGGATCTCGGCCTTATGGGGGAGGCTCGCTCCGGGATTGCCGAAGATGCGCCTGATGCGCTCGGGGTCCTTGTGGAACTGGTGGATGGACTTGCCCGCCACGTTCCCCACGTCCGCGCCTCGCAGGCCGGCGTTGAGGTCCGAGCGGTGCCTGGTCATCAGGTCCTTGGCGCGGCTGTTCATGTAAAAGACCCGGTTCTCCGGCGTGGTGTCGCACAACATGACGATGTTGTCCACGTTATCGAGCATCTGGGTCAGCTTGGCTATCTCAGCCGCTTGCTCAGCCATTTCCTGCTTATTGTTCGAACCGAAAATACCCATATCTCCAAGCTCCTTGTTCCACCGGCGGCTTTGCTTGGCGCCGGTCCAGACAGTGGGAAACGTGCTCATCGAAGCGTCGCTCATCGCTAAAGGACCATTCCTTAGAAATCGACTAGCCACTCTTCGGCAGAAAGCGCCTTTGCCTTGAGCGCTAAAGCGGACCTTGCACCCCCTAAACACATTATAAATAGCCAACTTCAACGACCGGTTCGGGATCGAGCGCCCCACTCCCCCCTCTTCCGGCCGAACCAGCTCCGGAACCGCACGGGACTTATGCAGCGAAACGCCGCGCAGGTTGCCCGACTCGCAGTGCGCGAATTGACTTTCTAGTCGAAAGAGTATAAAAAACTCCAGGTTAGCTATTACCGATCCAAGGCAGTGAGGCTGGAGGCTTCCATGGCGCTAAAAGACGTGCGAATTTTGATCGTGGACGACGAACTTTTCTTCCGGCAGGTGTTGCGCGACATGCTGGAGAAGATTGGCTTCAGCGTAGTTGCCGAGGCGGTTGACGGCCTGGAGGCCGTCGCGCAATTCCGTGCCCATCGCCCACACGTCACCATCATGGACATCTATATGCCGGAGAAAAACGGCATCGACGCGACCAGGGAGATACTGGCCCTGGACGGCAGGGCCAAGGTACTGGTGTGCAGCGCGTCGGGAGACGACAGCGACACCCGGGCGGCCCTGGAGGTAGGCGCCAGCGCCACCGTGCTGAAGCCCTTCGCGGCCAAGGAAGTTTACGAAGCCGTAAAAAGAGTGCTCACCGGGAAATAGCCGCACCCGAGCCCCGCCTACCATCCCCACCCCCGACATCCGAGCTGATTCCGGGCGAACCGGCCGTTCGCCCTTTTTTCGCCTCCGTCAAAGATCGAGCCTGCCCCCTTCCTGAAAACGTCAAACACTCACCGCAAATTAAGCTATTTTTAATTAGCATCATTTATTTATGGTATACTCCGTCGTTGTCGCGCCGGCCGAAACGCCGGGGGCGGCTGGAAACCTGATCCCTCCTACCGTCTTCCCCCGGTAGAGCCAGGGAACCTGCCAAGGGGAGTTCGCAGGAGGATCTACATGGACGCTTTTTACAACCTGAAGATCGGCGCCAAGCTCACCGCAGCATTCCTGTTAGTGGCCGCCATTGCCGCCGCCATCGGCGCGGTGGGCGTCCTCAAGATCCGTCAGATAAACGCGGCGGACACCCGGCTGTACGAGAAGATGACCGCTCCCCTGGGGGATCTGGCCAACATGTCCATCTCGTTCCAGCGCGTGCGCATCAACCTGCGCGATTTCCTGGAAGGCAAGGATATGCGGGAAAAGCAGGCCGCGCAGGATACCCTGGCCGCATTGCGCCGGGACATCACGGAGCGCGCGGACCGCTACGAGAAGACCATAATTTCCGAAGAGGCCCGCAAGGTCTTCCAAGAGTTCAAGGAGTCGCGCAGGGTCTATGGCGGCTACATCGACAAACTGCTGGAACTGGAGAAGTCCGGCAAAGGAGCGGAGGCGATGGCTCTCTTGCACGGCGACGCCAAGCAGGCAGCCCTGCATGAGCAGCAATGCTTGAACAAGCTGATGGAATCCAAGGAGACGCTGGCCCGGGAAACCGCCAAGGCCAACGACAAAGAGGCCGACTCGGCGACGATGATCATGTCCGTTTTGGCAGTGCTCGGCGTTGCCCTGGCCATCGCGCTGGGCATTTTCATCTCCGCGAACATCACCAGGCCCCTGCGGGAGGCGGTTTCCGCCGCCAAGCGCATCGCCGACGGAGACCTGACGGTGAAGGTGGAGGCGAAGTCGGCGGACGAGACCGGCCAACTGATGACGGCCATGCAGCACATGGTGGTCAGCATGCGCAACATGATCAGCAAGACGGTGGACATCTCGGCAGGCATCGCCTCGGCCTCGAATCAACTGCACTCCACCTCCGAGCAGATCGCGACCGGAGCCGAAGAAGTGGCGGCACAGACCAACACCGTCGCCACCGCCAGCGAAGAGATGTCCGCCACCAGCAGCGACATCGCCCGCAACTGCGCCATGGCCGCCGAGACCTCCAAGCGGACGGCGGAATCGGCCACGGACGGGGCCAAGGTGGTGAACGAGACCATCGTCGGCATGAGCGTCATCGCCGACCGGGTGCGCCAGACCTCCAAGACCATCGAGGCGCTGGGCACGCGCTCCGAGCAGATCGGCGACATCGTCGGCACCATAGAAGACATCGCCGATCAGACCAACCTGCTCGCCCTCAATGCAGCCATAGAAGCGGCCAGGGCTGGAGAGCAGGGACGCGGCTTTGCCGTAGTCGCCGACGAAGTGCGGGCCCTGGCGGAGCGCACCACCAAGGCGACCCGCGAGATAAGCGAGATGATCAAGGCCATCCAGAAAGAGACGCGGGAAGCGGTCAGCGCCATGGAGGAAGGCGTTCAAGAAGTGGAAAAAGGCGCCGAATCCTCCCAGAAATCGGGGCGCGCGCTGGAGGAGATTTTGAACCGTATCGGCGAAGTCTCCATGCAAGTAAGCCAGATAGCCACCGCGGCCGAGCAGCAGACCGCGACCACCAGCGAAGTGACCGGTAACATCCAGCAGATAACAAGCGTAGTCCAACAGACGGCGCAAGGCGCCAGCGAAACGGCCGGCGCCGCCGCCCAACTCAACGTCAGCGCCGAGCAACTGCAGGAACTCGTGCGGCAATTCAGGCTGTAAGGCAAGGGGGCGAGGCACCGTGCCGCATCGATTGAGGAGCAGTCCGGTTCAGCCGCGGAGTTTTAGAGAGATTTCCAATTCACTTTTCCTTGACTCGCGCGGCGGCATTTGCTATAAGACAGGACTCGTTGAGCGGGAATAACTCAGTGGTAGAGTGCAACCTTGCCAAGGTTGAAGTCGCGGGTTCGAATCCCGTTTCCCGCTCCAAATAAAAAGTACGGCCGGGTCTTCGACCTGGCCTTTTTTATTGTCTGCATACCACGATTCAAAATTCGACCTCTCCGTGCTTCGCCAAGACCGGGCGCTGTGAGGTAACCCCGTGTGTAAAATCGACTCTCGCCTAAAGCGGTCCATTCCCGGTTACTTCTTCCCGCCTACTGCCCCAAGAACGCGTTAATCACCTTCTGCACCTCTGAGATTGCCACCCCGCCGACTCCATTCGTATCCACGCAAGGTGCCGGAGCTTTCAGTCCAAGGAACATGTTTATGGCGCTCTGCACCTCGGCGATAGCGACGGCACCGTCTCCGCTGCAATTGCTATCCAATTGCAAAATCCAGTCATTTGTACCGGAACCGTTATTGCCCGGAGTCGTGAACTGTAGCGTCCCGGTATTGGCGAAGTTAGTCCCGATGGCAGTATATACGCCGGAGGTCGGATCATACCATCTGGCGCGAGCAGGAGAAAACATGGATGTCATGTCCACGCTGAACGTGGTGGCCCCGGTTCCCGTGGGCGGCACATAGGCGACGAGGTTTTTACCGTCTGCGGTGGCCTGCGAAGTAATAGTGGATAGACCTGTTCCCGCGCCGCTTGTTAGCAACGTTTTCCCTAGCCTGCCGCTCCCGACGCCGGAGGGGAGCATGGCGTACCAAGGAACCGATGCGAACAGGCTGAACAAATAAGCTCTGTCGTAGCTGAAGCCGTCTTCAATATAGTTAGCCCAGTTAGGATAGCCGACACTTTCGGTATATCCGGCTACAGCCGAATGGTCCCCGGCAGTCGATCCGGCAGTGACACCCCACCAGAGTTCGCGTCGAGCTGTCGGCCGGGTTGATGGTGCATTGGGGTTATAATAGGTAGGCTCGAACATTAATGTGGGTCTCGCAGGGGATGCCGTCCAGGCACGGTCGGCAGTCGCGAAGTTCTGCCCGTTCTCTCCCGGACCCAGGGAATAAAAGGAGCGGATATCCATGTCTTTCCATTCCGTATAATCATCCGGCATGGAATCCGGCCATCTCCCCTGGAAAAGAGCTATTGCCCCCGGCGATCTGTTCCTGATACCGTCGATGATCTTATGGCCGCGAATATTGCCTTCGCTGCCGTCGCTGAAAACGTAGTCTCCGGCAGCCAACCAGAGGACATTGCCCTTGGCGCCGTATCTGGTCCCCAACCATTGTCCGTAAGCATACATTACCGCTTGAGTATTCACGGCAGAATTGCCACTGGTCGGATCAGCTTGATTATAGATATCGACAGCCCATGATCTCGTTGCGGTTGCACTTTGTGCCCCTCCCCCATCTTGAGCCTGGAAATACGCCGGGGCTACCACCACTACCATCCCAGCCGCCGCTGCCTTATCAACGATGGTGTCGATCCATGCCCAATAAGGCTCCGAATAAACGTTACGAAAATCGCCGACCGTGCCTGTGAACGGATTCAATCCGCCGGCAGTCGCAGGTGGTGTGGCAGGCAAGTCGGGTATTCCCGACAAGGTCGACAGATTAGGCGAGGGAGCCATTATGAGGAACGTGTTGAACCCCTTACTCGTTCTACTGGAAATGTAGGTATCGACATCGGCGCCGGAAGCAAACGAGGGCATCAACCAAGTCGATTCCATGTTGAGCCGAAACGGGTTGCCGCCGCTATCCACCAGATAACGACCTGTTGGATGAATGGACAGCGGAAATTTCACTGAGCCCGCAACAGCCGCCGTCCTTCGAGTTGTGGCATGGGCAGACTCGGCAAATCCAGCCAGCAGGATCGCAATTAAAAAAACCGTCAACCCGAAAACCGGGACGCCGCTTTTTGAATTTCCTATTTTCATGGCATAACTCCCGTTGGTAAAGTAGCCCACATGGCCGTCAATCTCCTTTGTCGAAGGGCGCATCAGGTCACCCCTTGTTGAGAAGTGCTTGGACATCCCAAAGAAGTGCGGGCCGAAGCCAGAGGAGACATGAACTGCGCTGCCAGACAGTGATTTTATCAGTTCATTCGATGGTTGGCGGCGACAACGTATGTTTCCTGATGGTTTTAAAGAGGTCCGTATAACCAGCTGCGGAGAGACCCACGAAATGACGTGGAGTTGACGGTTACGTTTCGGAGGCGGGGGAAACTTTCCGGAGAGGTCCGCAATCTTCCCGGCGGTCTGCGGATGTTCTGGAGGGTTCCGGATTTTCCCGGATGCCCGCGGGATTTTTCCCGGGCGCGCGCAATCTTTCCGGCAGGCTCAGGGAGCTTTTCGGAGACGCCCGGAACCTTCCGGAGGCCCCGCGGAACTTTCAGAGAGACTCGGAATTTTCCCAAGGCTCTCGGGAACCTTACGGAATACCGCCATCCTTCCGGAGGCCCGGGAACTTTTCCGAGACATGCTTCAATCTTTCCGGAGGCTCGGGAAACTTTCCCAAGGCATCCGCAATCTTTCCGACGCTCGCCCAACTTTTGGGAGGGCGCCGGAATGCTTCAGGGAGGGGCCGCCGGAATTTTTGGAGAGGCGCGCAACTTAACAGGAGGCCGCAAATTTTTTGGGAGGCGTTCGCAAACTCCCGAAGGCTCCGAGAAATTTTCGGGCCTTCCGATCGCTTCTCCGGATCGCGGAGGGTTCCGGAAGGAGCGGAGCGGCTGTTAGGTGGAGTTAACGGAGGAAAGCGAGGGGAGAAACGGGGCGTGGCCACGGGATGGCTCACGCCCCCTCGATTTTTGGCAGCTGCGGCAGGATCATCAGATCACGGTCAGGGCGAGGATGGCGGACCAGGCGCCGTAGCCGGCATGGCCGTAGCATCTAAACTTGAAATGGTACGCTTTCGGGGCTTCCAGCCCGTGCGCCTCGAACGGCTTGCAACCTGGAGACTGCGCAATCAGGGTCCAGTTCTCCTCGATCGAAGGATCTCCCGCGGTCGCCCATAGTTGATACACGGCGGCGCCGTCCACCTTGTTGCAACTGGCTAAGACGGACCCGCTGGCACTCCCGTGCCCGACCTTCGGGTTGTGGGGCGCATCCACCAGAGGATGGATATGTGTTCTCGGGGTTGGCTTCTTCGGTTCCAGTCCCAGGTTGGCGATCAGATTGGGGTTGTTCTCCCGATAGGCCCTGGCCACGGCCCAGTTGACGGTAATAGTGGCATTCGCCTCCAAACGCGGGCGGTTCAGGTCGCGTTCGGTCTTCTTGCCGCGATGCCCGGTCGCCGCCTGATTGGTGAGATCGACGTGGTACGCGGCATCCGTCATGAGTTCCTTGGCATCGGGCACCGTCGGCGGGAACGGTGCCTGATGGTCGGGGTGAACGGCGAGGAATTCGGCGAAGTGGTGGACCCAGTTCGCTAACTCCATGTGGTCCAAGTCCCGCAGAGTGACCTGAACCGGCACAAGAAATGGATTTGGCATTTGATTGACCCCCGTTAGCGTTAGAAACGAAAACAAGGGTACATTGGATTCTTCCAACGTCAAATTTTTTTCCATCAGGCAGTTCCAGGAGACGGCCGCCTTGCAGCGGTTCGAAGAACCAGATGGCCGGCGCTTAGGGCTCTGATCGCCGATGTCGGCGGATGCCGCTCTTGACCTTACCTTCCCATACCGATGAACCAGCGACTCCTCAGCTTTCATCCCGGATATTTACCTCTGGCGAGCGGATCAATCGGGGCTCCACCTCTTTGGCACCGAGTATGCCTACCAATTCATCCAGCCCATCTAAGATTCTTATCAACTTGTCGCTCGACATGGTTTCAAGCCCTTTCACCAGCAATCCCTGGGCAACTTCGGGGGAACTGGACGCGAGCGCCTTTCCCGACTCTGTCAACGCGACCTCCACGACCCTCCTGTCCACTGTGGACCTGGTTTTTATCACAAGACCGCGCGCGTCCAGGCGGTCGAGTATCCCCACAATCGTTGTCGGATGAAGATGCATGCGGCGAGCCAGATCCACTCCTTTGATCGGCGCAAATTCGGCGACCGTCTTGATTGCCCAGAGTTGAGGACCGGTTATGCCGGTATCCTTCTCCGCCCTTTTCGACTGCTCGTTCACCACCTGGAAAATGCGGCGAATGTTGTCGATGATATCGGCTACTGTATCGATGTTTTTTGCCATAGGGAGATTTCTCTTTTCTTGGGGACAGAACAGGATTTTTATCCGCACTCTGTCACAAACGAGATGAATTATCAACTTTTCCCGCATGCAATCGGACCCTAGGGTCAGCCACCGGGTCTCCCCCCCGCCCAGTCATCGGTCATGCCGGACTTTTCGGACCAAGGCGCCCTGCCCGACAATTTCGCTCGGCCGGCAAAATAATCTTGACAACCATGATCCTTGCAACAATAATATGTGCTCAAATGATTATCGCACGTATAGCACTTTTCTTCAAGCGTGGTCTATTGGTGCTCATTCGCCGCCTCGTAGGCGTTTGGGCTATTGCCGGCACTATCAACTAAGCAGGACAACGGAGGCTGTAAATGGCAAGGATGAGGACGGGTTTGGGGGCGGCGATGATCTGCTGCGCACTGTTGGCGGCGGGATGTGCCAAACACGAGTTGACTAAGGGGGACGAGCCTCTGGCGCCCTCGGCGACGATTGTTGCTCCATCGCAACAGTCGCAGGTCCCAAAAGGAGATAAACCGATCCAGGTGGTAGCACCGGACGCAGTTAAGGGGTCCGATGCGAAAATTGGAACTGCGAGTCAAAAAGACGGCGCTACGAAACCTGCAGGGCAGCCGGGCGAGCTGAAAAAGGGGCTGGAGAAAGTCTACTTCAATTTTGATTCTGCGGATCTCTCCGGCGAGGCACGCAACACGCTAGTAAAGAATGCAGAACTACTCAAAGCCAGCATCAAAGGCACCATCCGCGTGGAGGGAAACTGCGACGAGAGAGGATCGGACGATTACAACCTCGCCCTTGGTGAGAAGCGCGCTAAGGCGGCGGTGCAGTACCTGACCAATCTTGGTTTACCGGCGGATCGGTTCACGACGATCAGCTACGGTAAGGAAAAACCGGTGGCTCCCGGCCATGATGAAGCGAGTTGGGCGAAGAACAGAATGGACCAGTTTGTTGTTGTCCCCGAGAGCGAGCGATAACCGGTCGGGTGGCAGGGGTTGCAACCAGGCAGGCCCCGGCTCGTGCGACATCAGTCTGCCGGGCCGGGGCCTTCTTGTGTACTACCGGCCGAATCAAGGAAAATATCGTTTCGATGAAATCCCAAATTACCGAACAGTTGACTCTATTCGCCAGCGTCGTCAAATGGACCATCTACGCCTCCCTGGTCGGGGCGCTGGTCGGTCTCGGCACGACCGGGTTCCTGCGCACCCTGGCCTGGAGCAACCGTCAGACCTTGGCCTACCCCGGCTACTACCTGGTCCTCCCCGCCACGATTCTCGTCAGTGCCGCCCTGGTCAAATGGCTTGCCCCCGATGCCGCGGGGCACGGCACCGAAAAGGTGATCGAGGCCGTACACAAGCGGATGGGGAGGATCCCGTTAGCCGTCGTCCCGGTCAAGTTGGTCGCTACGGTGATAACTCTGGCCGGTGGCGGCTCCGCCGGAAAGGAAGGGCCCTGCGCCCAGATCGGTGCCGGACTCGCCTCGGCGCTGGCAGACCTGATGCGGGTCGGCGACGAGGATCGCCGCAAGCTCGTCATCTGTGGCATCAGCGCCGGTTTCGCCAGCGTCTTTGGCACTCCCATCGCCGGGGCCCTGTTTGGAGTCGAGGTGCTGGTGTTGGGGCAGATGTTCTACGAGGTGCTCTTCCCGTCTTTCGTTGCCGGCATCGTCAGTTACCATGTCACCAGTTCCCTCGGCGTCAGTTACCGGCACGCTGCCGCCAGTTCGCTGCCGCGCCTTTCCGGTGGAGGTTTCCTGGAGATCATCATGCTGGGGGTATGCTGCGGCCTAGTCGCCTTGATGCTCATCGAAGTCATGAAACTGGGACACCGTCTTTTTAACGGGATCGCCTGGCACTGGTCCCTGAAGGCGCTGCTCGGGGGAGCGTTATTGGTGCTAGTGGGAAAATTCGTTTCACTTGACTATCTGGGACTCGGACTGAACACGATAGAAGCGGGACTGAGCGGGGAGGCGCTTCCCGCCGGCGCGCTACTCTGGAAAAGTCTGGCCACCTCCATCACACTGGGAAGTGGTGGCAGCGGAGGGATCCTGACCCCGACCTTCTTCATCGGGACTGCGGCCGGGAACCTGTTCGCACAGACATTCGATCCCCGGTATATAGCGGCTTTCTCCGCCATCGGCATGGTGGCTCTGCTGGCCGGTTCGGCCAATACGCCGATTGCGGCCTCGGTCATGGCCATGGAGTTGTTTGGACCACAGATAGCATCCTATGCGTCCATTGCCTGCATGGTGAGTTTTCTGATCGTAGGCTACCGTAGCATCTATCCGAGTCAGCTCTTGGGCATCCAGAAGAGTGCGTCGCTCACCATGCCTACGGGGACGCCAATCGGCAGTTCCGGACGCGTCGTATACCACGCGGACGAACACAGCCTGATAGGCAGAGTGCAGACCGCGCTGGCGGCTCACCGGCAGAGGCGACGCGGATGAAAAACAGCGTGTACCCGCTATAGAGGAGGTCGCAGCAATGCAAACCGGCACTGCGTTTCGCTCCCATGCGGGGCGATCGGAACCCGATTGTGAAAGACGGGCGGAATTCGTCGCCAAACATATCCCGGCCGGCTCACGAGTGCTCGCCATGGGCGGCGCCACGAATCTGAAAAAATATCTGCCGCAGGGATGCGACTACCTCCCCTGCGATCTTGAATTGCGCGACGACGCACGCACCTTCGTTTGCGACTTCAATCGCGGCGAGTATCCCGACGATCAGTTGCAACGCGCGGACATCGTAGCGATGATGGGGGTAGCGGAATACATCTACAACCTGCCGGGCATGATTTGCCGCCTGGGCTGCGCTAGGCGGCACCTGCTGATCAGCTATTGCTCCTGCGAAGACGGCCTGACCACCCAGCGCACCACCCGGGGCTTTGTCAACCATTACACCCGCGAAGAGTTCGCCGATTTGCTTCGGCGTGCCGGATGCCACCTGCGCCGCTGCGAGCGGATCGACGAGACGGAGTGGCTGTTCGATGCGGTTGTGGAACCCTCGATATCCGTTCCGGCGCCGGACAAACGGGTGCTGGTGCTTTCCTACAACAACATCGGCAATTTCGGAGACCGCCTCGGATACCATCTGATCAACACCATCCTCCCTCCGCATGCCGTCGTCACCCACTCGCATTTCAACCCCTGGAACGTGCCGGACGAGGAGTTCGATCTATTGGTGCTGGGCATCGGCAACAGCCTGTTCGCGCCGCTTTTGACCGATAAACTGCTCGCTCTTCTGGATCGCATTCCGTGCAAGATCGGCATCTTCGGCACTCAGTACCGGGAGGATATCCCGAGGCAACGCATGCAGGCCGTGCTGAGTCGTCTCGATCACTGGTACGCGCGCTATAAAGAGGACGTGTTCCTGTACGGGCACGATAGCGACAACGTCACCCACCTGGGCGACTGGCTCATCAACGCCTTCCCTATGACTCATGGCAAGGATGCCGCGCTGTTGCGGGTCGGAGCCGAGGTCCTGCAGCAACTCCCCCTGGACCGCACCATCGAAAAAATCCAGTCGCACCGCCGCGTGTATTCCACCCGCCTGCATCCCTTGCTCTGCGCGCTGACCAGCGCCGAGGCCGTGGCCTACGTCGAGCAGCGCGAGAACCGGGCTGCCACGCCTTCGGGGAAATTCCGTTCCATGCTGATCGACATCTTCGGGCGTAGCATGCCCGAAGACCGTCTCTGGGAGGTGGATCGCGACGCCGTCGTCGCCTACAAGTCGTTCGTGATGCGACAAACCGAGCTGTTGCGGGCGAGGATGACAAGATTTGCGAGCTGAGTCGTGTCGAAGCATTTGGCTGAAGAGTGCCATCTTTTTACGAACGGTGCCTACCGCTGGTGCGGACATGCCATCCTGATGGTCAGACTCGGGTTGTTCTGAATAGACCCAAGGACTGCACAATAGGACCTTTTATCGCGAGGCCTCGGCTGTTCCGCGAACGGACGCCGATTCAGCCGCCTTTTCTCATCTCGGATAAGGTGACGGCGTCGCGTCTGGTAAACCCCGACCGTTTGCGGTCCGGCTCCTCCGCCGTCAACGGCGATACTTCCTTCATCGTCGCCAGGGAACAAGCCGCCAGCCCTTGATACAGAAGGGTTGCCTTCGATTTCCATACCAGCTCGTCCTTGGTCAGACGGCGGATTTCTTTGGCGGGTATGCCTGCGAAAAGGGTATCCGCAACAGCCGGCATTCCGGACTTGACAAAAGCCATCGCCGCCACGAAAGAATTCTCTCCGATGACTGCGTGATCCATCACCACGGAGTTTATGCCGATCAGGGCATTACGCCGCAGCGTACAGCCATGGAGCACAGCACCGTGCCCCACGTGGCAGTTGTCCTCAATCCTCACCTCCATGTCAGGAAAGGAATGCACGACACACCCATCCTGGATGTTCACGCCCGCGCCGATCACGATGCGGCCAAAATCCCCCCTCAGACAGGCACACGGGCCGATGTAGCAGTTCGGGCCGATAATCACGTCGCCAATGACGACCGCGTCGGGATGCACGAAGGAAGTAGGGTCGATCACGGGAACGAGTCCGTCGATTTCGTAGACTTTTGCCATCCGCTTCTCCATTGAGGGTGAACAATCGGGCGTTTTGCTTGCCGGTCGAAGTCATCCAGATGTACTCCCAAATCTCGCCCGGCGCAAGCCGAGAACTGCGGGCCAGGCGACGGAGGCGTCACCGGGTCGCACCGGCGGCGGTTGCGGGCTGATGCCGCATGTGTTTTCCTTTCCCCTTCAGTTTTCCGGGGTCAATAGGGATATCCCCAACAGGGCGCGTCTCGTGAGCCAGGGACTGGGCCGATAGCGGGGATCGCCGTAAAAATCGTACATGGCGGCTAGTATGGCATGCACGTTAGCGGGGCCGAGCTCGTCGCCCAAGGCCAGCGGGCCTTTGCGATAGCCGAGCCCGAGGGTCACGGCCCGGTCGAGCTCCGGCGGGGAGGTGATCCTCTGCTGAACGATGTCGCAGCC
Source organism: uncultured Geobacter sp. (assembly GCA_903925075.1). GTDB lineage: Bacteria > Desulfobacterota > Desulfuromonadia > Geobacterales > Geobacteraceae > Geomonas. The sequence continues at coordinate 45,464 of CAIYDQ010000323.1, forward strand.
GATATTGACGATCATGGCCAGCACGCGTTGCGCCACGAAACCCGCGCTGTCGCGGATCACCGTCACCGGAGCGCCGTCGCTGCCGAACAGGCCATGGGCCGCGGCCTTCATCTCAAGAGAGGTGATGGGAGTCGTCATCAGGGTGCGGCGGACCGTCAGGCCGCACACCGTATCGAGCGCCAACGTGCGTTTCGGGTCCAGTCCGCGGGCCAGGCAGGCCGTGGTCGCGTCGGTGCCCAGCGGCATGACGATGCAAAGCGACTCGGGAGCCGGTACGGCGGCGTCGTCCAAGGTCCCGCCGAGTCCGGCGATCAACTCGGAGAGCGCCGCATGGGCGTCGGGTCTTTCGGGACTGACCCATACCGAGACGGGACGAGCCGCCGGGACCGGCTCCTCGGCAATCTCCTCTCGGACCGAATCCGGGTAGGCATAAAACCCCCGGTTCGTCTTTCGCCCCAACAGTCCGGCCATGAGCCTCTGGCGGGCGATGGGGGAAGGGCGCAGACGGGGCTCCTGGTAATACTGGTTGTAGATCGCTTCCATGGCCGGATGGGACACGTCCAGGGCGGTCAGGTCGAGCAACTCGAAGGGTCCCATCCGAAAGCCCGCAGCTTGACGCATGATGCGGTCCACGTCCTGGTGCTCGGCTATCCCCTCCCCCAGTATGCGCAGCGCTTCGGTGACGTAACCGCGCCCGGCATGGTTGACGATGAAGCCGGGGGTGTCCTTGGCGGATACCGGGGTGTGCCCCAGGCGCGCGGCCAGCGCGATCAGACCCGCCACGACCCGGGGGTCGGTCATGAGGCCGGCGATGACCTCGGTAAGCTTCATCAACGGCACCGGATTGAAGAAGTGGAATCCGGCGACCCTGCCCGGCAATCCGCAGGCCGAGGCGATCTCGGTAACCGACAGCGACGAGGTGTTGGTCGCCAGTATGCACGTGTCGGACACCACCTTTTCCAGCTCGCTTAGCAGCTGATGCTTGGCATCCAGCCGCTCCACGATGGCCTCGACGACGATGCCGCAGGGCGAGAGGGACCGCAACGACTCCACGACGCAAATAAGCCCGAGCGCCGCCTGCGCATCGACCGAGGACAGTTTCCCCTTCCCGGCGAGTTCCAATAGCGTGCGCCGTATCGATGCCAGCGCCTCGAGGGCCGCGCCCGGCTTGGCATCGAACATCAGGACGCGCACGCCCGCCCGGGCCGCGATCTGGGCGATGCCGCGCCCCATGACGCCGGTACCGACGATCCCCATGGTCAGGTTGTCCGCATATGCGTCGAAATTCACGTCATTTCCCCTCATAGACCGGCTGGCGCTTTTCCAGGAAGGCGTGCATCCCCTCCTTCTGATCCCTGGTGTCGAAAAGGAGCTGAAAAGCCTTCCGTTCCAGCAGGAGAGCGGCATCCAGGGGGATGTCCTGACCCGCCAGCAGCACCTCTTTCACCTGCATGACCGCGATCGGCGGCATGCCGGCGATCAGCGCGGCCATCTTCAGGGCGGCGCCCTGGACCTCGTCGTCGGGCACCACCTCGGAGCAGAGCCCCATGCTCAGCGCCTCGCGAGCCGACACGGGCTGACCGGTGAGGATCATCCTCATGGCCTGGAACTTGCCGACGGCCCTCGTCAGGCGCTGCGTCCCGCCTGCGCCGGGCATGATGCCGACCTTGACTTCGGGCTGACAGAAGGTGGCGCTTTCGCCGGCGATGATGATGTCCGCATGCATCGCCAATTCGCAGCCCGCGCCCCAGGCGTAGCCGTTGACGGCCGCGATCACCGGGGTCGGGCAGGCGGAGATCGCTTGCCACCAGAGGTGGAGGTTTCTCCGCATCACGTCGACCGGGCCCTGGTCGACCAGGGCGCGGATGTCGGCGCCGGCCGCAAACACCCGAGCGCCCCCCGTCAAGACGATGCAGCGGATCTTCGGATCCGCGCCCAGCGCGGTGAAATGCTCGGCCAGTTCCCGCCGGACCGACATATTGAGCGCGTTTTTCACCTCGACCCGATTCAATCTGACAACCGCAACCCCCTCAAGGGGATTTTCAAGCACTACGTCCATGTGATACCTCGTCCGCCCGAGGGCGTTACGCGTGTGCGACCGGCTGCGCGGCCGGTTGAAAGGTCGATTCCGCCTGCTTGCGCAAGGCGAACTTCTGGATTTTCCCGGTCGCCGTCCTGGACAAGGGTCCGAAGACGATGCGGCGGGGACATTTGAAGTGGGCGAGGTTGTCCCGCGCAAACGCGATCATGGCCTCCTCGGTCGGCGCTTCGCCGCACTCCGGCCTCAATTCGACGAAAGCGCAGGGGACCTCGCCCCATTTCGGATCGCGCAACGCGACCACCGCCACGCTGGACACCGCGGGATGGCGGTACAGCGCCTCTTCGACTTCTATGGAGGAGATGTTTTCGCCTCCGGAGATGATGATGTCCTTCAACCTGTCCTTGATTTCCATATAGCCGTCGGCATGGATCACGGCAAGATCCCCGGTGTGATACCAGCCGCCGGCGAGCGCCTCCGCCGTGCCCCGGGGATTCTTCAGGTACCCCTTCATGGTCAGGTTGCCGCGCATGAACACTTCCCCGATGGTGGCGCCGTCTTTCGGCACCGGGACGAGCGTTGCCGGATCGGCGACCATCATGTCGTCGAGGACGATCGAATGCACCCCCTGGCGGGCCAACTTGCCGGCCTGGAGATCCGGAGAGAGCGTGTTCCAGTCGTCGTTCCATTCGCAAAGGGTGGTGACGCCGTGCATCTCCGTCATCCCGTAGACGTGCGTCAAACGTAGGCCGATGGCTGCGCCTCCCGCCAATACGGATACCGGCGGAGCCGCCCCGGCGGTGATCACCTGCACGGTTTTGTCCAACCGCGGCCGACCCTTGGCCGCCTCGACGATCATCGACACGATGGCGGGCGCCGCGGAAAAATGCGTCACCGAGTAGCGCACGATCAGCTCGAGCGCGATCTCCCCGGTGACCTTGCGCATACAGACGTGCGTGCCGCCGAGGGCGGCAATGGACCAGGCCTGACACCAGCCGTTGCAGTGGAATAGAGGCAAAATCCACAGGTACACCGGATGCCCGGTCATTTGCGCATTGAAGATCTGGCCCAAGGCGTTCAGATAGCCGCCGCGATGATGGTAGACCACGCCTTTGGGACTTGCCGTCGTGCCGGAGGTGTAGTTCAGGGCGATGGCGTCCCACTCGTCGCGGGGCCACTCGATCGGCTGGCTCGGATCTCCCGAGGCGAGGAAGGCTTCGTAGTCGATCCCAAGGAGTGGCCCTCTTTCGTCGGCCAGAGGATCGTCGACGTCGATGACCACGACGTCGTTTCCCCGGCACAGTTCCAGAGCTTTGCCGGCGCTCTCCGAGAACTGACGGTCGACGATCAGCACTTTCGCCTCGCTGTGTTCCAGGATCAGCGCGATGCCGGCCGCGTCCAAACGGATATTGACGTTGGCGAGCACCCCTCCGGTCATCGGGACGCCGAACTGCAGCTCCAACATCGCCGGGATATTGGGGAGGAGCGCCGCGACGGTGTCTCCTCGTCCGACGCCCAGCCGCATAAGGGCGCTCGCCAGCCTCCGGCAGCGCTCGGCATGTTGCCGCCAGGTGAACCGCTGCTCGCCGTGGATCACCGCAATGCGCTCGGGAAAGACCGTTGCCGCCCGCAAAAGAAAGTGAATCGGGGTCAACGGGCGAAAATTGGCGTCGTTGCGGTCGAGATCATGATCGAATTTGTTGCTCATTTGCTGACTCTCCTCTGGGGCGCACGGAAGTTCGGCGGGCGTTTTTCCAGGAACGCCTTGACCCCTTCCTTGGACTCGTCGGTGCCGTAGAAGAGGGCAAGGGACTGCATGCCCATATTGGAGATGCCTCGGATGTTTTCGCTGTCCATGTTGAACGAGCGCTTGGCGATGGCGATGGCCGTGGGGCTCATGGTCAGAATTTCCCGGCACCAGCTCTCCACCTCGGCATCCAGCCGCTCGGCCGGGACGACCGCATTGACCAGCCCCATGGCGAGCGCCTCCTGAGCTCCGTAGCGCCGACACAGGAACCAGATTTCACGCGCCTTCTTCTCGCCGACGCTCCTGGCAAGCAGCGCCGTGCCGAAACCCGGATCGACCGAACCGACTTTGGGCCCGACCTGACCGAACACCGCCTTTTCCGAGGCGATGGCCAAATCGCAACAGGTGACCAGCACGTTGCCGCCGCCGATAGCAAAGCCCTGCACCTTGGCGATCACCGGTTTGGGAATGTCCCGGATCAGCGATTGCAGCTCCTCCACCGGCAGGCCGATCACGCCCCTGCCGTCGTAGGAGCCGTCGTGGGCCGACTGGTCGCCGCCCGTGCAGAAGGCCTTTTCCCCGGCGCCGGCCAGGACCACGACTCCGATCGAGCGGTCCCACCCCGCCCGGTGCAAGGCCTGAATCAGCTCTTCGCAGGTCTGGCCGCGGAAAGCGTTGTATTTCTCCGGGCGGTTGATGGTGATGGTGGCGATGCCGTCGCCGGCCTCGAATAAAATATCCTGGTACTGGGTCATCGTTTTTTCTCCTTTTCCGATGTATCAACCGTGCATCGTCAAGCCGCCGGAGACGCTGATGACTTGACCCGTGATGTAACCGGCGTCGTCGCTGGACAAAAAGGCGACGATGCCGGGGATGTCTTCCGGGGCGCCGATACGTTTTAGCGGCACCGAGCGTTTCAGGGCCTCGTACAGCTTGCTGCCGTAATCGCCCTGATCGAAAAAGCCGCGCAGAATCGCGGTATCGGTCGGGCCTGGGCAGACCGAGTTGAGCAGAACGCCATTTTTGGCCAACTCGCGAGCCAGCGTCTTGGTGAAGGCGACGATCCCCCCCTTGCATGCCGAGTAAACGGACTCGCCCGACGAACCCACCCGGCCCGCGTCGGAAGCGATATTCACCACTTTTCCGCCGCCACCGGCGATCATCAGCGGGATCACGGCGTGATGCATGTTGAGCGGCCCCATCAGGTTGACGGACACCACCTTTTCCCAAAAGGAGGGCTCCGATTCCAGGAACGGCGAGGGAACGTCCCACCCCGCGTTGTTGACCAGCACGTCGATGCGCCCGAACCGATCGACGATCGCCTCCCCGGCGGCCTTGACCGCCGCATGGTCGGTGATGTCCAATTGCATGGTCATCGCCAGCGCCGTCTTGGCGGTCAACTCATCAAGCCCCTCGGCTCGCAGGTCGAGCCCGACAACCAGGCTCCCTTCTTCCGCAAAACGTGCGCAGAGCGCGCCGCCGATCCCCCCCGCGGCACCGGTCACGATCACCACCTTGTCTTTCAGACCACGCATATCCCGGTTCTCCCTTGCAGGTTTCGTTGTTGGACATCGATTCGGGAAAGCTATTTCGCCTCCCGGTCAGGCGGTCTCCTTTAATACCTCTCTGGCTACGACCAGCCGCTGGATCTGGTTGGCCCCCTCGAATATCTGGGTCAGCTTGGCGTCCCGGAACATCCGCTCCACCGGGTACTCCTGCATGTAGCCATACCCTCCGAAGACCTGAATGGCGTCGGTGGTGATCTTCATGGCGGCGTCGGAGGCGAACAGCTTGCCCATGGAGGCCAGTTTCGTGTTGCGCAGCCCCCGGTCGAACAGATCCGCGGCCCGGTAGACCAGCCCCCGCGACGCCTCGATCAAGGTTGCGCTGTCGGCGATGATCTGCTGGATCATCTGGTGCTCGCAAAGCGCCTGACCGAAGGTCTTGCGCTCCCTGGAGTAGCGCACCATCTGGTCGAAGGCGCCCTCGGCGATTCCCAGCGCCTGGGCGCCGATGGCCGGGCGGGACATGTCGAAATCCTTCATGGAGAGCTGGAAACCCTTGTTTTCTTCGCCGAGCAGGTTGCCGACCGGTACCCGCACCCCGTCGAGATACACGCTGCAGATCTTGGAGCCGCGCTGGCCTAGTTTCTTCTCGCTCCTGCCCACCTCGAGTCCCGGCGTGTCGCACTCGACCAGGAAGAAGCTGAGGCCGTTGCGCCCGTTCTCCGAGGTGCGCGCGAGGAGCGTGTAATAGGAGGCCACCGGCCCGTTCGAGGCGAAGCACTTGGCACCGGTGATGACGTACTCGTCGCCGTCCCTGACCGCCTTGGTGCGGATCGAACCGACGTCGGAACCGCCGTCGGGCTCCGACACGAGGAGGGCGAACAGTTCGCGGTTCTCGACTATCCGCGGCAACAGCCGCGCCAGCAGTTCGGGTCTTCCACCGTGCACCAGCGGATAACTCCCCACCGCCTGGACGATCAGCATCAGCGCCGACGAGGCGCAGTGGCGCGCGACTTCCTCGACCGCCGTGCAAAGCAGCGCCCCCTGGCTCTGCCCCGCGCCGCCGTGCTCCGGCGGGAAGACCACGGTCATCAGCCCCAGGTCCCACAAAAGCGACAGTACTTCGTCGTCAAGCTCGCCGCTTGCGTCGACGGCCGCCGCCAAAGGGGCTATCCGCTCCCTTGCCGCCCGGCGTATGGTGTCGGCCACTATGCGCAGTTCTTCGTTGTTGAACATCCCCACTCCAGTTAGAAATAGATTTTATTTCTAGTCTTCACTTTACGTGCCAAAGCAAAACCCACCGGGTTTATAGCTAAAACATTCTGATTTAACGCATATTTATAATATATTTACAAAAATACGATGTTTTGTTACTTTCAAGCAACGTAGCCGTTCGTATTCACACCCCCCCACCGAACCCGGATCCCGGCATCCTGGCGAGATGTACCCAAATGGAGACGCGTACCCAAATGAAGACGTATAAACCGAAAGATACGTCGCCGGCGGCGACTCAAGCGCGCAAGGCGGATTATTGCCGCTGCGGTGTGGTGCTGCTGGACAAAGCCGGCAAGGCGACCGCCGTGTCCCGGCGGTTTTTCGAAGCTACGGTTCTCAAGATAAAACCGGGGGAGACCCTGCCCGAGGGGTTGCGAGAGCTGAGGCCCGGTCAATGGGCGTTTTGGGGCGAGGATCTTTTCGTGCAGGCCGAGGGGCGTCAGTGGGTGGAAGCGCTTGTGGTGCGTCGCGTCAGGACCGCGGACCAGATTCTGGCGCCATACGGAGAATGCGCGATCAACGAGAAGATGGTGCGCATGGTGCTGGACAACCCGTACGAGGGGCTGATGGTCGTCGACGCGCAGGGAAAGCTCACCCTGCTGAGTCCGTCGAACGAGCGCTGGTTCGGACTTGAAATCGGCGGCGCGGTCGGGATGCCCCTCTCGGAACTGGCTCCGGCCAGCCATGTCGCGGAGGTGGCCCGCACCGGCGTGGCGGATTGCGCCCAAGTGGTCGATCTGCAAGGTAAGACCAAGATTACGGTGAACCTCCCCATCAGACGGGATAAAGAGGTGATCGGCGGCTTTGCCAGGATACTCTTCCAGAGCACCGAGCAGGCGAAACAGCTTGCCGACCGGGTGCGCACCATAGAGCGCCAGGTGGAGCTCTATGAAACCCTTTTGGACGAGATGCGCGGGGAACGCTATTCCTTCGACGACATTATCACCGACAACGAGGCGATGCGGGGGATCGTCGGTCAGGCGCGCCGCATAGCCGGCTCTTCGGCGACCGTGCTGATTCTCGGCGAGAGCGGCACCGGCAAGGAGCTGTTCGCGCAGGCGTTGCACGAAGGCTCAAGCCGCAAAAACGGCCCCTTCATCGCCATAAACTGCAGCGCCATCCCCCGAGACCTGATCGAGTCGGAGCTCTTCGGCTACGAGGAAGGGGCCTTCAGCGGCGCCAGGAAAAAGGGGAAACCGGGCAAATTCGAACTCGCCAGCGGCGGCACGCTGTTTCTGGACGAATTGGGCGAACTGCCTCTCGACAACCAGGCGAAACTGCTGCGCGTGCTGGAGGAGCGCAAGATAGATCGTTTGGGAAGCACGGCCTCGATCGCGGTCGATTTTCGCCTGGTAGCCGCCACCAACTGCGATCTCGGAGCCAACGTCAACCGGGGCAAATTCCGCAGCGATCTCTATTACCGCATCAACGAATATCCGCTGGAAATCCCCCCGCTCAGGGCGCGCAAAGAAGACATCCCGCTGCTTGCCAGGAATTTTTTGACCGAAGTCTGCCGACGCGAACGTTTGCCTAAACTGAAGATATCGGATGGCGCCTGCGAAATCCTGAAGAAGCACGACTGGCCGGGCAATGTCCGCGAACTGAGGGGATTGATGCGTCAGGTGGCCTGGAAGGCCCAGGGCCCGACCATCGAACCGCAGCATCTGCCGCCGACGCTCAACAAGGGACAGATCTTCGCCGCAGCCGGCAACCTGGAGGAGCAGATGGCCGGAGCCGAACGCGCCATCATCGAAGCCGCGCTGCAGAGCTGCGGCGGCAGCCGGGCGATGACGGCCGGCATGCTCGGCATTCACCGCACCGCCCTGTACAAGAAGATGAAAAAACTGGGCATAGACTGACATCGCTGTCGTTCAGGAAAATCACTCCAGCGAAAGCAGATAGTCAAGACCCGAGGGATCCTCGGATGGCTCTCTCTGGAAATGGAATTTTTCGAAAACACGGCGCATCGAAGGGTTGTCGGAACGGACATTGGCCGTCATGAATTTTATTTTTCTCCGGCGCGCTATGTCGATGAGTTTTCCCAGCAGCAGGCTGGCAAACCCTTGACCGCGCATGGCCTCGTGCACGACAAAAGCGGCTTCCGCCCGTTCGCCATCGTCGAGCAGGTAATAGCGCCCGACCGCCAGAATCACCTCCCGGGGGCCCTGGCGTTCCACAATGCACAGCGCCATGTCTTTGCTCAGGTCGGTATTGACCAGGCGGTAGGCCTGCGCCGTTCCCATCTTTTTGGGTTCGCTTCGGTATCGTTGCAGCAGCGTCGCGTTGTCGTGCGAATAGAAGAAGCCCTGCAACCGACGTTGATCGGAGGGATGTACCGGACGCAGGAAATACTCCTCGCCCTTGATCTCCAGCTTGACGAGCTCCGTATCGCCCAGTTCTTCGACCTGCGCCGGGGTATCGCGCTGGTAGGAGGGAACCTTGTAGGCTTGCAACATGTCGTCCAGCAGTTGATCCCTGAATGTGGGATGGGCGATCTGGATCAGTTCCATGACTCGCTCTCGAATGCTGCGGCCTCGCAGCGTCGCTATCCCGAATTCCGTTACCACGTAATGAACGTCGCCTCTGGTTGCCACCACTCCCGCCCCCGGGCTTATTACCGACACGATGCGTGAGACGCTGCCGTCTACCGCGGTGGACGGCATGGCGATGATGGGCATCCCCCCCTTGCTCATGCCGGCGCCGCGGATGAAATCCACCTGGCCGCCGATGCCGCTGTAAAACCGCCCGCCCACCGAATCGGAAACGATCTGACCCGTGAGGTCGACTTGGGTTGCGCTGGTGATCGAAACCATTTTGCGGTTTTGGGCGATGACGGAAGGGCTGTTCACGTAGGCCGTGCCGTGGAACTCGACATGAGGGTTGTTGTCGACGAAGTCGTAGAGTTCCTTGCTGCCAAAGCAAAACGAGACGATCGCTTTTCCCTGATTGATTCCTTTCAACCGGTTGGTGATATTGCCGTTTTTGTAAAGGCCCAATAGTCCGTCGCTGAACATCTCGGTGTGGACGCCCAGGTCGTTATGGCCGTGCAGCTTGTGCAGCACCGCATCCGGAATCCTGCCGATTCCCGCCTGCAAGGTGCAGCCGTCCTCGATGAGCAGTGAGACGTATTTGCCGATTTGCAGGGTGGTCTCGTCCAGTTCGGCGACGGGCACGGTCGGGATCGGCTCGGAAACCGCAATGAAGGCGGAGATCTCGTCCCGATGCAGGTAACATTGGCCGAAGGTGCGCGGCATCTGGTCGTTGATCTGGGCCACGATATGCTTGGCGGACTGGGCCGCGGTCTTGACGATGTCGACCGAAACCCCCAGCGAACAGTAGCCCTGCGCGTCGGGAGGGGTGACCTGGACAAAGGCCACGTCGACCGGAATCACGTTATCCGAAAAAAGAGCGGGGATTTCCGAAAGAAAACAAGGAGTGTAGTCGGCCTTGCCCGATAGCACCGCGTCCCGGGTCCCCTGATTCAGAAAGAATGAGTTGACGCGAAAGTTGGCTTCGTATTTTGGATCGACCCAGGGGGTCTTGCCGACGGTGAGCAGGGACACCAGTTCCAGGTCGCTGAAATTCTTGGCCGATGCCAGGAACAGGTCGATCAGCGCATGGGGACAAGCCGCCCCCGTGCCAAGGAAAATACGATAGCCGTTCTTCAGGTATTTACTCCATGAATTGCTGGTAAGCTCTTCCATGGCCAGCCTCTTCTCCTTTGCCGTCATCCTCCGCAATGGTCAAAACGGCGTACGCTGAGCCTGTTTTTATATCCCGCATCCAAACCAGATATCGCCCGCCGCCTGATAGGTACGACCTGTTAGTTTCGTTTTTATTCGTCATGCGCGCATGGATTTGACTACATTCGACAGCCAAAGTCCACATCCATTTTGGCGAAATCTCATGCGACGCTTACCGAAACCGGATGATCCTCCCGCCGGCGGTCGCTGCGTTCGAATTCTCCGATTGAATTAGTTTCATAAAAGCCGTAGTATCGTTGCGCCTTATAGTCTTAAAGCTTTTCCCCCTCCGGCTGACACAAGGATTTCCATGGACCTGCACAACGAGGCGGCAAACGGCGCCCAAAAAGTAAACCTGATCCGCTACGGCGCGATATTGGCCGGTATCTGGTCCCTGCTGATAGCGTGTTCATTGCTGTGGGACAACCATCAGCGTCAACAGGAAGCCTTGTTGCTCGGCAAGATGCAGGGACAGGCTTTTTTCGAGAAGGACCTGCTCTACCGCCGCTGGGTCACGCGCCACGGCGGGGTCTACGTACCGGCTACGGCAAGCACTCCGCCCAATCCCTACCTGTCCCACATCCCCGAACGGGATATCGTCACCCCTTCCGGCAGGCAACTGACGCTGCTGAACCCCGCCTATATGACGCGCCAGGTTTTCGAGATGCAGCAGGAATACAACGGGACGGGCCGCGGCCACATAACGAGCCTCAAACCGATCAGGCCTGAAAACGCCCCGGACGCCTGGGAAAAGGAGGTCTTGCTGTCTTTCGAGCGCGGCACCTCGGAGGTCGGGGAACTGGAGCAGATCGAGGGAAAAACCTTTTATCGCTACATGAGGCGCCTCAAGGTGGACAAACTATGCCTCAAATGCCATCAGTCCCAAGGGTATCGCGAGGGGGACGTACGCGGCGGCTTGAGCGTGTCGGTCAGCATGGAGCCGATCTACGCCCTGGTGGCCCGGGAGATGCGCGGCGTCTACGTCAGCCATGCGGCCCTCTGGCTGATGGGGCTCGGCATGATCGGCTTCGGCACGCGCAGGCTCGATCGCGCCACGGCCGGACTGCACGATAAGACGGTCGAGCTGGAAAGCGAAATAGAGGAGCGCAAAACGGCGCAGGCACAACTGCAGGACCAGGCGCTGCTGCTTGAGGAGGAAATTGGCGAACGGCAGGCGGCTCAGGAGGCTCTTCAGGAGCAAGCGATCATCCTGGAAGAAGAGATCGAGGAGCACAAACGAACGGAACAACAACGCCAACACCTTTCCGCCGTCATGGAAAAAAGTTTGAACGAGGTTTACATCTCCAACTCCGAGACCCTCAAGTTCCAGCACGTCAACCAAGGGGCGCTCAGCAACCTCGGGTACGCCCTCGACGAAATCGTCGGTCTGACGCCCGTCGACATCAAACAAGGCTTCACCGAAGCCTCATACCGCAACCTGACGCTCCCCCTGCTTGACGGCACCCAGGACTCACTCGTTTTCCAGGCCGTGCACCGGCGATCGGACGGCTCGACCTACCCGGTCGAGGTCCACCTGCAACTGATCGATTCCGGCAGCCATAAGGTGTTTTTGGAGATCGTCTTCGACATCACCGAAAGAAACCGCGCGCAGGAAGAAAAAGCCAAGCTGGAAGCCCAATTGCAACAGGCCCAGAAGATGGAATCGGTGGGCCGCCTGGCCGGCGGCGTGGCGCACGATTTCAACAACATCCTGACGGTCATTCACGGTTACTCGGAATTGGGAATGCTGACCTCCGACCCCGGGCAACCGATCTTCTCGCAGCTCGAAGAGATCAACAAGGCGGCGCAGCGGGCTTCCGGCCTCACCCGGCAACTGTTGGCCTTCGCTCGCCAGCAGATCATCGAGCCCAAGGCGCTGAACCTGAACGAGGCGGTGGCGGGCATGCTGCAGATGCTGCAGAGGCTGATCGGCGAGAACGTGCCGCTCGATTGGCAGCCCGGCGCGGAGTTGTGGCAGATCAACATCGATCCCTCGCAGGTCGATCAGTTGCTGGCCAACCTGTGCATCAACGCCCGGGACGCCATGGCGGACGTGGGCAAGATCACCATACAAACGGAAAACTGCGCCATCGTCGCCGACGACGGCTACTTCCATGGAGAGGTCGTTTCCCCCGGGGAGTTCGTGCGGCTGACCGTAAGCGACAACGGCTCCGGCATGAACGAGGAGACGCTGGCCAACATCTTCGAGCCGTTTTTCACCACCAAAGGAGTCGGCAAAGGGACCGGTCTCGGGCTCTCCACCGTTTTCGGAATCGTCAAACAGAATAACGGCTTGATCAAGGTCTTCAGCGAACCGGGCGTGGGCACGACCTTCACCTTCCACTTCCCGCGCTACCTGGGCAAGGGCGAGCAGGCTCCGACCGAAGGCTCGGCGGCGCCCGAGGCTTGCGGCCGCGAGACCCTCCTGCTGGTGGAGGATGACGAGGCCATTTTGAACATGGCGGCCACCTTCCTCGGAAATCAGGGCTACACCGTGTTGCGGGCGAGCACTCCGGCGCAGGCGCTACGTCTGGCCAAAGAGGAGCGCGGGGAAATCAGCATGCTGATAACGGACGTGATCATGCCCGAGATGAACGGCAAGGACCTGGCGCTGGCCTTGCGCGCCCTCAATCCTCGACTCAAGTGCCTCTTCATGTCGGGATACACGGCGGACGCCATTGCGCAGCACGGCGTGCTGGACGAGGGTGTTAATTTTCTGCAGAAGCCTTTCTCCCTGCGGGATCTGACCGCCAAGGTGAATAAGGTGCTTGACAGCAAAATATAGTTACGCCACCTTGAGCATTTGACAGGAAGTACCTCTCTCCCCCCAAGGAGCTGGACCTATGACCGCTCAAAAACCGAAACTGGCCATGTACTGGGCCGCCTCGTGCGGCGGCTGCGAAATCGCCCTGGCCAATATCCACGAGGCCATTCTCGAGGTGGACGCCCACTTCGACTTCATGTTCTGCCCATGCCTTTTGGACACCAAGAAGAAGGACATCGAAGCGCTCCCGGACGGCGCGATCTTTCTCACTCTCTTCAACGGGGCGCTGCGCACCGAGGAAAACCTGGAGATGGCCCGACTGCTGCGCCGAAAGTCGCAACTGCTGGTGGCTTTCGGCAGTTGCGCCGCCACCGGCGGGATTCCTTCCCTGGCCAACCAGCACGGCATCGAGCACGTGCTGGAGACGGCCTTTCTCAACGCGCCGGGGCTCGACAACCCCGAGCGGCTGATTCCGGGTGAGAGTTGCACGGTCCCCGACGGCGAATTGAGCCTCCCCCCCTTCCTGCAGCGCGTCCTCGCCCTGCACGACGCGGTCGCCGCGGATTACTCGATGCCGGGCTGCCCGCCCGAACCCGAACAGATCCTCGCCGTGGTGCGCCACGTGGCTTCCGGCGCGCCGCTCCCGCCGACCGGCTCCCTCCTGGGGTGCAGCGCACGCGCGGTTTGCGACGAGTGCCCCCGGGAAAAGCGCAACCGTCTCGCCCCCCGCCTGCTCCGCCCCTTCGAAGCGGTGCCGGCCGACGACTGGTGCCTGCTCGAACAGGGATTCGCCTGCCTGGGAACCTCCACCAGGGGCGGCTGCCAGGCGCTTTGCCCGGCGACGGCGATGCCGTGCACGGGGTGCTACGGTCCGCTGGACCGCGACTCCGATCCCGGCGCCACGGCGCTCTCCACCCTCGCCGCGGCTCTCGATCCGGGGAGCGCGCCGGGCCAGGACGAGGGGAGCCTGCACGCCGGCCTCAGGGCGGCGCTTGCCGGCGTGCCCGACCCGCTGGGCACCTTTTACCGCTATACGCTCGCGGAAACGGTGCTAGCCGACCGCGCCACGGAGGTCGAACCATGAGCCAGCGCATCACCATCGACCCGATCACCCGCCTGGAGGGGCACGGCAAGATCGAGATCTTTCTGGACGACGCCGGCGAGGTCTCCTCGGCCTATTTCCAGATCCCGGAACTGCGGGGCTTCGAGTCCTTTTGCGTCGGCCGCCAGGCCGAGGAGATGCCCAACATCACCAACCGCATCTGCGGGGTCTGCCCCGAGGCACACCACATGGCGGCCGTCAAGGCGGTGGAGGCGGCCTACGGCGTGGAGTGCCTCCCGGCGGCCAGGCGCATCCGCGAACTGATCTACATGGCTTTTTTCGTCACCGACCACACCACCCATTTCTACTGCCTGGGCGGTCCCGACTTCATCGTCGGCCCCGACGCCCCTCCCTCTGAGCGAAACATCCTGGGGGTGATCCGCAAGGTGGGGCTCGACGTCGGCAAGCAGGTGATCGGCGCCCGCAAGAGAAACCACGAACTGATCAAGCAACTGGGAGGAAGGGGCGTGCATCTGTGCGGTGCCGTGCCGGGGGGGTGGGCCGTGCCGGTCACTTCCGGCCAGCGCGTCGAATTCCGCCAATGGGCGGAGGAAAACGTGCAATTCGCCAGGTTTTCCCTGCAGGCCTTCGAGGATATCGTCCTCAAGAACCCGGCCTATCTCGATCTGGTCGTCTCCGACCTTTACCGTCACGAGACCCACAGCATGGGGACGGTGGACGCGAGCCTCGCGCCCGACTTCTACCACGGCAAGATCCGCGTGGTCGATACGCTGGGCAACGAGATCTCCCGCTACGACTCCCGGGATTACCTGGAGCATGTGGCCGAGCGGGTCGAGCCCTGGAGCTATCTGAAATCCCCCTACCTGAAAAAGATCGGCTGGCAGGGTTTCGTGGACGGCCAGCAAAGCGGGGTCTACCACGCCACGCCGCTGTCGCGCCTGAACGTGGCCGACCGCATGGCCACCCCGCTGGCGCAGCAGGAGTTCGAACGCTTCTACCAGACCTTCGACGCCTGGGGCAAAGGGCCGGGGGGGCGCAACCTCCCGGTGCACAATCGGCTGGCGACCCACTGGGCGCGGCTGATCGAGCTGCTCTACGCCTCGGAACGCATGTGCGAGCTGCTCGATCACCCCGAGATCTGCGACCCGCAGGTGCGGCAGGCGGTGCAGCCCCGGGCGGGGGTGGGGATCGGTTCGGTGGAGGCGCCCCGGGGGACGCTGACCCATCATTACCAGACCGACGAGCGCGGCGTGCTGCTCAAGGTCAACATGATCGTCGGCACCACCAACAACAACGCGGCCATGTCCATGTCGATCATGAAGGCCGCCAAGGGGCTGATCCACGGGGGGAAGCTCTCGGAGGGGATCCTGAACCGGGTGGAAATGGCCTTCCGGCTCTACGACCCGTGCTGTTCCTGCGCGACCCACGCGCTGGGCAAGGCGCCCTTGGAGCTTTTGCTGCGCCAGGCCTGCGACGGCGCGATCGTCGATCGGGTGGTGCGGGGATGAGCATGGTGGTGATCGGACTGGGATCGCCGTTTCTAAGCGACGACGGGGTCGGCCCGCGCGTGGTGCGGGAGCTTGCCTTGCGCCCCCTCCCCGGCGTCGACCTGGTCGAGGCGCACGCCGGCGGGCTTTTGCTGCTGGAGGAGCTGACGGGAGCGAAGCGGGCGGTGATCGTGGACGCGCTCCTGGACGGGCGCCGCGCCGCGGGCGAGATCGTGCTGGCGGGCTTCGCGGGGGGCACCTGCAACGCCGCCTGCAGCCATGACTGCACCCTCCCCGAAGCGCTCGCCATCGGCCGCGCCATGGGATTGGAGCTCCCCGCCGACCGCGACATCCACCTGGTCGGCATCGTCGCCCGCGACGTCGGCACCTTCAGCGAGACCCTGAGCGCGGAGGTCGCGGCGGCGCTGCAGCCCGCCTGCGACCTGGTCTGCACGCTACTTTCGGAGTCGCCACCCTTTATCTGTGCGGAGGCAGTATGAGCGTATCAGCAAAGACCGCCGTGATCCTTTGTACCTGCAGCGGATTCATCAACGAGCGCATCGACTGGGAAAAGGTGCAGGCGCTGCTAGCCGGCCACCCCGCCAAGCCCCTCTTCAAGATCGACTCCCTGGCCTGCGGCGTGGACAACCTGGAGCAGTTGGTCCCCTGGCTGAGAAGCGAAAAGCCGCAACGGGTGGTGGTGGCGGCCTGTTCGCCCCGCGAGCACGAGGGGACCTTTCGCAAGCTTTTGGCCGACGCCGGCATCAACCCCTATTTCTTGCAGATGGTGAACGTGCGCGAGCAGATTTCCTGGGTGACCGCCGCCCCTCAGGCGGCAACGGCGAAGGCGGCCCGCTTGCTGGCCGGCGCTCTCAGCCGCGTGCAGCGCCACCAGCCGCTGGAGGCGCGCAGCGTGCCGGTCCGCACCGAGGTCGCCGTCATCGGCGCCGGCCCGGCCGGCATGCAGGCGGCGCTCACCCTGGCCAAAGCCGGCCGCAAGGTGACCTTGATCGAGCGCGAGCCCTTCATCGGCGGGCTGCCGGTGCGCTTCGAGGAGCTGTTTCCCAACATGGAGTGCGGTCCCTGCCTGCTGGAGCCGGTGATGGGCGAGCTGCTGCACGGCCCGGAGAGCGGCCAAGTCCAGCTCTTGACCCTGGCCGAGGTGACCGGGGTGAAGGGAGGTTTCGGCAACTGGTCGTTGACCGTCCGGCAACGGGCGCGCTACATCGACGCCGAGCTCTGCATCGGCTGCATGATCTGCGCGGAGGTCTGCCCGCAGCGGCGCCCCAACGGCTGGAACGCCAGCGGCGAAATGGCCGCGGTGGACGTCCCCTTCGCCGGCGCGCTCCCGAACCTGCCGCACATCGACGCCGACGTTTGCCTCCGGCTTAACGGGAGCGAGGAGTGCGCGGCCTGCCAGGCGGAATGCCCGGTGGAAGGCTCGCTGCGCTTCGACCAGGAGGAGCGCGAGTACGGCATCGACGCCGGGGCGATCATCGTGGCCAGCGGCGCCGTCGAGCTGCAGGAAATCCCGGCGCCCTTCGCCGGCCTGGCCGACGTGCACACCGCCTACTCCTTCGAGCGGCTGCTGGCCATGAACGGCCCCAGCGGCGGCGAGCTTTTGGGCGAGAACGGCTCCGCGCCCAAGTCCCTGGCCATCGTGCAGTGCGCCGGCTCCCTGGACCCGGACGGGATCTCCTACTGCAGCGGCACCTGCTGCCGCACCGCGCTGAAGTACGCGCACCTGGTCCTGGGCAAGGCCCCGGGGATCGCCGTCAGCCGGCTTTTCCGCGAGCAGTCGGCGCCGGGCGTGGATGCCGGCCGGCAGTTCCACCACGGCCAGGAGGGTGGCGTCCGTTACCGCTCCTTCGCCGAGCTGGCCGTCGAGAACGGCCCCGGCGGCAGAACCATCTCGGTAGCCGGCGGGGCGAGCGTCGCCGCCGAGATGATCGTGCTCTGCCGCCCGATCGTGCCGGGCGACGGCACCGCCGCCCTCGCCCGACTGCTGGAGCTGGACCGCGACCAGGGCGGGTTCATCGCGCAATCGCACCCGCTTTCCGGCTCCTGCGCCTCGCCCTTGAAAGGGGTCTATCTGGCCGGCGCCTGCCGGGGGCCGGGCGACATCCGCGAAGCCTTCGCCACCGGCACCGCCGCCGCCGGCTTGGCGCTCTCCGAGCTGGTCGAAGGGCGCGACCTGATCGTCGACCCCCAGGTCGCGTCGGTGGAGCCAAGCCTGTGCGCCGGCTGCAAGAGCTGCCTGCAACTTTGTCCCTACAAGGCGATCTCGTGGGACGGCGCGGAAAAAAGGGCCGCCGTCGCCGACCTGCTCTGCCGGGGATGCGGCACCTGCGTGGCCGCCTGTCCGGCCGGCGCCATCACCGGGCGGGGATTTTCGCGCGACATGTTGCGCGCCGAGCTAGAGGGGGTACTTTCATGAGCTGCCAGACGACCGCACAGGCCGCGGAGCTGCCCAAGGTAAACGAGTCGGGCGCCGGGGAGAAGAATCCGAAGGTGGTGGCCTTTCTTTGCAACTGGTGCTCCTACGCCGGCGCAGACAAAGCCGGAGCCAGTCAGCTACCGGTGCCGCAGGAGCTCTCCGTCATCCGCGTCATGTGCTCCGGGCGCCTGGAGCCGACCCTGATTCTGGAGGCCATTCAAAAAGGGGCCGACGGCGTCATGGTGCTCGCCTGCCATCCCGGCGACTGCCATTACAAAGAGGGCAATCTGCGCGCCTTCTGCCGGGCCGAACTGCTTGAGCGGATGCTCCCTCAACTGGGGGTCGACCCGCGTCGTTTCAGCTTCGACTACGTCTCGGCCGCCGAGGCGGAAAAGTTCTCGCGGATAACGACCGAATTCGTGGAGCGCGTTCGCTCTTTGGGGTGAGTCGTGCGGTTCAGCGCAGGAAAAGGTGATGGCGCTCCGAAAATTCATAGGCGCGCTTCACCCTGGTGAGGAGGGTCGTTTCCTTGATCGGCTTGGTGATGAAATCGAAAAAGCCCTTTTCGAAAGCCTGTTCCTCGGCGGCAATGCTGGAGATGCCGGCAATGAGAATGACCGGAATCTGCTTGGTTTCCGGCACCGATTGCAGGGCGTACAGCAACCCGAAGCCGTCCAGCTTCGGCATCTCCATATCCGTCAGCACCACGTGCGGCTTCTTGCTGATCACCTCTTTGTAGGCGTCGAGTCCGTCTACCGCGGTGATCACGTGATACTGCTTCGACAAAGCGTTCTTCATGTACTTCAAGACCGCTTCATTATCCTCGACCACCAGAACCGTCTTTTCGGTGGGCTCGATCGACTCTTTGCCGAAATAATGTTTGCAGATCGCCTTCTTGATCTCGTGCTTGGTGCTTACGTACAAATAAACGGATAAGCTGTTGTTGGCCGCGATGTTGTTGGCGATTTTGGTGCAGGTCGGGTCGGCTATCGCCATGGCGAGTTTGTCCCCCTCTATTTTCAGAGGAAACAGCATGTTCTCCAAAGCGACCTCGGCGGTCATTACATTGAGCACTTCCGTCGAGAAGCTCATTTTGGAGAGATCCAGCAGCATTTTCAGCCCAAACTGCACGGCGAGGGCCTGAGCCAGTTCTTTTTCGGAGATCAAGCCCATCTCTTCCAGCAGGACCCCGAATCTTTTCCCCCGCGTGTTTGCTATGTCGACGACTCTTTCCACCGTCTTCTGACAGAGCAATTGGTTTTCGATCAAGATGTCGCCAAGCTTTTTCGCCCGCATACTGTTCCCGTTATTCCACAAACTTTAAAATCATAGAGGTTTAACAAGCTTAATTACCTTGTGCTGCTTTTAATACTACACTGGCTCCGTTAATTCTGTCAATCGGGAAGAGATGCCAGGAAGCGGCAGGTCAAACGCGCACTCCTCGGTCTTGATTTTTTTTGTGACTTTTGTGCCTTTTTGTGGCAATGAACTGCCGTATTCAGGTTTATGCACCCCCCGTGAAAACGGCAACGCCCTTTCGGATCGGATACCGAAAGGGCGTTGTTTTTGGATCTCTTCCGCTCGGGCTTTCGCCGGGCGAGGCGTTACTTATCGTCGCAGGTGAAGTTCGATTCGATACGACGGTTGCGCTCTTTGCCGGCCTTGGTCTTGTTGTCGGCGATCGGTCTGGTGGGGCCAAAACCGACGGCTTTAATGCGATTGGGAGCCACCCCGAACTTGTTGATCAGGTAGCTGCGCACGCTCTCCGCTCGCCGCTGCGAAAGCTTCATATTGGCCTGCTTGCTCCCTGCACTGTCGGTATGCCCCTCGATTACGCCCGCAGCCTTGGGGTATTCAGCCAGGAAATCGGCCAATTTTTTCAGTTCGCCGTGATATTGAGGCTTGATGATCGCCTTGTTGGTGTCGAAGCGAACGTTGATCACCGCCGGGCGGCAAAGTACGGCAACCGCCGCCGGAGCCGCCGGCTGGGCGACTTCCATCATCGGAGCCGGCAAAAGTACCGCGACCGTTGCCCCGCTCGTCGCCACGCCACCGGCGCCACTGCAGGTCAGCAGGTACGCGGTCGTGTCGGCCGGTGCGACCTTCACGGAGCCTTGCGGCTGCACGGCACCGATTCCCGGTTGTATCTGGCAGGCGTCGGCGTACTCCGAACTCCAGGTCAAGGTCGCGGATTGCCCCTTGTCGATGGACCCGGGGAGAGCGGTCAGCTTATCCGTGGGAGCCGACGGCGCCGGAGCGGTTACCAAGAGCTCCGCCGCGCTTTTGGCCGAACCGCCGGCGCCGCTGCAGGTGAGGGAATAGGAAGTGCTGTCGGCAGGCCTGACCGTTACCGTGCCTTGCGGCTGAACCATGCCGATTCCCGGTTGAATCTCGCAGTTGTCGGCGTTTTGGGAACTCCAGGTCAACATCGCGGCCTCGCCCTTGACGATGGCGCCGGGCGCCACGGTGAGATCGGCCGCGGGAGTCGGCGGGGCCGGGGGCGGTTCCGGCGCAGGTTTTTGTACCGGCGCAGGCTCCGCAATCGCGGCCGCGGCCACCGGGGCGGGCTTGCCGCCGAAGAGGAAACTCAGGCCGGCGCTGTATTCCCAGTTGAACTTGGTGTTTCTCGGCTGCTCCATTACGAACAACTGCCGGGCGTCGCCGCGCAAGGCGAGGGAGTCGGTCAGGAAGTACTTCACTCCCCCCCCCGCGTTCAAGGTGACGTCGGTGACTCTGCGCCCTGCGGTAAGGCCGTCGCTGCCGCGGCCGTTGGTGATGCCGCCGCCGTGGCCGTAGGTGATGCCGCCCACGCCTGCGGCGAGATAGGGCACCAACGGCCCCTTCGGCAGGAAGTTGTAGAGTGCGTCCAAGCGGTAGGACAGGGCGTTGATGCTCGTCTTATTGAGCGTGCCCTTGGTGGCCAGGAAATCGGCGACGCCCTCCGCTTCCCAATTGTCGGTCAAATCGTAGCCCAGGCGCAGCCCGAAAACCGGAGCGGTTTCCAGATGTTGAACTCCGCCGAAAGTGTAGCCGCCGACAAAGGGCGACACGGAAAACGCGCCTTCCCTTTCCCCGGCGACAGCGGTCGATGCCATCACCATAGCCGCGCCGCACGCCAACATACTTGTGACAATCTTTTTCATACATCCTCCTTGTGATAAATTAACAACTGCTGCCCATAACCCGAGGTTAAACCAGGTCTATATCTGTGGCCCCGCCCTTCGGTCAAGTTGCCGGCTTCCGAGCGGTAAGATAGGCGACGCGATCGATGGAGACGGATTGGCCGGCTTCGACGGTCGGGCGCATGATCTGTTCGAAGAATTGCCGCTCCTCGTCGGAAAATCGTTCGGCGAGGATCACGCCCAGAGGCGGGGCTAACGGGTGCGGCGAAACGCCCAGAAACACCTCCCAGGTGGTGACGTCGGAGGGCGCGACGTCGACATGGAGTTCCATGTGGATCTCGGCGAAGCCGGCGGCTTGCCCGAAACGGACCAGATCGCGCTCGGAATAGTTGGCAAGGGGAGAGGCGGCGATTTTCTCCAGCGAATCCGGAAACTGCGCGGCCTTCCAGCGATGCAAAAGAGGCAGGAAACGGTCGGGATTCTCAGGGGGTTGTCCATCGACAATCGTTTTCAAGGCGAGCGCCGCGTAGGCCTCGTCCTGATGTATCGGCTCCACCATGGAGATCCGGCCGCCTGGCTTGAGAACGCGGTGGAATTCACGAAAAGCGGCGCCCTTGTCGTGCACGTAAGCCAGCACGGCGCGGGTGGTGACCACGTCCACCGACGCACCCTCGATCCCTTGGAGACTTTCGGCGCTCCCCTGCAAAAAAGTGCATTGGTCCCGGACGCCGCGCTCGACGGCCAGCGCCTCGGCATGATGGAGCATGGCTGCGGAGATGTCGGTAAGCAGCACGCGCAGCGAGGCTCCGATGCGGTCAATGGCGCGGAAGGCGACCAGGCCTTCGCCGGCGCCGACGTCGATCAAGGTCATCCCCGGAGCCAGGCGCGCGCCGTCCAAAACTCGCTCAGCGTAGCGTTCGATAACCGGGCGAATAACCTGTTGGTAGGAGGGGTCGTCTGCATGGCGGCGGTACAGCAGCCAATCGGACCAAAGGTCCGAGTCTGGTTTGTTGCCGATCATGGCGTTGGCATCCTTGTCGCCGGCCTTTCGCCCGCGATGTTGTCCGCCGGCTGCTAAAGGCGCGGTCGCAAGCGAGCGTCCGTTCTTCAGCAATGGCAGAAAGCTCGTTAATATTTACTCCTAACGCGCCCAAAGGGCAACACATTTCCCGCGTGGGACAGCGGTCATCCGCCCACTGAGCAGGGCATATCGGTCCCGTTTTCGGCGGTAACTTCGCGTTTGCGCGGCTTTTAACTGCCGGCTCGATCAATAAAAAAAGCCCCTGAATCCTTTTCATAGGGTCAGGGGCTTTCCTCTTGGTCCTGACCAAGTGGAAGGGAGCCTAAAGTCAGGGGTCGGCAATCTTTTTGGATCATACCTTATTCGTGACGTAAGGCTGAGATCGGATTCAGTTGAGTGGCCTTCCAGGCCGGATAAAAGCCGAAGAAGACACCCACTCCGATCGCGAACAGCGGTGCGACGATCAGGGCTTCCAGGGGGATGGACATGGGCCATCCCAAGGTGTGACCTATGAGGAAAGAGCAGACTATGCCGACCAGGACTCCCAGGAGACCGCCGAAGAGGCACAAGAGGACGGCCTCTTCCAGGAACTGAATCCGTATGGCCCGTGTCGTGGCCCCGATGGCGAGACGTAAACCGATCTCCCTGGTGCGCTCGGTCACCGACACGAGCATCACGTTCATTATTCCGATCCCGCCCACCAGCAGGGCTATGGAAGCGACGCTGATGAGCAGAAGTGCGAGCGTCCGTTTGGCGGCAATCTGTGCCTTGATGATCTCTTCCGGGTGGCGGATGTTGAAATCGTCGTCCCTGCCCGGCAGGATACGATGCCGCTGGCGCAGTAGAGAGGTAATCTGGTCGATCGCCCCCCGGGTGTCTTCACGCGAGACGGCCGAACACAAAATGTCGTCCAACCATAAGGATCCGGTTCCCCGCAGTTTCTTTTGCACGGTGGAATACGGCAAAATGACCGTGTCGTCTTGATCCTGTCCATTGCCTGACTGCCCTTTCGGTGCCAACACGCCAGTTACCCTGAACATCTCCTTGTTGATACGAAGTCTCCGGCCGACCGCCATATCCGCTCCGAAGATCTCCCGACGTACCGTCTGTCCCAGCAGGCAAACATTGGCGGCATGTACTACGTCTTCGCCGGTGAATGCCGCCCCTTCCGCCAACTCCCAGCTTTTGATCGCCAGGAATTCCGGGGTAACGCCACGATAATGCGTCGTCCAGTTACGGTTGCCGGAGACGACCAGCAGGGTTCCGTCCACGTTTGGAGAAGCACTTTTAATGGTGGTCAGTTCGCTCCTGATTGCTAGCACGTCTCCCATGGTTAGGGAAGTCATGCCGTGGCTGCCGGAGCGCACCCCGTTCACATTTCGAGAACCTGCTTCGATCTGAACAAGATTATCTCCCAAATTTTGGAGCATGAGTTCGGCACGCTGTGAACCGGCCGTGCCGATGGCTACCACACAAACTACAGCGGCTATACCGACGGTAATACCGATCGCCGATAGAGCGCTTCGCATTTTGTTTCGAGAAAGGGAGCGGAAGGACTCACGGCCGAAGAGATTTAGCAGGGCTTCAACGGCATTTTTGGTGATTTCGCGCATAGGGATCTTTGCAGGTTACGGGTATTGAGTTCACAATAGGCATCTTTGACAGGAAGAATAACCCTGAGGGATGCACGCTTGCCAAACTCTATATCAAACGTATCTGCCGTACAAGGGGGAAATGCCCTCTGTCTTTCCGATGAGATTCTTCACGGCTAACTCTGGGCTAACTCTCGTGGCGTAAAGTGATCTTCACGGTGGACGCCAACGCGCCCAACCGAATACCCAAACCAAGAGGACTCTGATGCCGTTTCTGATACTTGTTCCGGTTCTGTTGCTGGTCGTGGCCCATCTGGTTCGAAAGATCTTCCAGACGGTTGCGTACCTCTCCGTCGGCATCGATAAGCGTGGTGAGCAGGAGCTTCACCCGATTGCCCTTGAACCGCTCCCTAGCGAAATACGCCCCTTCGTTGAGGCGATCAATCGGCTTCTGGGACGCGTGCGGCAGTCAATGGATGCACAGCAGCGCCTAATAGCTGACGCCGCGCACGAGTTGCGCTCCCCACTTACGGCGCTGTCGCTGCAAGCCGAGCGGTTGGCGGCGACCGAAATGTCTACCAATGCGCATGAGCGACTGGACACGCTGCGCCGCGGCATCGAGCGCGGCAGAACGCTGCTAGACCAGCTTTTGTCGTTGGCGCGAGCCCAGTCCTCGGCAGAGATGCCTATCAGCGCCGTCTCTGTCCTGCAGGTGTACCGACGTGTGTTAGAAGATTTGATCCCGCTGGCCGATAACAAAGGGATCGACGTTGGGGTGGTAAGCAACCTGGACGCCCGAGTCCTGGTCGACGAGGTCGACCTCATCACTATCGTCAAGAATCTGGTGGACAACGCGATCCGCTACACGCCGGCGGGAGGGAGGGTCGATCTGTCCGTTTTGGCCGCCGATAGAGCTATTACCCTGGTGGTTGAGGATAGCGGCCCGGGCATTCCTGAGGCGGAACGGGAGCGGGTTTTTGACCCCTTCTACCGTGTCTTGGGCAGCGAGGAAATCGGTTCTGGACTCGGGCTTTCCATCGTCCGGGCCATCGCTGCTCGTGTCGGCGCCAAAGTGAGTCTCGGCGTTGCAACCCAGGCGGGCTCGGGTCTGCGGGTGATGGTTACTTTCCCTTCTCCAAAAAGCTGAGAGGTGGGCGGGGAGAGCCCTCCCCTCCGCACAGGGGGCTCGGGGAATAAAAAAAGCCCCTGAATCCTTCGTGGGATCAGGGGCTTTACTCTTGACGCTGCATATATTTCGTACCAGCGGTCTTCTTTAAGAAATGTGCGTTTTGAAGCCGGCGTGCATCGCTTTTTCCGCGCATCACAAGACGATGATGCCGATGTAGTGGGAATAGGGACCGGGGGCTCCGGTTCCGTGGCATCTTACCCTGAAATAGACCCTTTTCGCCGGCTCCAGTCCTCTGAGCGGGACGCGACAATAGGAGTACTGCCCCACGGTGCTCCAAGCTTCCTCCACATTCGGATCGCTTTGGCAAATCTCCAATTCGTATGTTCCGGCGCCGTCTACTTTCCTGTAGGTGACAATTACCTCCCCGGAGTCGGAACCGTGCTTTGCGGAGATCGTAGTCGAGACGACCGAGTCTTTCGGTTTTCTGCTCCTTACCGGTTTCTCCTTCAGTTTCAAGCCGAGGTTTTCCAGCAAGCTGGGGTCGTTTTCGCTGTTTGCCCTCATGACCACGTATTGGGCCATCAACGTCACCGAATCGCAGATGGCCTCGCGCTTGCTGTCGCGGTCTTTCAGGTTTTTACGGCCTCCGTCGGCGTCAACCACGACGGCAGCTTCGTGATAGGCGGCCAATTGCTCCTTCAGCTTTAACGGGTGCGTTATATAGTCGGGCCAGTTGTTTTTAAAGAAGGAATGGACGAGCAGGCGGTTGGCGAAGTCTCCAACCACTAATACGAACTCCGAATGACTGAGGTCCGACAAGTTGGTGCCAAGCTGATTTACGGACATTTTCATCACCTCCTCTTTTGTAGGAATACGCCGAAAGGCGATCTTGATTGGTTCGAGCAAATGTTATCGACTCATTTCCGATAGTCAAAGAAAAATTTAATTTTTCTAATTTTTTTCTTTTTTATCCATCGACGTCCCGGATTCGTTGTCTTGCCCCTACCGACCTCATGCTCCTGCGAGTCATCGTCACGTTACCTTTTCTGACCCCATGCACTTGGTCGTCCTGGCTACGTTATTTGCCATGTCCGGATTATTTGGTTGCCATCGCTACCTTATCCCTCGCGACGCGATACATTCGGTGGATATCGCTACGCTAACTCGCGCGGCCGGATGCATTGGGTCGTCACCGCCAGGTTACTTCTGGCGACCGGAAGCATCTGGTCGTCGCCGCTACGTTACTCCTGGCGGCAGGAAGCATATGGTCGTCGCCGCTACGTTACCTCTGGCGACCGAAAGCATATGGTCGTCGCCGCTACGTTACCCCTGGCGACCGAAAGCATATGGTCGTCGCCGCTACGTTACCCCAGGCGACCGGAGGCACCTGGTCGAAGCCGCTACGCTACCCCCGGCGACCGGAGGCACCTGGTCGAAGCCGCTACGTTACCCCAGGCGACCGGAGGCACCTGGTCGTCTCCGCTGCGCTACCCCTGGCGACCGGAGGCATTTGGTCGTCACCGCTACGCTATCTCCGGCGGCCGGATTCACTTGGTCGTCGTTGCTACGCCATCTCGCCATCTTTCATAAAAAAAGCCCCTGATCCGTTCTCTGGATCGGGGGCTTTCTTCATGATTGGATTCAGCACCGACTTTTGTCGACCACGCCGGCTTCCCTAGCGTTTTCCGGGCGCTTCCGCGTCGGCTCCGCCGCACTGGGCCATGAGTCCGGCGATCTCTTCTTCGCTCAGCTCTTCCTCGATGCGGATGGCGCCCCTTTCGTCCCTGCTGAGTTCGCAGATGCCGGGATGCACGCTCTCCAGACGTCTCAGCTCCCGGGACTGGCGCCGCACCGTCCGCAACAACCGCCGGTTTTCGTGTTCCAGGTCGTATTTCTCCAGGGCGCTCAAAATGGCAAGCTTCAGTTCGGTGTCGTTCCAGGGCTTGGCGAAGAACCGGTAGATCTCGCCGTGGTTCACCGCGCGCATGGCCGACTGCATGCTGGCGTTTCCGGTAAGCATGATCCTGACCGTCTCAGGATAGAGCTTCTTCACCCGGGCGAGAAACTCCGCGCCGTCCATCCCCGGCATCTTCTCGTCGGAGATCACCACCTTGAAAGTCTGCCCCGCCATCAGTAGCAGCGCCTCTTCCGCGCCGCCGGCGCCAGTTATCTTAAACGGCTCTTCGTCCAGCCCCCGCATCAAAGCCAATACCACCAGCGGCTCGTCGTCTACTATCAGTATCGTATTGTCCAAAGGCATGGCGCACCTCCAGGTGGAGCTGTTCTGGTCAAAGTCAGCACGGGTTCGGCGGGTTCGGCGCGTTCTCCACGAAGATGCCGCAAAGAGGGGGGTCGATCTCATAGTAGCGGCTGACCGCCACTATGCACCCCGCGTCCAGCTCCGTCCCTTCGGTCAAGAGCAGCAGCCCGGTGCCGCTGTAGATGTTGCGGGTGATGCGCATTCCCGCCATAAGCTGCTTCGGCCTAAGCTCCTTCTCGGCCCCGTCCAGGCAGAGGTCCGTCTCTGGATCGGCCTTGGCAGCCGACGGCTTCCAGCTCACGAAGACGCCGCCGGAAGGTGGATCGAGGGCGCATTGGCGCAGCATAGCGGCGATTGCGGCCTGGTCCAGCACGGTTCCCTTAGTCAGCAGCCGCACCCCCGCGCCGCTGTACAGGTTGCGGGTGACGGTCATGCCGGGGAGCAGTTGCTTTGGGCGCAGCTCTTTCTCGGCGGGTCCGGCGCGCCGGGAGCGGGCCGGGGTATAAAGCGCGCCGATCAAAGGCTGCATCGTCTCGAAGAGCGCGGGGTCGAGCCGGCTCCCCGATTCTCTTTTCGCCCGGGCAAGGACCGAGAGCACCGCCGGCTCGCCGCGCTGCTCGTCCAGTTCCCGGTCGACGAAATCGGCGAAGGCGATGATCCTGGAACCAAGCGGAATGGCCGCGCCGGCGACGCCGTCGGGGAATCCCCTGCCGCCGTAAAGCTCATGGTGGTGCCTGATCAAAAGCCCCGCCCCCCTCAGTTCCTCGACCGCATCCAGCGCGGTCTGCCCCCGCACCGCGTGCTGCAGGAATATCTTCAGTTGCTCGCCGGACAACTCGGCCGGCGGCCGATCGAGCAGTTCCGCAGGCATGCCGATCACCCCGATGTCGTGCAGCAGAGCCGCATTTCGAATGGTTTCGACCTCTTCCGGCGGCAGTCTCAAGGCGGCGGCGGCCTGCACGCTCAACTCGGTGACGTTCCTCGTGTGTTCCTGCAACTGGCTGCTGTGCTGCTCGATCAGCCGGGAAAAGGCGAGGATGGTCTGTTGAAAGGATGCGCCGATCTTGCGGTTTCTCTCCTTCAACTCGTCGTTTTGGCGTCGGATGGTGCTGGTCTGCTCCAGCACGCGCCCCTTCAGGCTGTCGTTCCATTCGGAAAGCTCGCGGTTCTGCTTCTCGACCAGGGCATGAAGCGCCCGGTTTTCCTGCAACAGCCGATATTGCCCTACCCCCTCCAGGATGCTACGGCGCAGCACCTCGTCGTCCCAGGGCTTGGTCAGGTAGCGCCAGGCGCCTCCCTTGTTGATCGCATCCATGGTGGCGGTCATGTCCGCGTATCCGGTGAGCACCATGCGCACCGCGTCCGGCGCGGCAACCCTCGCCTCTTGCAGGAACTCGGCGCCGGACATGCCGGGCATGCGCTGATCCGCCAGGATCAGCGCCACGTCCGGGTGCGACGCGATCACCGCGAGCCCCGCGGCCCCGCAATTGGCGGTCAGCACCTCCAGGTCGAGGTCGTCCTCCATCAGCAGCCTGGCGATGGAACGGACGATGTTCTCCTCGTCGTCGACCAGCAGGACCTTGCAGGCGGTACGGGCTATCAGCTCTGTCATCTTGCCTCTCCTTCGTCTTTACCGTCTGCGTTCAATTGGCGGCGGCCCTGGCGACGGTGAAAATCACCCCCACCCCCCCGTCCTCGATCACGGTGATCCCCTTGATCTGCAACTTCGTGCCGTTCACCGTCGCCGTCTGATAGCTGCAGGCGTCGCCGGAACTGGCCGGCGCCGGTGCGCCCAACAGCGACGGCAGCGCTTCGCGGACGCTTTTCCCCAACACGTCCTCCGCGTTGACGCCGAGCAGCTTGGCGGCCTCGCGGTTGATGTCCAGCACCACGCCGTCGGAGCCGATCCCCAGCACCCCGACCGGCAGGTGCCGCAGCACCTTTCTGGCATGTAGCAGGGCGGCGTTTTGCAGCATCAGCTCGCAGGTCCGCTCCTCCACCAGTTGTTCCAGGCTGGCGTTCAGCTCCCGCAGCTGCTCGTTTTTCAGGCGCAGTTCCTCAGTCAATTGGGCGTTCTTGCGGCGCATGGCGAAGGTCTCCAGCGCCTTGGCCACCGTGATCCTCAAATCGTCGTCGTTCCACGGCTTGGCGATGAACTTGTAGATCTTCCCCTCGTTGATGGCCGACACCACCGCCGCCGTGTCGGCATAGCCGGAGAGCACGATCCTGATGGTGTCGGGATGGGTCTTGAACACCTCTTTCAGGAATTCTATGCCGTTCATCCCCGGCATCCTGAAATCGGAGATCACCACCTGCACCTGCGGGGCCGCGTGCAAAAGTTCCAGCCCCTCTTCCCCGGTCCCAGCGGTCAGGATTTCGTAGTCGTCGTCCAGGAAGATCCGCTGCAGCGAGCGCAGCACGTTGCGCTCGTCGTCCACGCACAGTATTCGGGTCCGATTGCTCATCTGCTACACCCCCTCGATCGGCAGTCTGATGGTGAAGGTGGTCCCCTCCCCGGGAGCGCTCTCCACGCTGATGCTGCCGCCGTGCTTCTGAATGATGTCGTAGCTGATCGACAGCCCGAGGCCGGTCCCCTTCCCCACCTCCTTGGTGGTGAAGAACGGCTCGAAGATGCGGCTGCGGATCTCCTCGGGTATGCCGGAACCGGTGTCGCGGATGGAGATGGCGACCGTCTCCCCCTCGCGCCGGGTGGCGACGGTGACCTCCCCCCGGGTCTCGATGGCGTGCGCCGCGTTCACCAGGATGTTCAGGAACACCTGGTTCAACTGCTGGGGGAGGCATTTCACCTCGGGGAGCTCGCCGTAGTCGCGGTGCAGCGTCGTTTTGTACTTGAGTTCGTTCCAGGCGATGGTGACGGTGCTCTCCAGGCACTCGTTGAGGTTCACGTAGCTGGCCTTGGCGTCGTCGACCCGCGAGAAGCTCTTCAGGTTCTGCACGATGTTGCGCACCCGCTCCGCCCCGTCCTGCGACTCGGCCAAGAGGCTCTTCGCGTCCTCCAGCACGTAATCCACCTTGAAGCCGCGCCTGGCCCGGGCCAACTCCTCCTTGAGTTCCTGCGGCGCGACCTCCTCCACCTTCGCGGATTGCAGTTCCAGGAACCCTCTCAGCCGCTCCAGGTACTTGCTCATGGTCCCCAGATTGCTGGAGATAAACCCCATCGGGTTGTTGATTTCGTGGGCGACGCCGGCGGCCAGCTGTCCTATCGAAGCCATTTTCTCCTGCTGCAGCAGCTGGGAGTGGGTGGACTTCAGTTCCTGGTAGGCATCCGCCAGCTGCTCGGAGACCAGTTTTATCTGGGTCAGGTCGTGCAGCATGATCACCTCGTCGCTCCCCTCGCCGTAGGGGTAGCTGTTGAGGGTCAGCCAGCGCCGGCTCGGCTCGTGGAAGAGTTCGCCGCTTGGTCCGTCCAGCCGGTCGAGGTCGAGCCCGGCGGCGCGCAACAAATCGCGCCAGTCCGAGGAGAAGAGCTGCGTCCGCGGGCAGGCCGCGAACTCCAGGAAGGCCCGGTTGCAGCGCCTGATCCTGCGCTCGCCGTCCACCATGGCCACCATGTCGTCGATGCAGTCCATGCTCTGTTCCCACTCGCGCTTCCCTTTTTCCACCTGGCGATACAGGTTGGTGAGCTGTTCGTGCTTCAGCACCAGCTCGGCCTGCTTCTTCAGCACCTGGCGTTCCGCGTCTTTCCTGTCGGTGATGTCCTCCTTGACGCTGAGGAAATGGGTCAGGACCCCGTCTTTGTCGAAGATGGGGGAGATGAGCACGCTTTCCCAGAAGAGCGTGCCGTTCTTGCGCCTGTTTTGCAGTTCGCCGTGCCACTCGCGTCCCGACCTGGTGGTCTCCCACAGATCGGCGTACAGCTCCGGCGGATGGTTGCCGGACCGGAGCAGGCTCGGGCTTTTGGCGATCGCCTCCTCGAAGGAGTAGCCGGTTGTTTCGCAGAACTTGCGGTTCACGTACTGGATGGCGCCGGAGAGCTCGGTGATGATGATGGCGCTGGCGCTCTGCTCGACCGCCTGGGAAAAAAGACGCAGCGACTCCTCGGCGCGCGCACGGTCGGTGATGTCGTTGATGGTCTCCACCACGGCGACGATCTCTCCGTTTCTTAGCACCGGCGCCGCATCGAAGAAGAGGTAGCGGTCCTTGCCGTTGATGTTTCGGTACCACCCCTCGGCCCGCACCACCCCCGGGACCGCGAAATCCTTGTCGAAGCTCCGGTAAAGCCTGCCGATCTGCTCCGTCTCGCCGTCCATGACCAGGTCGCACAGCAACGGGCGCTTCTCGGGGTAGACGAACTGCCACTGGCGGTCGGTGCCGAGCACCTCCCGGGCCGGCACCCCGGACAGCTCGGTCATGGCCCGGTTCCAGACGATGACGCGGTGGCTTTTGTCGATGACGAAGATCGGGGTGGAGGTGTTCTCCAGCAGGCTCTCGGCAAAATGGCGCTGCTCCTCCAGCAGTTCCTCCAACTCGCGGTAGCGGGAGACGTCCCGGAAGCTGCCGCGCACGCCCAAGTGAGCGCCGTCCAGTCCGGTCACCAGGTGGCAGGTGTAGTTGAACCAGCGCGTTCCACCCCCGCGGACGTTCAGGCGCAGCTCGATCTGCGAGCCGTCCCGGCCGGCATCGGCGCTGCGTCGCAGGTTCCAGAGGGCGCGGTCGTCCGGGTGGACGATACTCTCCAAAAGCCGCGGAGACTCCAGGAACTCCCGGTCGGCGTAGCCGGTGAGCGCCAGGCAGTTGGGAGAGATGTAGCGCACGGTGTCATCGGGGTTTCTCAGGACGGCCAGCTCCGTGGTGAAGTCGGCGATGATCCGGTACAGTTCCCGGTTCTCCTCCAGGATCTCCCGCTTTTGGTCCATCTCTCCGACCACCGCGTTCACCGCCAGCGCCAGGGTTTCCAGCTCGTCTCCCGTCGCCACGGCGAGGCGCCGCTCCTCCCCCTCCTTGGCCGGCAGGTCGCGCACCTGCCCGATCAGCCGGAACAGGGGCGCCATGATGCGTCGCACCAGCAAGCGCAGCGCCAGTTGGGTCAGCCCCAGGATGGCCAGCAGAGCCGCCGCCAGGGTAAGCACGAAGAAAGTGCGGGCGTCCTTGAGCGGCGCGTACACCTCGGCCGCCGGGTACTGGATGGCTACCAGCCAGGGGACGCTGCCAAGGGGCCTGGCGGAGGTGATCATCGGTTCCCCCCCCGCCCCGCTCGCCTCCCCGTGCGTCGGCAGGTGCTTCAGGATCGCCCGGTCCAGCCCCGTGTCCGTGCCCGGCTCCACCCGCTGCATGATGCGCGTGCGGTCCGGGTGCATGATGACGATGCGGCTGGTTGTCACCAGGAAGAGCCGGCCGCGGGTCCCCAGGGTAACCTCCCCGAAATCGGCCAGGTTGTCGCTCAAAAGCAGGTCGTTGCGTCCCACCAGCAGCCCGGCCACCGAGCCGTCCGGTCGCAGGATGGGAACGGAGAAGGCGATCATCGGATGATCTTTCGGGAAGTCGGCCAGGAAGGGGTCGGAGACGCGCGGCGAGCCCGCGGCGAGCCCCCGGCCGAGGTAGTCGTGTCCCCGGATGCCGCTTCCCGCCGGGCTCCCCGGCTGCGGACTTTGAGCGAGCAGGCGTCCCTGCGGGTCCACCACCAGCAGGCCGCCGTCGAAAAAGCTCCGAATCGACTGAAAACCGTCCAGCTTCCTCTGCAGGGACGCCGGGTCGCCGAGGTCGGCCGGGGGGAGGCGTTGTGACGCGAGCCGGAGCATCTCCAGCGAGCGCGCGACCTCGCCGTCGAGATGCCGTGCCGCCATGGCGAGGATGGTGGCATGCTGCTGAGAGATGGTCGCCTTGAAGGTGCGGGCGAGATAGCGGTAGCCCGCCAGGGTCAGGAGGACCATGCAGGCCGCCACCAGCGGGAAAACGGTTCCGGCGATGGTGCGCTTGATGTTCATGCGGAGCTCTCCCCAAACGGCGCTGCTCTTTCCCGGCCGGCCTCCCGGCGCGGCTTCGGCCGCGCTCTGCGCGGGGCGATTCGGCAGCCGCCGGAAATCGGCGCACGGCTTCCCCTAGATATCGGAGCAACCGGCGATCACTTGAGCGCATTCTCCCATAAACTCCCCGACGGTGGCGAATAAAATCAGCATCGGTCGTCTTGCGGGCTGTACGCGCGGTAATGGCTGAAGGCCTCGCCGACCTTCTCCCGGATGACATCGTCATCCCAGGGCTTGTTCAGAAATTTGTAAACCGCGCCCCGATTGATGGCGTCGCTCATGGAATCGAGGTCGGCGTGCGCCGTGAGCATGATGCGAACCGTATCCGGATAGAGTTCCCTGACCCGGCTCAGGAACTCGGTGCCGTTCATTACCGGCATCTTCTGGTCGGAAATGACCACCGCCACGCGGTTGTTGGCCAAAAGTTCGAACCCCTCGCCGGCGCTTTGCGCGGTGAGCACGCGGTACCCCTCCAGCAGGAACAGCCTTTGCAGCGCGGCGACCACGCTTTTTTCGTCGTCCACCACGAGCAGCGTCCGTTGCCGGCGGCCGTCATGGTCGGGGGGCGCGGGCAGGCGACGGTCCTCGGCGAGCAGGCGCTGAAATTCCCGGGCCGGCAGCGGGCGGCTGTAGTAAAACCCCTGCATTTCGTCGCAGCCGTGGGAGCGCAGATAGTTCAACTGCCCTTCGGTTTCCACCCCTTCCGCGATCACCTTCAAACGCAGTCCGTGCGCCATGGCGATGACGGCCCTGGCGATGGCCGCGTTGTCGGGGTCGCAGGTGATATCCCGCACGAAGGACTGGTCCAATTTCAACTTGTCGAAGGGAAAGCGCTTCAGGTAACTCAGGCTGGAATAGCCCGTGCCGAAATCGTCCATCGACAGACCGGTCCCCATGCGCTTCAGCTCGTTCAGGGTGGCAGCCGCCCTCTCCATGTCGTGCATGACCATGCTCTCGGTGATCTCAATCTCAAGAAAGCGCGGTTCCAGGCCGGTCTCCAGCAAGGCCAGCCCGATCAGGCCGGCGATGTCGCGCTGCCTGAATTGACGGGGCGACAGGTTGACGGCCACGGCCAGCGGCGGCAGACCGGCGTCCTGCCAGGCCTTGTTTTGCGCGCAGGCGGTTTTCAACACCCAGGCGCCGATCGGCTCGATCAGCCCGGTCTCCTCGGCAAGGGAAATAAAACTGTCCGGGGCGGTCATCCCCAACTCGGGACTTTGCCAGCGGACCAGGGCCTCCATGCCGACGACGCGGCCGGAGCGCAGATCCACCTTCGGCTGGTAATGCACCAACAGCTCGTCATGCTCCAGGGCCCGCCGCAGATGCTTTTCCATGGACAGGCGCGCCAAGGCTCGGGCGTTCATCTCGGCCGCGAAAAACTTGAAGTTGTTGCGCCCCTGCTCCTTGGCCCGATACATGGCCACCTCGGCGTGCTTTAGCAGCGTCTGCGCGTCCTCCCCGTCCCTGGGGGCGACGCCGATTCCTATGCTGCAGGTGACGAAGAGCTCGTGGTCGTTTATCGGCAAGGGCCGGGCCAGCGCCGCCAAAATCTGGCCGGCGATCAGCGAGGCGTTGTCGGCCACGGCCCTGCCGGAAACGACGGCAACGAATTCGTCGCCGCCTTGGCGCGCCACGGTGTCTCCCGACCTCACGCATCCCGCCAGGCGTTCGGCGACGGTCTTCAGCAGCAGGTCGCCGACGTCGTGCCCCAGGGTATCGTTTACGAACTTGAAATTGTCCAGATCGAGGAAGAAGACCGCCACCTCCTGGCGGCTGCGATGAGACATGAGCAGCGCCTGACGAATGCGGTCGATGAGCAGGTTGTGGTTGGGCAGGCCCGTCAATCCGTCATGGTCGGCCTGATACTCCAGTTGTTCCTGATACTCCAATCGTTCCTGATACCGTTTGCGCTCGAAACCGATCGCGGCGTCCTCTATGCATCCCAGCGAGACCTCGGCGCGGGCAAATTCGTTAAGGGCCAGGTTTCGCAGGGGCCGGACCACCAACCACCAGACGAAGGGAGCGGCGAGGGCCAGCAAAAGAAGCGCGTCGGAAAAGTTTCGCACGTATTCCGGAGAGCCGGGGGGGAGCAGGCGCGGCAGGGCGAACATGACCAGGAGTTCGGCCAGGGCAACGATCAGCAGCAAGCCGGCAAAAAGGGGCAACGGTCTGGGTACGTTGGAAGATGACATGGCCGCTCCCCGCTCATGGTGTATTGTTTCGGCGCCGACCGACCATATCAGTTCCGATCAGTTTTCCACAAGTTAAATTGCTTTGCGGCGGCCTGGGGAAGGTCGCCCTCAAGGGGTTGCGGGGATGCGCACCGTAAAAGTGGAGCCCTTGCCCGGCTCGCTTTGCACGGCGATCTCTCCGTTGTGCTTCTTGACGATCTCAGCCGAGATGGAAAGTCCCAGCCCGGTTCCCTTGCCCACCTCCTTGGTGGTGTAGAAGGCGTCGAAGATGCGTTGCCGGTCGGCAACCGGGATGCCGCAACCGGTATCGGAAATGGCGATACTGACCGAACCGTCCGCGAACCAGGTCCTGACGGCGATCTCGCCCTGATTGCCGACGGCGTGGGCCGCGTTGACCAGCAGATTCAGGAACACCTGGTTGAGTTGCTGGGGGTTGCAGCGCAGGAAGGGGATCTCGCCGTAATCGCGCTTGAAAGTGGCCACGTACTTGATCTCGTTCCAGACGATGTTCACGGCGCTCTCCAGGCAGGCATTGAGGTCGGCGTCGACCATGGCCTCCCCGTCGCTGTGAGAAAAGGTCTTCAGGTTCTGGACGATCGCGCTTACCCGCTCGGTCCCCTCGAGGTTCTCCTCGACCAGTTGCCGCATGTCCTGCAAAAGATAATCGACCTTGAAATGGCTGCGGCTGCGGGCCACCTCCTGCCGGACCTCGTCGGCACACCCCTGCTGCACGGCGCGCTCCAAAACGGCTATGAAGCCCTCCAGTTTCTCCGCGTACTTGCCGAGGGTGCTCATGTTGCTGCGGATAAAGCCGATGGGGTTGTTTATTTCATGCGCCACCCCGGCGGCCAGTTGGCCGATGGAAGCCATCTTTTCGTGCTGGATTATCCGCGCCTGCATCTCCTTCAGCTTCCTTTCCGCCAGTTTGCGCTCGCCGATGTCGCGCATGAACACCAAGGCGCCGTGCTCGCCTTTGAACTCGAAAGGCACGGCCGACACCTCCGAATCCGCGATCGCGCCGTCAAGTCGCAGGCAGCGCTGTTCCCTGACCGGCACCGCTTGGTGCAGCTCGTTGAGCGTCGCCATGCGCTCCCGCAAATTGTCGCGGCAGTCCGGATGGAAGCGCTCCGCGACGGGCTTGCCCAACATTTCCTCTTTCCCTTTGGCGCCGAAAAGCTCCAGGGCGGCGCGATTGACATAGGAGAAACAGCCGCGGGTCTGAATGACGATGCCGTCCGGGGCGTGTTCCACCAGCAGCCGGAAGTGCTCTTCGCTTTGCCGCAGGGCCTCCGCGGACTGCAGGCGCGCGATTCCCAGCGCAATTTGATCCGAAATCGCCGCCAGGGCTCCCAAGGCCGCGTCGGTGAGCGGCTTGCGGGAGAACATGGCCATCACGCCGACCAATTGGTCCGCGACCACCAGGGGGTGTCCGGCGAAGGCGACCATCCCCTCGCGTTTAGCCCACTGCTGGTCGCCCACCCGGGGATCGCCGACCACGGCGTTGGTCAGATGGGGTTTTTTCTCCTGCGCTATCAGCCCTATCTTGAATTTCCCCACCGGTACCCGGCCGTGGGGACCGTCGACATGGGTGTACATCCCGGCGCTGGCCTGAAGTTCCAGGACGTTCTCTTTTTCGTTCAAAAGCCAGATGCGGGCAAACGCCGCGTCGAGATGCAGGCAGATCGCTTCGGCGCAGCGCTTCAGGGTATCCGACAGGTTTTCGCCGGTGGTGACGGCCACTCCCACCTCGGCGCCGAGGGCGGCGAGATGCATTCTTTCGCGCAGTTCCTCTTCCGCCCGTTTGCGTAGCGTGATGTTGTCGAAGACGGCGACGAAGCAGCCTCTTTCGGGACTGTAGACGCTTACCGAAAACCAGACCCCCAGGGGCTCGACATAGCTTTCGAATCGTTCCGGATTGCCGGTCGACGCCACTCTGGCATAGGTCTCCAGCAATTCGGGATGCGACTCGCGCAGGCCCGGTATCACCTCGCTGACCCTTCTGCCGACCACGTCCCGCAGGCCGGTCAACTTTTGGAAGGCGGCGTTGACGCTCAGGTAGACGAAGTCGCGCGGCTCGCCTTCCCCGCCGACCATCCGGCAATACGCGTATCCCTCCAGCATGTTCTCGAACAGGAAGTGGAAGCGTTTCTCGCTTTGCCGCAGCACCTTTTCCGACAGCCTGAGCCGCGGCCGGGCGACCAGCCACCAGATGAAGGGCGCGCTGCAGAGCGCCAAAAGGAAAGCATCGGCGAAATTCTCCAGGCTCTTGCCGACGCCGGGAAGAATGTAGGGGAGCAGAAACATGATCAACATTTCGATGGTGAAGACGATCAGCAGCAGGGCGCCGAAAAGATAGAGCGTGTCGCGCAACAGTCGGCGGGGGAATTGCTGTTTCTTCTTGCTCATGGCACCTTCCGGGTCGGACGCTATTGATGTTTCGCTAAAACGTTGACAGGAGCAATCGTGTTAAGCTAAGATTTAGCCAGTATAAAAGCGCGCTACATAGTGAAATAGAGGCAGGTTATGCCGTTTAAAAAGCTGGGCGATATTTTAATTGAAAAGGAACTACTCAGCCGTATCTCAGTTGAAAGAGTCGTCGTCATGGCGAACAGGCTGGAGAAGAAATTCGGCGTCATGCTGGAAGAGATGGGGCTGATCACCGAAAGGGAGCTGGCTCAGGCCCTTGCCCAGCAGTACGGCTTGAAGCCCTTGTTCGACTTTGCCGACAGGGCTTTTCCTCCTGAACTCCTCAAGGTGTTTTCCGCGGAGGTGGCCTTGGAGAATATGCTTTTCCCGCTGCGCCTGGAAGGAAGCAAGTTGGCCCTGGCGACGGCGGACCCGACCGAAACCAAAATCGTGGGCAACATAGCCGCCAACAACGAGCTCTGCGTCTCCTTGTACGTAAGCAGCAAGAGCGAGATTAAAAAGGCCATCTGCAGACACTACTTCGGCAAGGAATCGACGGAGCCGACGGAGAAAACCGTGCTCCTGGTCGAGGACAGCCCGGCGGTCTTGAAAGCCATGCAGGAGATACTGTCGCGGCACTATCGCGTGATCACAGCGACGGACGGCCTCGATGCCTATAAAGAGGTGATCAGCAAGAAACCGCACGTCGTTTTGACCGACATGGAGATGCCCAAGCTCAACGGCTTCGGACTGCTGTACGCCCTGCGGTCGGTTCCCGAGACCAAGCAGATTCCGATCATCCTGATCTCGGGTTCGGCCAGCGCCGCCACCGAGGCACAGGCGTTCGAAAAGGGTTTCTTCGACTTCATCCCGAAACCCGTGAAGGAAACGACCCTGTTGACCAGGGTCAAGCGAGCATACGAATTTTCGGTCAAGCACAGCCACCTGTTCCTGAGGTGACTCATTCCAGGGCGATTGCGACCACCCGGTTCTTGCCTCTGCGCTTGGCCTCGTAGACTCCGTCGTCGGCGCGGCGCACGAAATTTTCCACGATTTCCCCGGCGACGTACTCTGCGACGCCGATACTCACCGTGACCGCGATCACGGCGCCTGAAGACGTCGTCATCGGCGTGTCGGCGATGCTCTGGCGCAGACGGTCCGCGAGATTTACGGCCGGAGCGATGCCGGTTTCCGGCAGCAGCAAGGTGAATTCCTCCCCTCCGTAGCGATAGGCGGTATCCATGCTGCGCAGGTTGTTCTTGATCACGCCGGCGACGGCCGCCAGTACCTGATCGCCCTCCAGATGACCATAGGTGTCGTTGATCTTCTTGAAGTTGTCGAGATCGAACAACAACAGCGAGAGGGTTCGCCCGTAGCGTCGGGCGCGGGTGGTTTCGATGCCGATCTGATCGTAGAAGTGGCGCGAGTTGAAAAGCGAGGTCAGGGCGTCGGTGATGCTCATGGTCCGGTACTTTTCTTCGCTTTCCCGCAGCGCCTGCTCCACCAGTTTTTTCTCGGTTATGTCCTGCAGCGTCTCGATGACCCCTATCAGGTTCTCGTCGGCATCGAAAAGCGGCGCGGCGGTGAAGAACAGCCAGCGGCCGTTCTCTCCCAGGTGCTGAAAAAAATCCTCTGCTTCGAACGCTCCCGCGATCAGCTGCGACGGATGGAATTTGCCGTGGTAGAACTGGTCGATGTTGCTCTCCAGGGCGCTGTTGAGAATCAGATCGGCCATCACCGGCCGCTCCGAGATGTAGAAGGCCCGCCACTGGTCCCGGGTGCCGACGACGTCGGCGGCGGCCAGAGCGGTGACCGTTTCGCAGGCGCGATTCCAATGAGTGACGCGGTGCTCGCGGTCGATGACGAAGGTCGGGATGGAACTGCCGTCGACGATCTGCCGCAGCAAGTCCTTGCT
The DNA here is from genome assembly GCA_903925075.1 of uncultured Geobacter sp. Taxonomy (GTDB): domain Bacteria; phylum Desulfobacterota; class Desulfuromonadia; order Geobacterales; family Geobacteraceae; genus Geomonas. The sequence continues at coordinate 85,144 of CAIYDQ010000323.1, forward strand.
TTCCCTGAGCGCCGCCTCGGCCTGACGGCTGTGGGTTTGATCCTGTATGGTCTCGATGCAGCCGACCACGTGTCCCGCAGGGTCCCTAAGCGGCGCGGCGGTGAAGAACAGCCAGCGGCCGTCGTCGCCCAATTCGGGAAAGAAATCGGATACCTCGACGCCGTTTTTCAGCAGGGACGAGCGCCGGTACTTGCCATGGTAGTAGGTGTCGAGTTCCTGTTCCAGGGTGCCGTCGACGATCAAGTCGGCCAAGGTCGGCCGCTCGCTGCCGTAGGCCCCCCGCCAATGGTTGCGGGTGCCGACCATCTCGTCGCTCGCCAACCCGGTCAGGTTGGCGAGCGCGAGGTTCCAATTGGTTATGACGTGCTCGCGGTCGATGACGAACATCGGAATCGGGCATTTTTCGATCCCTTCCATCAACATGAAGCGGGAGGAAAAATCGTTCCAGGTCGCCTCTACCAAAATCTTGTCGCCGTGTGTCGGCGGCGGCTGCGATGCTTGCGACTGAGCTTTCAATGTTGTCGTCCTTTAGTTGCCGGCCGCTTTTGCTCGCCCAAAATCGGCGGCTCGGCGGCCGTCCAGCGCCGGAAGGCGTTGCGCCCGTCCTCCTTGGCCCGATACATGGCGATATCCGCTTTTCTCAGCAGGGTCTCTTCGTCCGCGCCGTCCTCGGGATAAACGGCGATGCCGATGCTCGCGGTGACGCGCAGCGGCCGCCCCGCGCAGGCGAAGGGGTGCCGGAACGCACTGAGGATCTTCCCCGCGACCAGATCGCCGTCCTCCCGGGAGACGCAGCCGGACAAAAGCAGCACGAACTCGTCGCCTCCCATACGGCAGACGGTGTCGCTTTTACGCGCCAACTCCCGCAGCCGGGTGCTCACCGCCTGCAGCAGCGAATCTCCGACGCCGTGGCCGAGGGTGTCGTTGATCTCCTTGAAGTTGTCCAGGTCGAGCATGAGCAGCGCGCAGCGGCTCGCGTTGCGGCCGGCCCGGGAAAGCGCCTGGGCGATGCGGTCGACCAGCAGTACCCGGTTGGGGAGACCGGTCAACGCGTCATGGTAGGCCAGATGCCTGATCTCCTCCTGACGGCGCCTGCGCTCGGTCACGTCCCGCAGCATCATCACGAAACCCGCCAGGCGGTTGAGCCGGTCCCGGATGCCGGTCACCCTGCCGTCGTAAAAACGCGGGCTCCCCTCCAGCTCGATCTTCAAGGGGAAGCGGTACTCCCCCCGCTTGAGCACGATCTCGCGGACCTTGAGCAGGCGCACGGGTACGCTCAGCCTTACGGCGTGCAGTTCGAGGGCCGAGCGGCCGATGGCTTCCTCCGCGCTGTAATTGAAGAGTTTTTCGGCCACCGGGTTGAAGTACTTGATCCGGTAATCGATGTCGGTGGCGACGATCGCCAGGTCGACGGAGGACCTGAGAATGCCGTCCAGGTAGACGCTCTTGTCGAGCAGTTCCTTGGCGGTTTCCCTCAGGATGTCCTCCTTGTTGTTGAGCGACCTTTTCAGGGAGTCGACGTACTGCACCTCCAGCCCCTTGACGACGTCGGACTGGGTGACGATCCCTGCGATCCTGCCGGAGTCGTCGACCACCAGCACGCGTCTGATGCCGTGCCGCTTCATGGTCATGGCCGCGCTTTCCACCGTGGAACCGGCGGCGACGGTGCGCACCGGGCGGGTCATGGCCTCCGCCAGCGACAGCTGGTCCAGATCGGCGCCCGCAGCCACAAGTCGGGTCGCGTCGCGCTCGGTGAGGATTCCCTCCGGCCGATCCCCCTGCGCCGCCACCACGCAACTGATGCGCCCGCCGGCCATGCGAGCCAGCGCCTCGCGGACCGGCCTGCCGGCTGCCACCGTAACCACGCCGCGGCTCATGATCTGCTCGATTTTGCGCAGTTCCACGAAGTATTCCAGCCCCAGGTGCTCGATAATGGCGGATTGGCTCAGCACGCCGACCACCTTGCCCCCCCGGTCCACCACCACGTGATGGCGGATGCCGTTGGTCAAAAGCAGGTTGTAGGCTTCGTAAAGGCTGAGACTGCCGGGAATGGTGACCACCGGGCTGGTCATAAATTCCCGAATCGGACGGCCGGCGAAGCTTACGCCGTAGCCGGCGCATTTGACCAGGTCCCGTTCGGTGAAAATGCCGACCGGGCGCTCGTCTCCGACCACCACCAGACAGCTGATCCTGCGCTGCGCCATGACGGCGACGGCTTCGACCATCGGCGTGTCGGGGGTAACGGTGATCGCCTGCCGGGTGATCATCTGCCCAATCTTGACCCTGTGCATGGAGGCGCCCATCAGCCGAAAGCCCCATGCCCCGAGGCGGAACGCACGCAGAGAGACAACGGTAATTTTTCAGGCAAGGAGACCATGTTTTTTCAGCATCCCCCGCAGGTCTTCCGCATCGAACGGTTTGACCAGGTAGTCCGAGCAATCGCCTTCGAACAAGGCGTCCATCATGTCGTCGGCGGAGTGCAGCGCCGTGGCCATGACGATGATCGTCCTGTCGTCGGCCGAGACCCCAACGGAGTTCTCCATGGCGCGCATCCTCTTCAGCGTTTCCTGGCCGTCCAGAACCGGCATGACGATGTCGAGCAGCACCAGAGCATAGGGCGTTCCGTCCATCAAGGCCCGTTGAAAGTGCTCCAAGGCCTGTAGCCCGTTTACGGCCGCGGCAACGTCGTCGATGCCGCATTGCTCGAGCATGACGGCCGCCATCTGTAAAGCCACCGGCGAATCGTCTACGATCAGGGTTTTAATTCGTTTCATGAACTCTCTCCGGCATCTTGCTGAAATCGCCGACCCGCCGCGGCAAGCGCCCGCGATCTCAAGGGCGGCGCCTTGCTTCGAACTCGCTGCGGATGCTGGTCAGCATGGAAATCACCTGCACGGAGAGCGAGTCGACTTCGTCCATCATTTTCAACGCCCGCGGCAGATCGCCCGATCCCGCCACGGTCACTGCGTCCTTCGCCAGCGCGTGAATGCGTTCGTGCGGTCCGTCGATCGCCCGGAAGCTGGACAGCTCGCCGCACATCTCGCGGCCGACGCCGTCGTACCATTTGCCGAAACGGCAGCTATGGTGGGTGGCGATGTCGTTCGGGATCACCGATATTTCGCCCCTCACGCCGGCGTGCATCCTGCTCACGAACAGGCGATGGTCGTTTTTGGCGATTTCCAGTATCAGCAGGTCCGTGCTGCGGGTGCGGAATTCCCTGACCCCGTCCTGCAGCCCTTCGGAGAGCGCACCCAGTCCCTGCGCCTCCTGAGCCGAGACCTTGGCGAATTCCTGGGTCCGGAAGATGACGTCGTTGATGGAATGGATGTTCTGGGTGATCTCGTTGGTGGTGGCCGTCTGCTCCTCGGCGGCGGTGGCGATCTGGTTGATCTGCATGGCCAGGCCGCCGATCTGGGACAGGATCTCGTCCAGGGCCGCGCCGGAGCGCGACGCCTCCAGGGTCCCCTTTTCCACCTCTTCGACCCCCCGCTCCATGACCGAGACCGCGGCGCGGGTCTGCTGCTGCACCGCTTTGATCATCTCGCCGATTTCGCGCGTGGCCCGCGTGGTCCGTTCGGCCAAGGCGCGCACCTCGTCGGCGACCACGGCGAAGCCCCGCCCCTGCTCTCCGGCCCTGGCGGCCTCGATGGCGGCGTTCAGGGCCAAGAGGTTGGTCTGATCGGCGATGTCCTCGATGGTGCCGACGATTTCGCCGATGCGGTCGCTTTGCGAGCCCAGGTTTTCGATGGTTTGGGCCGCCGATTGCACCTGATCGGCGATCCTCCCCATGATGGCCACGTTCGACCTTACCACGGACGATCCCAGCTCGGCAAGCTCGGTGGAACGGCTGGCGCTTCCGGCGGCCGCTTGACAGTTGCGGGCGATGTCGTTGGAGGTGGCCGACATCTGCTCGCTGGCGGTGGCAACCGCCGAGACCTCCGCGGCCGCCCGGTCGCTTACCGCAGTCAGCGTGCCCGAGTTCATGAACAACTGGCTGGCGCTTCCCGAAACCTTCACCGTGTCGTCGGTCACCTTGGCGACGATGTCGTGCAGCCGGTCGATGAACCGGTTGAAATGTCCGGCCAGCGTGCCGAACTCGTCGTTCCTGGCGGCGACCAG
>CAIYDQ010000324.1 GCA_903925075.1 uncultured Geobacter sp.
AAGAGTTATGGGATTTATGGAGTGGAATTCCGATCTCAGCGTCAACGTGCGCAAATTCGACGACCAGCATAAAAAACTGCTTAATCTGATCAATTCCCTTTACGACGCGATGCTGGACGGCGAAGGAAACGAGATCGTGGGGATGGTGCTGCACGCGCTGGCACTTTATACCGCTACTCATCTCGTCGAGGAAGAAAAGATGCTGCAGGCCCACGGCTATCCTGGCTTCTCCACGCATAAGATGCAGCACGATAAACTGACGGCAAATGTGTATGCGCTGCAGGCGAACCTCGCCTCAGGGGAGACCCTGTCGGTGAGCGTGCTGGAATTCCTCAGGGACTGGCTCTTGAAACACATTCAGGTCGAGGATAAAAGATACGGCGTGTTCTTAAACAGCAAAGGCATTACCTGATTTGTAACTATTCACCACATCAGCCGGCAACTTCGCACACCCGCAGGTCGCGTTGAACGGCTTCATCGTGAAACGCGACATTGCCCCCGTGGCACCGTTGCGACGTCGCGTTTCGTACCTCAACGACGACCTACGAAAACAGGTGCTGAATAGTTGCCCTGACTTTTAAGAGGGTCGGGTCGGAGGAGCATCGTATGGCAGCATCAGCCTTTGTCGTAGCCGACGCCACGGCTTCCATCATCCGGACGCCGCTTGCCACCCCGTTCAGGATCGCCACCGGGCAGCACGACGAACTGGCCAACGTTTTCCTGCGCCTGCGGAGCACCGACGGCGTCTGCGGCTACGGGGAGGCCGCCGTCGCCACACACATTACCGGTGAAACCGTGGAGGCGACCCTGGCCAATCTGCGGGCCGCGGCCGCGGCGCTCAGCGGGCGCCGCATCGAGACTGCCGAAGAGGTTTGTCGGGAATTCGCCCCGGCATTTGCCGGCAACCACGCCGGATTGGCCGCCCTGGAAATGGCGTTGCTGGACTTATCCGCGCGCGTGCAGGGCGTCCCGTTTTACCGGCTCTTCGCTCCGGTGGCCGGCAAAGGGGAGTCGCTCTGCTTCGAAACCGACATCACCATCGTGATCGGCTCGCTTGAGGAGGCCCGGGCAGCCGCCGCTCGCTTTGCCCGACGGGGGTTCAAGGCGTTCAAGATCAAGGTCGGCAAGGACGACCAACTGGATTTGCAGCGCGTCCTGGCGGTGCGGGAAGCGGCGCCCGACAGCGAGCTGATTTTGGACGCCAACATGGGTTTCGATGTTGAACGGATGCTGGCCTTTCTGGATCGGCTCGACCGGCGCGGAGTGCGCCCGGCGCTGCTCGAGCAACCCGTCCCGAAATCCGACTGGGCGGGGCTGGCGGCGATCACGGCGGCCCTGGCAGGGAGCGGGACGCTGGTCTGCGCCGACGAAAGCGTCGGCTCGCTGGCCGATGCCAGGCGGGCCCTCGACAGCGGCGCGGTGAGCGCCATCAACGTCAAGTCCATGAAAAGCGGTTTTCTGGAAGGAGCGGAGATCGCCCGGCTGGCCAGCGGCCACGGGGTCAAGCTGATGCTGGGGGCGATGATGGAGAGCGCCCTTTCGATCACCGCCTCGGCCCACTTCGCCGCCGGTCTGGGCTGCTTCGATTTCCTGGATATCGACACCACCTTTTTCATCAAGGGACCGCTGGCGCACTCCCCTTATTTGGACGACAGCGGCAGGTTCGACCTGACCGGCGCCGGTCCCGGCATCGGCGTGGAGCCGCAGTTCGGTTAAGCACCAAAAAAACATTCGCCACAAAAAAGCGCAAAAAGCGCAAAAGAATTCCAAACCAGGGGTAAACCATTTCAACGATTTTCAGAGGAGGGACACCATGCCGTTTGTAAGAATCGACATCGCATCCAAATTGACCAAGGAACAAAAGGGGTTGCTGGCCGAGAAGATCACCGCGGCCATGGTGGAGGTCACCAAGGCGCCGGCGCAGGCGACCTATGTGATCATCAACGAGCTGGAGCGCGAAGACATCGCCGTGGGGGGGGTGCTCTTCACCGACCGAACCTGAAATCGCTCTTCCCGGCCCTACTGCCGTTACGGTAAGCTCGCGACCAAAAGCCCCCTCACACTTAACTCATGGGAAGCATATGGCCGAAAAAACAACTCTTGTCCGGGTTTTGAGATCGATCTCCGCCCGCTTGGCGATGCTGCTCTCGCTGGCGGCGGCGCTGCTCTTGCTGTCCAGCCTCGCCTTAGCCGCGGCGACCGGCTCGGAGCAAAACCGACTCCCCGCTCCCTCATCGACCGCTCAGAAGCTCTACCATTCCGCGCAAAACGATCTGCTGCAACTGCGCATCCTGCTCAAGAACGGACGCGCCCAGTCCTCGGTCGGCTCCGGTTTCCTGATCGGCCTAAGCGGCCTGGTGGTGACCAACTACCATGTGGTCTCGCAATTGGCGTTGAAGCCGGAGATCTACGTGGGCGAGTACGTCGACACCCACAACAAGCGCGGACAGGTGGAACTTCTCGCCGTTGACGTGCAGCACGATCTCGCCGTGGTGCGCATCGACCGCACCGGCACCGGTTTCTTCAAAGTGCCGGAACAGCCTCCCGTCCTCAGGCAGGGACAGTATCTCTATTCGCTCGGCAACCCGCTCGACCTGGGCTTCGCCATATCGGAGGGGGCGTACAACGGCGTCATCCATCGCGGCTTTTACGACCAGTTGATGTTCACCGGTCCGATCAACGCGGGGATGAGCGGCGGCCCCTGCGTCCTGGTCGACGGGCGTCTGGCCGGGGTGAACGTGTCCAAGCGCCTCGACGGCGAACTGGTGAGTTTCCTGGTCCCGATCCGATTCGTACAGGAACTGTTGAAAAAGGCGACCGCTGCGAAAAAGCCGCCCAAGGATTTCCATGAGATAGTCGGGCAGCAGTTGCTTGCCCATCAGGCCGTCATGGTGGACCGGGTCTTGGCCGAACCGTTGACCGTCAAGACGCTGGGGAAATACAAGGTGCCGGTGCGGGAATCGGATCAGATGCGCTGCTGGGGCGTGTCCAGCGACAAGTTGGACAGCCCCTACACGGTCGAGCAGATCAAATGCGCCATGGAATCCTCCCTTTTCGTCTCCGGCGAGCTGAGAACCGGGCAAATATCGATCAATCACGAGTTCACCAAGAGCGACAAGCTCGGCGCCTGGCGGTTTTCCGAGCTGGCCGCCAAGGCCTTCAAACGCGAGGGTTTCGGCGCCCACAAGGATCGCAGCCTTACCGGCCCCGCCTGCACCGAGTCGTTCGTCGCCAACGGCAATCTTGCCATGCGCGCCGTGCTCTGCGTGCGCGCCTACCGGAAGTTCCAGGGTCTCTACGATTTCGCGGTGCTGACTGCGTCCACCGAAGAAAAGGTCATGAACCTGCAAAGCCGCCTGGATGTCAGGGGCGTCTCCTACGAAAACGGGTTGCGCGTCTCGCGGAGCTTTCTGGAAGCGATCGGGCAGGAGAAAAAACCATGAGCGCAACCTATTTCGTGGAAACGCTCAATAGAAACAAGGAAGTGCGTCGCCGACAGGCCGTCGACCAGTTGCCGATACGCATCGGCAGAGGTTATGACAACGACGTCATCCTCGACGACCCGCATGCGGCGGCGCATCACGCCGCGGTGGAAGAGGGCGCCGACGGCGGTTTGCTGGTGAGGGATCTGGGGAGCCGAAACGAGATTTTCCACGGCGGCACGCGTCGCAAGAAGCTGGCGATCGACGGCCAGACGATTTTCAGGCTCGGGCAGACCAGCCTTCGGGTCCGTTGCGCCGATTTCGCCGTTGACGACGAGGTCGCCGACGGCGCTTTTTACGCCTGGGAAGGGTGGGCGCCGGCTATGACCGGGGCGGCGCTGATCGTTTGCCTGACCGTGCTGAACACCTGGGTGGGAGACACCAAGAAATTCGAATTGATTCGCTACCTGATCGCCGCGGTCACCGCGCTTGGTCTTGGCATGGTGTGGTGCGGGTTCTGGTCTTTCGCCAATCGTTTGTTCGGGGGAAGCGCCCGATTGGGCAGGCATCTGTTCATTCTGGGATGCGGGTTCACGGCGATGCAGTGCTGGGGCCTGGTAAGCGGTGCCGTCGCCTATGCCTTGTCGTGGGAACTGTTCACCCGCTATGGCAGCCATGTGGTGATAGCCATTCTTTCAGCCATGGTCTTTTACCATCTGCTGCATATCAAGCCCGACCGCGCTCGTCTATTGACGGTTTCCGCCGTCGCCATGGCGCTCCTTGGTTCCGGCATGATGCTGATGACCAATTACAACAGCAACGGCCGACTGAGAGACCAATTGTTCATGCACGAGCACTATCCGCCCGCCATGCGTCTAAGCGCCGACAAGCCGCTCGGCCATCTGCTGCGCGACGCCGCAACGCTGAAAGCGAACGTCGACGAAGAGCGCACCAAGTCGGTGGACGGCGACGAGTCGGGCGGCAACGACTCGGAATGAAGCAGAATTTTTGGAAAAGCGATGAAGTGAGCCGGGTCAGAGCTGGGTTGGTAATCGGGCCGGTGAGACGAGAAGCAAAGGAGGCGGCATGCCGGAAGATATCCGGTGGAGACAGCGCTTCGACAACTACAAACGGGTTTTGCATCGGTTGACGCTTGCCGTCGAACTGATGGAGCAAGTTCTCTGACCGACCTCGAAAAGCAGGGGCTCATCAAGGGCTTTGAGTTCACCCATGAGCTGGCTTGGAATGTGTTGAAGGATTATCTGGAATATGAAGGAATCGAGGGCCTTGTGGGATCGCGGAGCACGGTGCGTGAGGCATTCAAACGCGGGCTGGTGACGGATGGCCAGACCTGGATGGAGATGATAGAGAAGAGGAACCTCTCCAGCCATACCTATGACCTGGAACTGGCCACGGAACTCGCCGAGAGCATTCGACGTGCGTACTACCCGGTGCTGCGCGAACTGCAGGAAACTTTGGGAAAAGAACAATGACCTCCGGTAACTTCGGGCTCCCCGACACGACACTGACCATCATCAGGGAGATTCTCGCCGATTTTCCCGCGGTCGAGAAGGCGATCCTGTATGGGTCGCGGGCCAAAGGGAATTTCAAGCTTGGCTCTGACATCGATCTCACCCTGATGGGAGGCCCTCTGGACTACGACGTTCTCGGCAAGATAGCAGCACGCCTGGAAGAATCCTCCATCCCCTACCAAGTCGACCTCTCACTCTGGGACCGGCTCGATCACCCGAAGCTGCGGGAGCATATCGAGCGGGTTGGAGTGGTTTTCTACGAACGTGAGCGGAAAGGTAGTTGATGTAATCTCGCACGGTAAGGTTACCGGGGAAGGGAGCAAGTAAACCAAGTGAACTGCGTCCCCCTCCGCCCAGTTCGCCGAGCGAATGAGAGATGAAGGCTATACACGGTTTGAAGAGGTTCTTGAAGACTTCAGACTCAGTTTTGATGATAAGTGGATATATAACTGACGGAAAGATAAAGGAGTCAATATGGGATTAATGGTCCATTCCCTTGAGAATATTCCAACCTCGGCGCGGAGAGATTACTTTATTTACCTTTTAGACTACGGATGGCAAGAGCCAATAAGCCAAGCGCTTCGCGACAATTTTGATCGAATGGCACAACTCGCATCAACGAGTAAAGCTGTCGTCATAAAAGGAACCGAAATTGCCCACTTTCAAAATGAGGTTCTTTCATGGCATCAAATCAATAATGAAGAGGCAGATGATCTACTCCCCGCAATCCTTGTTACGAATGCCCACCCAGCTTACTTCCGCGATAAGAACGAAAACACCTCTGGCAATAAAAACATACTACGAGTGGAAGAATCTGAGGATCTGAAACTGATTCTCGTCCCATTCAAACGCATGTGCGCGACAACTGTGGAAGTCATTTCAATCATAGAAAAAATATTTCAGGATATTGCTGACTCAAAAGATTTGTCAGCTTTTAAGATAGCAAAGGAAATGAAAAAGGGCGTTGGAAAGGCGATTGTTGATGCCGTAATTCTTGAGCCAAATTTCTCCGGGGTTGGGTTTGACTTCAGAAAGTTTCTAAAAGGCTTGAGATAGATTCCTCGCCAACCATCGGTGGCAGCTGTGAACCCGCTGCGCCTCACCATGTTGACGAAGAAAAGGAATGAATGATGAAAGTTCCGGCTGAAGTTTTCGTCCTCGTCACTGGTTGTTCATTGGCCGCAATACAAATTCGGCACATCATTAGAGGCGAACTTTCGATCTGGGGTGGCCTGAAACAGTGGAGCGAGCTGAATGTAGACAGCTTTGATAAAGTCATGCTTACCATTGCCGGTATTTCGTTCTGCATTTTCGCATACATAGGAATACCTTGACTGTCCAGGCGCCAACGTCTATTTTGAACCCAATTCATTAGAACGACGATCTGCCGAAGTGCTCTGCTTGCCGTAACGGCGCTTGGCCGGAACCTGCCTGGAATCAACGATCAACGATGCCATCTTGGGCATACAAAGGATTCTCAAATGACCCCCAAATCCAGGCGGGTAAGGCCGTTGCATATTGCCCTGTCGGCGCTGATGCTGGCGATGATGATGCTGTTTTATGCGGGACTGGCTTCGGTCACCGTGTACATGGGAGCCAAGAACGACCTCGCCGCCTCCCACGACATAGTGCAGCGCGTCAGCCGGGAACTGGGCGGTGTTTTCGCCGCCGAAACGCGCCCCATCGAGAGCGCCGTGGTCGTGCTCTCGGAAACGTCCATGGCGACGGGAAAACGCCATGAAGAGCGCATGGCCCAAATCAGTTCGATGGCTGCGGCGCTCAAGAATAACCCGTCCTCCACCTCCGTGTATATCGGCACCGGCAACGGGTCGTTCTCGATGCTTCGCAAGCTCAATACCCCCGCCGACCGGAAGACCTTCATGCCACCCGAGGGCGCGGAGTATCTGCTGCAGAGCGTGAACCGCGACCGGGGTCCTGCCGTCGGCCGCTTCTATTTTTACGATGCTGCACTGCACCTCTTGTCCACGTTGGAAAAGCCGGACTATCAATTCGATCCGCGCACCCGGCCCTGGTATCAATCGGCCTTCGGCACCGAGTCGGCCGATAAGGTCATGGAAACGGCGCCGTATGTCTTTGCCTCGAACCAGAAGATAGGCATCACCTTCGCGGCGCGCAACGTCGCCAGGACCGGCGTGGTCGGCATGGACATCACGCTCGGTTCGCTATCACGTCTGATCGCGAAGCAGAGGGTGACCCCGTCGGCGGAGCTGGTCGTATTCAACAAATCGGGGACGGTAATCGCCTACCGCGACGTCAAGCGCATGTTCAGGACCGTCGTGCCAGGCAAGCGGGAGGTCGTTTCCGTTCCCCAATTGGCCGTTCCCGCGCTTACCCAGATGTACCTCAACTGGGAAAAACAACCAAAACGCGACCCCAACGCCGACGTCGAAACCAAGATGCAGATCCAGGGCGATGAATGGCATTCCAACGTCATAAAAATACGCGACTCGGGCGGGCAATCGCTCTACCTCGGCATCTGCGCGCCCAAGTCGGAATTGATGGCCAATTCCATCCGTATTCGCAATCTGACCTTCTTCACCAGCCTGATTATCATGGCCTTGATGATACCGGCGGTGCATTTCGGTTCCAGGATCATCGCCCGCCCGATACGGAATCTGGCCAAGGTCGCCAATGCCATCGAACGTTTCGACTTCGGCGAACCCGATCCTCCGCCGTGCAATATTATCGAGGTCGACGACCTCGCCCGCGCCATGACCAGCATGAAACACACCCTGAAGCGGTTTTTGGACATCTCCAGCGCGCTGGCGGCCGAGAGCAGTTTCGACCGATTGATCAACATCATTCTGCGCGAGACCATTTCGGTGGCCGGCGCGGCCAGCGGCACCATGGCGCTGGTTTCCCCCGACGGCGGGTCGGTTCAGGTCGTGGCCCGGCAACTCGAAGGGGAAGTTCAGGACGTCTCGAACGCCGGATCCTACCAGCTTGCCTGCGTCGATACCTCGCCGCTCGAAGTCAAGGCGGTGGTTGAGGGTACCCTGCAATCGGTGCTGATCCGCCGCGGCAACCCGGAGCAGGCGGCCGTCTATGCAGGCCTGTTCGATCTTCACCATACGGATCAACTGCACATCATCGCCTTGCCGCTTCGAAATCGCGCCGACGAAGTGATCGGCGCGCTGAGCCTGAGCCTGAGAGCTCGGGACGACGGGACCGAGGGGATATCTCCCGCGCTGCTTGCTTTCATCGTGGCGTTATCGGGTACGGCGGCGGTGGCCATCGACAACCAGAAGATGATACTGGACCAGAAACTGCTGTTCGAGAGGGTCATCAAGTTCGTCGGGGGGATGATCGATGTGAAGAGCCCGTATTCCGGCGGCCACTGTGAGCGGGTGCCCGAACTGGCCAAGATATTGGCGCGAACGGCCTGTGCCCAGACCGAAGGGGTTTTTGCCGATTACACCCTGACCGAGGACGAATGGGACGCCCTGCACATCGCGGGCCTGTTGCACGATTGCGGCAAAGTCGCCACTCCCGAGTTCGTGGTCGACAAAGCGACCAAGCTGGAAACCATTTACGATCGGATAAACGAAGTCCGCATGCGCTTTGAAGTGATCAAGCGAGACGTGGAAATCGAGCATCTCCGCCGCGCCTTGGCCGAGCTTCCCGTCGGCTCGGTCGATCCGGCGGCAATGGATGCCGAGGTGAAGCGAATCCATGCCCTGCTCGATGAGGAATTCCAATTCGTCGCGTCGTGCAATATCGGCAGCGAGTACATGGCTCCCGACAAAGTGGCGCGGCTGGAAACCATAGCCGGGCGGCGCTGGCTGCGTACCTTCAGCGACCGGGCGGGGATTTCCCAGGAGGAACTCACTCGCAAGGAGAGCTGTGGAGAAGAATCGCTTCCCGCCTGGGAGGCTCTGCTGGCCGACAAGCCCGAACATATAGTGCCCCGTCCCGAACGGGAACGATTGGATGCCGATAATAGCTGGGAATTCAAGATCAACCAGCCCCACAACCTCTACAACCGCGGCGAGGTGTATAACCTCGCCATAGGACGCGGCACGCTCACCGATGAAGAACGTTACAAGATCAACGAACACATCGTGCAAACCATCAAGATGCTTTCCCATTTGCCGTTCCCGAAGCACCTGCGGCGGGTTCCCGAGATCGCCGGTTGTCATCACGAAAAGCTCGACGGCACCGGATACCCGCGTCGCCTGCCGAAAGACAAGATGAGCGTCGAGGCGCGGATAATGGCCATAGCCGACGTCTTCGAAGCGCTCACCGCCTTCGACCGTCCCTACAAGAAGGGAAAGACCTTGTCGGAGGCCGTCAAGATCATGGTTTTCATGAGCAAGGACGGGCATATCGATCCCGACCTCTTCGAACTGTTCCTGAAATCGGGAGCCTATCTGGAATACGCGCACCGCTTCATGCGCCCGGAACAGATCGATACGGTGGACGTGCAGTTTACGGCGTGAGGCTTCCCGAATCGGCGCCCATGCTGCGCTGAAGAAACTCAGTACCTGCTTGGAGTCGCCTACCAAGACGGCGTGGGCGTACAGAGGGATGCGGCCGAGGCAATGGCCTGGTACGAAAAAGCCGCAAAACAAGGGGACAGTCGGAGCAAGGTCAGATTGGAGTCGTTACGGCATCAGCTTAAAGGCTGGTAGCGAGGGATGATCCGGAATAAGCATTTTCAGCGCCGCACCTTCAAAACGTGCAACTTGACGAGCCACATGAGGGCGCGCAGCATAAAGGCCTGGCGGCCGGCCGGGAAGCCCTCAACCAGTTGGCCGGCTGTCGCCGGGGCGTCGGCCGCCGCGCTCAACACACTGCGCACTTCCGCATCCGTCGGCAGCACCGCCGTCGCAAAATTCACCATAACCAACTGTTTGTAGATCTCCAGCCGATTGACGGCCGTCTCCAGGTCGGGGTCGACCAGTTCCAGCTGCGTGCTTCTGGTCAGCGCCTCGGTCGGGTAGGAGGCGAAGGCGTGAAAAGGATCCATGCGGGCGGGCCAGGGGTGCGGCAGGGGCTTGAGCGCGGCCGCCTGCGAGCGTCGAATCTCGCCCAACTGCGCCCAGAGCGCCTGGTAGCGCGGTATGATCGCGGCCCAGTCGAAAACTTCCACGGCCCGACGACGGCCGGATTCCCCCAGGCGGCTGCGAAGTTCGGGCGAGGCGAAGAGCCGCGCAAACGCCTCGCTCGCAAGTTCCACGTCAACGGCCACCAAAGAGCAGCTAAGCCCGCAATATTTGTCGTAGCTGTCGATCTCCAGTGCGTGGCGCAAAGCGAGATCGCCCCCCAGTCCCGGCCCCGGCATCATGGTGGGAATCCGGTAGCCATCGACCCCGTCGCGCACCGTATCCTTGTAGCCGTCCCAGTCCGAGACCACCACCGGCAGCCCGGCGGCCATGGCTTCGATCGGCACGATCCCGAAGGTCTCCTGAATGTTGTCGGAGAGCGAGCAGAAGACATCGGCGCCGGCCCAGGCGGTTTGGCGCTCTTCGGCCTTGCGGCCGTCCAGGGTCGCGACCCGTACGCTCGGGCAGGCCGCGCGGGCCGCTTCCTCGTAGGCCTTGGCGATATGCTCGTTGAAATGCCAACCGCATTCGACCAGCAGCACCTTCCCCCCTTCGGGAAGGGTGGCGGCGGCTCTCTCCATTGCCTGGTACATCGCCAGCGGGTGGGCCTTGGCGTGGAAGGACAAACGGCCGGTATAAAGCACGACCAGGGTTTCGGCATCGGCGCCCAGCGCCGCGCGCGCCGCGCTCTTTTGCGTCTCGCTGAAGGCGAAATCGGCGCTGTGTATCCCCAACGGGATGACCGGCAGTTGCGGCAACACCAGCCGCTGAATCCCCAGGCGTTGCTTTAGATGGTCCGCCTGGGCTTGCAGCAGGCGGCTGACGTTGTCCTTCACCGCGGCGCTGGTGCAGATCACCGCGTCCCAGGGCTGCACCGGGGCGGTCAGCAGGTTCGCCAGGGAATCCATGGCCCCGGCGCTGGCTGTGGTGTGGGTGATGCCGCACAAACTCCAGGCGCCATGGCCGGCGCTTCCCCCGGCCGCGCCGCGCCGCCAGGCATGCTCGCCGATGCCCGGAGCGGGATAGTAGAGGGTTCCGGGTTGCGCCAAGTCAATAAGGTTGTGGTGCACCGATTTTACCGGCTGGCTCAGACCCGCCGTCCGCGCCAGGGAAGCGAACAGCCGGGCGTGTTCGGCATTTTCCACTTGGACCCAGAATTCTTCGGCGCCGCTGTGCGCGAAAAAGCCGCGCAGAAAGGATTCCCCGGCGGCGTTTCGTCCCATCAGCTTGGGACCGGTCGTGGTGTAGGCTTCGGGATGGAAATAGATGGCGGCGGTAGTTGGCATGGCGGCTACTATACCTCAGCCGAACCGGCGGTGATAGACAAAATTGACACTTTGTGCTGGACTTGGTACTGGCGGGGGAGTTAAATCATGATGTAGCCGGAATCAATTGACAGTGAAACGAAGGCTCATATATGCTTGCACAACGCTGCTGGGATGGCCAAGGAGGGAGAGATGATACGAGCTATATCGGATAATGCCGGGGTATTCACGGTCGACAGCCAACTTAAAAGCGCGATCTCGAAGTTGGCGGCTCAGCGCCCCGCGGATGACGCCACCTCGGTGGAGCTGTCCGCTTCCCATGACGTTTTCGGCGCCGTGTCCAGCTTCTTCAATCAGGGCGATCCCGGCCATTTGAGCGCCGCAGCCAAGCTCTCTCCGTCCGAGAAAAAGCAGTTCAACCAGATCGTGGCCGAGCTGCTCAAGAGCGGTTACACGGGGTACGAAGAGCTGGTGGTCAACAACAAGGTAGAGCATCACGATATCGATATGCAGATGGGCGACGACCGCCTGCATCATGCGCGGCTCTACAAAAAGCCTGTAGGGCAAAAATAACGGCGCTGAATCGAGAGTGCCGTCGGCGATCGAGAGATACGAGGCGGCGAAAAAAGGCCGGTGAGAAAGGCGGGCGAACACAAGGTTCGCCCCTACCTTAACGCCGTAATCGCGTGCCACCCGGCCCCTGGCGCCCCCCCTGCGCGCCAGCGCCTCTCCCTTCCGCTACTTCATTTCACTACGACATAATTCGCTACGCCCTAATCCATTACGCCGTAATTCGCAGGCGCTGAATAGTTCCCCCTCCCTCAGGCAAACACGCCGTCGTAGATCAGCTTAAATCCCGTAACCAACAAGAGCAGATAACAAATGCGGTAGAAATGCTTCTCCGCAATGAAGTTGTTTACCCGGCTCCCCAGCCAGGTGCTCAGCGGCACCAGGGGGCAGAGGACAACCGCCGCCTGCAAGGTCTCGGCTTTGAACAGCCCCAGCATGAAATAGGGGACCAGTTTGACGTAGTTCAGGACGGCGAAAAAAATGATGCTGGTGGCTACAAAGGTCTTCTTGTCCAGTTTTTGCGGCAACAGGTAGACGTTGGCCGGCGGCCCCCCCGCATGGGCCACGAAGGACGAAAAGCCGGCAAGCGCTCCCCAAAACCCGCCTTTCGCCAGGCTGGGCGGCTGGCCTTCGGCCGGCTGCTTTCTGCCGATCCAGAAATTGAGGGTGAAGCCGACCGATATCAAGCCGAGCAGCAACTGGACCTTGCCGGTGTCGAGCTGCCGGAAGGAGAGGGAGCCGATCAACACGCCGAGCAGGGACGCCGGCAGCAGGATTTTCAGGTTGCGCCGGTCCCATTGGTTCCAGAAGGCTCGGGTGCCGAAGACGTCGGTCAGGCACAAAAGCGGCAACATGATGGCGGCCGCCTGGCGCGGGGAGACCATCAACGAGAGCAGGGGGACCGCCATGACGGCAAGCCCGCTGCCGAATCCTGTCTTGGAAATGCCGGTGATGAGCACGGCGGGTACGGCGGCTAGATAAAAAAGTGGCTCGCTGAGAAACACGCTTATTGCTCCTGTTCGCCGGGTTCTCCCAGCGCTTCTGTGCCCTTGGAGGGCGCGGCCTTCCTGGCGAAATGCAGCGACGACAACAGCCCGAAGGCGCTCAGCGACACGAAGGTCATGATGGAGAAATGCATGGCGCTCAGGTAGCGGGAGACGTTGGCGGGGCCGATCGTCGTGTGTCCGATGAAGATCGAGATGAAGGTGATGACGATGATCATGCTGAACACCATGCCGAGGGTGCGCAGGTTGGCCGTCAGCGCCGCGGCGATGCCGTACTGGCTTTTCTGCACGCAGTTCATCATGATGTTCATGTTGGGCGAGGAGAACATGGCGATCCCCGTCCCCTGGCAGAGCAGCACGGCGCAGACCTGCCAGACGGAGCTTCGCTCCGAGATGAAGCCGGCGCCGCAGAGGGCGAAAAAGCAGAACAGCATGCCGGTGAAGGCGATTTTTTGCGGGGGGACGCGGTCGGAGAGCCTGCCGAAGAAGGGACTCAACAAGGCCATGGTGACCGGCGCCGTCATCAGGATGAAACCGGCCTTTTGCGGCGACATCCCCTTCACCGACTGCAAATAAAGGCTGAAAAGGAAGGTGATCGCGAAGGTGGCCGTGTAATTGATCAACTGCGCCAGGACCGCGCGGGCGAAAACCGGGTTGTCGGTGACCATGGAAAGGGCGATCAGCGGATCGGCCACGCGGCGCTCGACCTGGATGAAGAGGGCGAACAGGGCCAGCCCCGCCAGCATCATCCCGTATCCGGCGGAGCCGTCGCCGTGCAGCGAGCTTCCCGCGATCAGCAGGGCGATGGCCCCGACGATGCAGACGCTCCCCCAAATGTCGATCCTGACCAGCTTCAGCCTGCCTTGGCTCGGCAGGTTGCGAAAGGCCAGCAGCCAGGCGAGGGTGGTGAAAAGGGCGCCGAAATAATAAACCGAGCGCCACCCCAGATGGGTAGTGAGTATCCCGCCGATGAAGGGCCCGGTGGAAAGCCCCACGTACACGGCCCCAACCGACAGCCCCAGCGCCCGCCCCAGCGCGTTTCGCGGGATCACTTCGGTCAAGATGGCCATGTTGACGGCGATCATCATCGCCGCGGCCAGCCCCTGCAGCAGGCGCAGCGCGATGAAGGAGGGGGTATGGTGCGTCAAGCCCAACAGCAGGGTGGTCAGGGTGAAAAGGGCGAGGCCGATCTTGAAGATGGTGCGCCGGTCGGTCAGGTCGGCGAGCTTGCCCAGCGGCAGCAACACGGCGCTGCTCGCGCCGAGATAGACCGCCTCGATCAGCCCGAGGGCGACGCCGCCGGCGTGCAGTTCCCGGCTTATGGCCGGCAGGGTGACGCCGACCGCGGAAAACATGAACATCGACGCCATCTGGCTGATGAGCACGGCCGTCAGCACGGCCTTGGCGGAAGTCGGGTGAGTGGCAGGGGCTGGGTTCGTTATGTCGATCCCCCTTTTCTCCGCGTGCCGGCCGCAGCCGCGCGGAAATGGAAAATCCCCCCGCCCGCGAGGGGAGGGGGGATCCGGACGATGCAGGGGCTAAGCCGGCAGTTTCATCAGGCGCCGCGCGTTACCCTCGTAGATGTCGTAGCGCTCCTTGGGCGTGATGTCGAGGCCGTCGATGATCTCGATGGTCCAGCGGATGAAGGCCGAGCCTTTTTCCGGGTCGAACGGCGAATCCGAGGAGAACACGGTGTGATCGACCCCGAAGAACTTCAGGCCGCAGTTGGTCGCCTCGCGGGCGCCGAACATGGCGGTGTCGGCGTAGAACTTCTTGAAGTAATCGAGCGGGCGCAGCTTCAGCGTGGTCAAAAGCTTGGTCAGGTCCTCGTCGGAGGTGCGGGAGCCGAGCTGATCCCAGCCGGGGCCTACGCGCCCTTCGAAATAAGGAATCATCCCCCCCATGTGGTGGGTGATGATCTTCAGGTCGGGATGCTTGTCGAACAGCCCTGAAAACACCAGGTGCGCCATGGCGGCGCTGGTCTCGTAGGGCCAGCCGAAGGTCCACCAGATCTCGTACTGGCTTTTGGTCTCGCCTTTGTAGTCGGGGAAGTCGGCGCCCCTGGCGGGATGCATCCAGATCGGCAGGTCCATTTCCGCCATCAGGTCGAACAGCGGCATGGTCTCGGGAGTGGTCAGCGGCCGGCCGAGCACGTTGGTGAAAATCTGCACGCCCACCGCCCCCAGCTCGTTGATGGCCCGCTTGGCCTCCAAGAGCAGCCCCTCCGGGTCGTTCATCGGCAGCGAGGCGATGAAGGCCGGGAAGCGGTCCGGGTACTTGCGGACGTACTCCGCCATGCTGTCGTTGGCGATCTTCGCCATCTCGGTGGAGATCGGCGGCGGCCCGTACACCTCGATGGGAGGAGAGCCGAGGCAGATCACCTGGGCATAGTCGTCAAAGCTGTCCATGATGCGGAAACGCTCGTCCAGGTCGACGATGCAGGGGATCTCCCGCACGCGCTTGTGCATGTCCTTGCCGTTGGGCAGGACCTTCATCATCCTGTCGTAATAGGCGGTCGGGAAAATGTGGTTGAATACGTCCAGTTTCATAAATCCTCCTGGTTGGATGGCGCCGCCGGCGCTTTTAGGTCATTCCGGCCTTTCCGGTCCTGTCGATGCGGCCCGATCAGGGCTTGGCCGGCAGTTTCAGCAGGCGCCGCGCGTTCCCTTCGTAGATGTCGTAGCGCTCCTTGGGCGTGATGTCGAGGCCGTCGATGATCTCGATGGTCCAGCGGATGAAGGCCGACCCTTTTTCCGGGTCGAAGGGGGAATCCGAGGAGAACACGGTATGATCGACCCCGAAGAACTTCAGGCCGCAGTTGGTCGCCTCGCGGGCGCCGAACATGGCGGTGTCGGCGTAGAACTTCTTGAAGTAATCGAGCGGGCGCAGCTTCAGCGTGGTCAAAAG
>CAIYDQ010000325.1 GCA_903925075.1 uncultured Geobacter sp.
ATATTAAGTGGGATTCTGCGGCAAAAAACTTAATCCCCAAATCTCATCCTGAATCGCTACTCTAGTATTCAATTCTGTTTGTAATTGCGCTCGGGTAACTGATCCCGCTATTCTCCCGTTTGTCTGGATATACGAGACTGGAAAAACCTGTGTTGTGGGATTAGTAGCTAACAAATTTCGTAAATAGGTGGTCGTAAAAATAGCCAACCCAGTGGTGGGCGGTCTGGTGGGGGCTGCGGGGCTCGATAGCACTCCGTATAGCATTCCCCCGCCTGCCAGAATTGCAACAACTCCTTGATTCACCAAATTCGCAGTTACGGACCCTGCCCCAATCAGAGCCGAAACAATTGACGGGTTGACGATACTAGCGGCTATTGAGCCAGTTCCCGCTAAGCTGGCTGTGATACTTTGTACTAGCGTTGCTGTGAGAGAACCTGTCCCCCCAAGAGCCGCGGTTAAAGGGACCGCTAACGCTGCAGCAACTAATCCAGTTCCAACCAAAACTGCCGATAGGCTTGATGTCGCAGCGACAGAACCCGATCCCAAAAGAGACGCACTAATAGGAGAGGGGATATAGACAACTTCATTGGAAACAGTAGAGAGGGTTCCGCCATACCCTATTGCTTTGATGACGTAATAGTTGGCCCCAATTAATGGCGATGAGTCCGTAAAAGACGTGGTTACGACGGGCGAGCTGTTAAGCAGAGTCGCCTCGCCGCCCGAAGTACTACCTCGATAAACGTTGTAACCGTTTACCGCGTCGGCATCGGAATTCCAACCCAAAGTTACTGAACTCATCTTGATCCTTTGAAGAGTTTAGGACTCTGTAATTGCTAGCTGGCCAATCGCAAATGTTGGAGTGATGCCAGTGCTAACAGCCAACCCTGACGCAAGTGATCCATACCAAAGCAAGACTCCTGAACCACTGGAAGTCAATCCGACGCCCACGTAGGTTTCTGTTTCAGACCCACCAGTTGCGGTCGGGAAAATAACAGCCGCAACGTTGCTTATCGTCTCTCCAGAAATACTCCAGCCACTATTCGAGCGCGCCACGGCTACGCGGGCATAGCTGGTATAAGCGGCTTCACTCGTAGTTTGGTTGCCCGTCGCCCCGGGGTTTGCGGTATGCAAACTCACGTACAAATTGGTAGCGGGGGATGATGTTGCATTCAAAGCGAGAGTCGCGTAGTTTGCTGAGATGGTTGCCTGAAAAAGTAGTTCAAGAAACCCAATACTATTGTTATTTCCTTTGCCTGTTGCCATTTTTGTTATCCTTTAATTAGTGGTTACAACCGTTAGACCTGTAGGAGCAGTAACAGGCACTTGATCATTGACTATGTTTGATGGACTACTGTACCCAGAACCATTGTAAGCTTCCACGAAATAATACAAACTCATGCCTGCCACGACCGTGCTATCAGTATACGTACAACCACCAGACGGCCCTGTACAATTCGAAGCGATTCCCGAGGCGATAGGAGTTCCGCCCCCGGCTGAGAAACCTCGGAACACATAGTATGTTAATCCGGTTCCCGTAGGCGGATTCCAAGTTATCGTGACGGTGTGAGCACCGACCGACCCCCCGTTGCTACTTGCTACTCCGGTAGGAGGATTTAGAGAAGAAAAAAGTTGATACGCTCCAGCGGGCCATGCCCCAGAACTGGGCCTTGCCGTGCATCCCGATCCGCAAGCATAACTCGGCCCGAACGTGTACGGTGCATCGGAATTGAGTGGCGCAATGCTTAGGCTTGTTAGATTGATCCCCAGCCCAGACGCAGCCGAGCCACTGGTGATGAAGTAAGGAGCAGAGGAAGTCACATTGGGATTCCCCGTAGAGCTTCCTAGGTCGGGATGCGTGCCGCTAGTCGGAAGTGTCGCCGCCTGCCACGCGGTCAGGCTCGAATAGAGTGTTTGCGTTGCGTCGTAGTTCTCGACCATCGGATGCGCGATGTTATAGAAGTCGTTTCCGTTAGAAGTTTGCAAAACCAGAGATGAAAGGTTCGTGCAGTATGCGTTTGGGAAGTTGGAGTAAATATTGTTCTCAACCGTGTTGGTTCCGCTCCATGTCGCCCCGTCCAGCCAAATCGCACACAGAGGACGCGAATCCGGATCGCCGAGCGTGTAGTCCCCCAAAAAGGTGTTGTTGTATACCGATAGATTTGCCGCAGTATAGCCGCCAGTTTGCCCCGCGCTGATATGCCCTTGAGGCCCGCAGTTATTTGCCCCAAGGCACTGATCCACGGTCTGCTTGAAAACGTTGTTGAATATGGTGTCCCCGCTTCCGTTCCCTGCGAGGGTTATATATCCGGTTCCGTAGGCATCCATGTCTCCGGAGATTTGATTATTATAAACTGAGAACCCCGTGCGCGTGCTGAATCCTGCAAAAAGAAAAATTCCGTCTTGGTGCTGTAGAAACGAGGGGTCATCCCACACCGAAAAGTGAGGCCCGATTAGGTTGCCGTAAATGTTGGCCCCGGCTGTAGTGGACGAGCTATTGGTATCGTCAATGTACATCGACCATATGGTGTAGTCGATGGCGTTGTTGTAGACATTAAGGCTTGTCAGCGTAGTGTACTGAAGGAAGAATCCTGTCTTGGCCCAGTTAAGGGTGTTCCCATGAACCGAAAGGGAATCGCATCCCACTGTAGCAATGTCTGCGCTGCCGTGAGCGCTGGAACTGTCCGAAGACCCTGCGGAGTAAACGTAGATATTTTGGATTGTGAAATTGCGAATCTCCTGATGCAAGCACGGGGCGGTCGATTCGATTCCTGTGCTCTGCTGCTGATTCGCCAGAATTGATCCGTTGGCCGTATTTTGGATCACTCCTCCAGCACTGGTGGCTCCATCTGCAATCAGGTATGGATAACCTGAAAGATTGATGGCGTTGCCCCAGTACGGGCAGGTCATGTTTACCGCGCCGGTGGTGTCGAATTGCAGAGTAATCGGGCTGCCGCTGGAGCCACCCCCTTTTGCCGTTATACCGTTGCTCCCGTTCCCGCCTACTGCCGAACAGGGATAAGTTCCGGCTACAACATAGAGGGTATTTCCGGCAACCCAACTTGCCGAGGCTCCTGTGATGCCGTGGGTTGCGTCGGTCCAAGCGTAAGCATTAGCAGCGCTCGTTCCGTTACCCGCACCTTGGGCTGTGGGAGCGAAGTAAATCGTGGCCGCCGAGAGATGCATAGCCAGTAGTCCAAACAACAGACCAATTATCAAACTTTTAAATATTTTACTGAGCATCAGAACTCCAAACCAACCTGAAGGGATTGGTAGTAGGATGGGGGTGAAGGCCACGGGAACTAAAAATACCCCTTGACAAAAGACACCTATTGTGGTATAATGGTAGTTGAAGAAATGGAGGACTTTATGTCATCTTCACTATCACAAATGCAATACGTCAAACTCTGTGCATGCGGGTGTGGACAACCAGTTCCACTTGCCCAGAAGACCTGTACTGCCCGGGGTTACGTTAAAGGTGAGCCGTGTCAGTTTGTCCGAGGCCACGCCATGGGCAGATATGAGCCTGACCGTGAAAAGCGATCTGCTATGGATTTGGAGTGTCGACGAAGGTACAAGAGAGAACAGCGAGCCCGTATGAGAGCTTTAGTGGCGGAATATTTGACCACCCACCCCTGCCTCGATTGCGGTGAGGCCGATCCTGCCGTGCTTGATTTTGATCATCGTAATCCAGCAGAAAAGGTTAAATCAATCGCAGCCATTCGTGCAGGAGCATTGGGCATTCGTGTTTTGAAAACTGAAATCACGAAATGCGACGTGCGGTGTGCAAATTGCCATAGGAGACGACACTATAAAGAAATGCACCCCTAAGTCCTTTACTGACTATCACTTGACCAGCCGAGCCAACCCGGATACCCATACTGACCCGTCTGTCCCCCACCTTGTATCGGCTGCGCGGGGTAAAATCCAAACTCCTGCGGTTCTCGATCACTCGCTCCCATCGCGATTTGAATATC
>CAIYDQ010000326.1 GCA_903925075.1 uncultured Geobacter sp.
ACCCCCAGAAGGACCATGGCGACCAGCGGCAGCAGCGCTATGTGCAGCACGTAGAAGCGCAAGAGCGCCATCTGGCCGACCTCGTTGCCGCCCAAAAGCAGGAAGCGCAGGTAATCGCCGATCACCGGCATGTAGGAGGCGATGTTCGAGCCGACGGTGATCGCCCAGAAGGCCAACTGATCCCAGGGGAGCAGATAACCGGTGAAGCTCAGAAAGAGCGTCGAGAGCAGCAGGCAGACCCCGATCACCCAGTTGAATTCCCGCGGTGACTTGTAGGAGCCGGTGTAGAAGACCCGGCACATGTGCAGGAAGGCGAAGGCGACCATGGCGTGGGCCGACCAGCGGTGCACGTTTCTCAGCACCACACCGAAGGAGACCACGTACTCCAGGTCCTTCATGCTCTTGTAGGCGAGCGCCGTGGAGGGGTGGTAATAGAACATCACCAACACCCCGGAGACCACCAGGATCAGGAACAGGAAGAAGGAGATCAGCCCCAGGCCCAGGGTGTAGCCTGCGCGCAGCGAATTGACGTGCACCCGCACCGGATGCAGATGCAGGAAGACGTTGCCGAAGACCGCCGCGGCGTTTTCCTGTTCGGGGGTCCCCTCCGGCCGCCGGACGATGGAGTCCTTGACGTTGCCGGGAAGATGCTTGACGGACTCTTTGATGCTATAGGCTGATTGACTCATGATGATCTCCGCTTGCCTGGTCCCCGTCGGGGAGTTTTTGTACTATGCCCATTCCTCTTCGCTGGAAAATTCCGCCATGGTGATCGCCCCTGACGGGCAGCGGCGGGCGCACATCCCGCAACTGACGCAGCGGCTCTCGTCCTTGATGATGGCCGTCAACCCCTTCTTTCTGTGCGACAGCTTCTGCAGCGCGGCCCTCAGCCGGCCGATCTTCTCGTCCCCCTCGAGCTCCGACATGGGCACCATCTTCAGCGCGCCGTAGACGCAGGTGTCGACGCAGGTCCCGCACAAAAGGCAGCGCGAGCTGTCGAACACCGTCTGGATGTTGCACTGCCGGCACCTGGCCGCCTGCCGGCGGGCCTGCTCCTCGTTGAAACCAAGCGTGATCTCCTCGCCGCTCTTGACCCTTTCGCCGGCGTCCCTCTTGGGAATGCTCTCCGGGGCGATGCTCTCGCAACGGGTGTTCTGGAAATCGTCGGCCACCGGGGTGAAGAACCCTTTTCTGCTGATCCGCAGTTTGTGCCCGTTCAGGTAGCCGTGGATGGAGCGGGCCGCCTTCTGGCCGTCGGCGATGGCGTCGGTGGCGTTCCTGGCGAAGCGCCAGCGCACGTCGCCGCCGGCGAAGACTCCGTCGAGGCTGGTGGACATGTCCTCCTCCGCCCGGATCAGGCCGTTGGGGGTCATCTCCAGCCCTTCCATGCCGGCCATGGGGAGCGTCGAGGCCTGGCCCACCGCCAGGATCACCGTATCCACCGCCATCATGCTTCCGCTCTCCGGGACGAAGCTCGGATTGAAGCGCCCCTCGGCGTCGAACACCGAGCTCACCTGCAGGAACTCGACCCCGGTCACCCGGCCGTCACGACCGACGATTGCCTGCGGCCCCATGGAGGTGTGAAAGACGATCCCCTCCTCCTGCGCGTCCTCTTTTTCCGAGAGGCTGGCCGGCATGGCGTCCCAGGATTCCAGGCAGGCGATCATCACCTGCTCGGCTCCCCGGCGCACCGCGTGCTGGGCGCAGTCGATGGCCACCCCGCCGCCGCCGATCACCAGGCATCTCTTGCCCAGGTCGATCTGCGCGTGGTCGCGCACGTAATCGATGCCGTTGTATACCCCCTTGAGCTCGGTCCCGGTCAGCTTCAAGAGCATCGGGTCCTGCAGGCCGATGGTGATGAACACCGCCTGGTACCCCTGCTCGCGCAGCTGGGCCAGGGAGAGCTCGGCGCCGATCGGGGTGTTCAGCTTCAGTTCCACCCCCAAATCCAGAATCGCCTGGATCTCCTGCTGGAGGATCTCCTTGGGAAGCCGGAAGCTCGGTATGCCGGTTCTCAGCATGCCGCCGGGGAGAGGCGCCGCCTCGAAGATGGTGACCCGATAGCCGAGCATGGCCAGATCGTGGGCGGCCGACAGACCGGTCGGGCCGGAACCGACCACGGCCACCCGGGCGTGAGCCTTGGGGACCAGCGCCTTGTCCCTGGCCGCGCCCAGCCTGGACATGGTCAGGATGTGGTTGCCGGTTCGATCCCCCCGCCCCTCCGCGCGCTCCGAGTAATGCTCCAGTTTTTTGGCGACCGCCAGCGGCGAGGCCACCCCGTGCCGGTCGCAGGCGAAGCGCTTCAGCGCCCGGATGTCCACCGGGTTTCCTTCGCCGGATTTGCGGCAGGACTTCTCACAGGGGGCGGTGCAGACCCGGCTGCAGACCGACACCAGCGGGTTGCTCTGCCGGGCGACCAGGTAGGCCTTCTCGTAATCGCCGTCGGCGATGGCCTTCACGTATCTCTTGGTGTCCGTTTCCAGGGGGCAGGCGCTCTGGCAGGCCACCAGCGCCTGATAGTCCTCGATCCCCAGTATTTTCACCTGATATTTGCCGTTGGTCTGGCCCATGTTCATTCTCCTTGATCGGTGTTTCATGCCGTGCTGAGCGTCTGCCGGTCCTGCTATTCCGGGGCGGGCGGCGGCCCGGACGGGGGAAAGGGCGCCCGCAGGAAGAAGAAATTATGCATGAGCGTCAAGAGCGCGACCAGGTGCAGGGTGAAGAGCACCGCCACCACGTTGGCGTCGAAGGGAAGGCCCGCCGCCTGGACCTTGGCGACGATGGGGCGCATCAGCACCCGCAAGAGGGCGATCCAGACGAAGGAGAGCGCGATCTCGGTCAGGAAGTTGCAGATGCCGCGCACGGGCTGCTTGAACTTGAGAAACGGGTAGTAGCCGAAGATCGCCCCGTGAAAGTTCTGCATGCCGATGATGGAGCCGGCCACGGCGGCGAAGGAAAAGGTGGGGGTCAGGAACTTGAGGCTCACCGTCCAGCAGACCCAGCCCAGGCAGACGCAGACGACGGTGTTGGCGATCTCGCCAAAGGGCTGGCCGAACTTGTAAAAGGGCCATTGCTGAAAGGTCAGCACGTTGGAAAATGCCTGGATCCAGACGATGGTCCAGACCAGAAAGCCGAAGAACCATTCCGCCTGAAACGGCCCCTTGGGGTCGAAGGGCGCCCCGGCGAAGGGAGTCCCCCCCAGATTGACCAGTTGCCAGAGCGCCGCGGTCACCGCCAGGATGATGCCGGCGCCGCCGAAGCAGCGCACGGCCGGCGAACAGTTCTGGTTGAGCGGCCAGCCGTTCCAGACGAAGGCGTACCAGAGCGTGGTGGCGAAAAGGATGATGCCCCACCAGAAGCCGACCGGGAACAGGGGGAACTTGGGATAGACGTTGCCGGTGAAGAGCGGTCCGGCGACGGCGGCCCCGATGATCAGCGCGGTCGTGCCCAGGCCGGGCTTCCAGATGCCGTCGGACGGCGTCCAGTTCCCCAGCGGCGGCGCGAACGGCCAACCGCCGGAAATCAGCGGGCAGAACACCACCACGCCGAACAGCATGTAAAAGGAAGCCGGCAGCAGCACGGTGAAGAGCAGTCCGGTGGGGATGAAGTACATCAACGCCCAGCTGATCCCCATGAAGACCGCCAGGTAGAGCCCGAGTTGACCGACGCCGGGAACGGCCGCGGCCGCGCTCCCCTCCTCGGTCGCCTCATTGCCGACCGCCGCCAACCCTTCCATGGTCACGCCGTCCTGCCCATCGCCTTGCATGCTCATCGATCGCTCCTATTCACCCGAAAAGTTCATGTATGACAGCTGTTTCCGGCGCGTGCCGGAATTGCGACGACCCTGGAACCGATAGAGTCTGCAAAAAATCGTTTTACCATTTCACCAACACCAGAAACTTCCGAACCGACAGACAATACGCCGATAACTACCCTAAAATTAAGCTTATTTGCCCAGCAGAGCGTTAAATCTTGCCCGGTTTCGTCGAGGTAGCGCTGCCCAACGACTATTTTTCGGCAGGTTGACGTTTCTTTTGCACGCTAGGTGCCAAACATTGTTTCTAAAAACTATCAAGTATCGGCTTGTCGTGACAATATCGTTTAATATCGAGATATTAGGTGTGCAGGGCCGGTGCATTTCCTGGTTGCAGCCGCCGACAGACGGATTTCAGGGCTATCCAGCAGACTCCCATTTTTTATCATTTGATAAAATACCGGTTAAAATTAGCGCGGGCTATTCATCATCTGATAAAATGCCGCGACACCCGGCAAAAAGCGCAAGCGCCGCGGCGAGGAATAGACCAGCGAACCGATTGTTTAACAAAAATTGTTTTATGTATTTGCAAAGAGGGATCTCGGGGGGGATAGCGGTTTATTCTTCTCAGCCCGCACCAGCGACCGAACTGGCACTGTGTATCGGCGGGTACCGAGCGCAGTCTCCGGCGGCGGCCTCTTCCTGCTTGCAAAAAAGGCCAATTTGTCATAACATCGTTTTGAGTTATTTCCACGAATTTCAGGTCTGGACGACCGGCCGCAAGCGGCTGGGACGCTTATCCCGGACACAGCTTACCAAGAGAGGGCGGCCATGACGAAGCCCCGCAAGATGAAAAAATCAGCCGGCACCGACAGCAATATTCGTTCACTCATGCATTTCTGTTCGGAAACCGGCCAGATTTGGCTGCACGAACATCGCATGCTCCTGGTGCACGCGGAGGCGCAAGGAGGGATGCGCAAGGAGTTGATCGACACCTTGGGCCTGGACCGGGCGCGCGGCCTTTTGATCCGCATGGGATACGCCTCCGGCGTGCACGACGCCGAGGTCTTCAGCCGGCAGGATCAAGGGGCCACCGATTACGAGGCGTTCAAGACCGGCACCCAGCTGCATACCATGGAGGGGATCGTCAAGGTCACCACGCTGAAGCTGGAAGCCGACCGCAGCGCCGGGAAGTACTACGGCGAGTACCTGTGGGAGAACTCCTGGGAAGGGCAATGGCACAAGAAGCAGTACGGCGTGCAGGACAACCCGGCCTGCTGGAGCCAGATCGGCTACGCCTGCGGCTATACCTCCGCCTTGATGGGGCGGACCATCGTCTACAAGGAAGTGGAGTGCGTCGGCAAGGGGGACAGCAACTGCCGCATCGTCGGCAAGCCGATCGAGGAATGGGAGGACGCGGGGGACTACCTGCGCATCTTCAACCAGGAGTCGATCGCCGACCAGCTGTTCGACCTGCAGACCCAGGTCGTGCAACTGCGCTCGGTGATCAGCGAGAAGGAAAAACTCTCCTCCGACGTGCTCGGCAACTCGCCGAGCTTCCTCACCGCCTTCAACCTGCTCAAGCAGGCGGCGGGGAGCCACATCGCGGTGCTGCTCCTGGGAGAGACGGGCGTGGGCAAGGAGGTCTTCGCCCGCACCCTGCACGAGCGGAGCAGCCGCTGTAACGAGTCCTTCATCGCCATCAACTGCGCCGCGATTCCCCAGGACCTGGTGGAGTCCGAGCTGTTCGGCGTGGAGAAGGGAGCCTACACCGGCGCGCTCACCGCCCGCCCCGGTCGCTTCGAGCGGGCCAACGGCGGCACCTTGTTCCTGGACGAGGTCGGCGACCTGCCGCTTTCGGCGCAGGCGAAGTTGCTGCGCGTGCTGCAGGAAGGGGAAATCGAGCGCCTGGGCGACCACAAGATCCGCAAGGTCAACGTGCGGGTGGTGGCGGCGACCAACGTCGACCTGAGGATGCTGGTGAAGGACGGCAAGTTCCGCTCGGACCTGTACTACCGGCTGAACGCCTTCCAGATCGACATCCCCCCGCTCAGGGAGCGCCAGGAGGACATCCTGCTTTTGGCCGAGCGCTACATGGAGAAGTATTCGGCCATTCAGGGGAAGAAGCTGCGCGGCTTCACCGACAAGGCCAAGCGGGCGCTCCTTACCTACCCGTGGCCCGGCAACATCCGCGAGTTGCAGAACATGGTGGAGCGAGGAGTTATTCTCGCCCCGGTGGGAACCAGGATCGAAGTGGAGCAGATGGGGCAGTTGGGCGGCGAGGGGAGCGCGCAGGAATACCGGTTGGGGAAAAACGGCAACCTGGACGTGGAGAGCGCGGAGGGGAAGCAGGACGGCAAGGATCTCTGCCAAGTGGTGCTAAGCGGCGCCATGACCCTGAACCAGGTGGAAGGGCTGCTGATTCAAGCCGCCGTGGACAAGGCCTGCGGCAACCTCTCCGCCGCGGCCAGGATGCTCGGCCTCACCCGGCCGCAGTTGGCCTACCGCCTGGGAACGCTCAACGACGAGGGAGCGATCGGCGGCGGTCAGGCGTCGAGCGCGGCGTCGAGAGCTGCCGCCAGCTAACACTCAATCCACCATGAAGTTTCAGCGCCTCGCTGCGCTTTGCTTGCCGTAGGGGCGAACCTTGTGTTCGCCCCGGTTCCAGCGAGCGCAGAGGGCGAATACAAGATTCGCCCCTACCAAAGCAAGTCACCTAGAGACGTCAAACTACCGTGGCGGGCGTTCAGGAAACGCCAAAGCGGGAATTGTGGAGCCTCATCTCTCTCAGAAAGAACTCCAGTTCCTGCGTGGTGAGCACCTGGTACTGCACGAAATACTGGCCGATGCGCTGATGGCGTATCCGCTGCTCCAGGAGGATCATCCTCACCCGGTTCGGGTCGAGGATGCCCAGGCGGATGGCCTTCTCGCCGAACCTGCCGGGGAGCTTGGCCGTGATCACCGCAAACACCTCGGCAGCCGTCATCCAACCCCACTCCCTGGCGATAAACCCCAGAGACCCGCGACTGGAGCGCTGCCAGCTGATCGCCTGCAACAACTCCCGAAAACTGATGGCCTTCCGATAATAGAGATACTTCCCCAACTGCAGGGGGCGCTGGGGCATGCCGAGCGGGCAATCCTCGGCGAAGCCGCTCCTCGCCGCCGGCGGGCGGTGCCGCTTGGGAGCGGCGCTCTGCCTTGAGGTCCGCGGAGCGATTTCCTGTTCCCTTTGGGAGAGAAACGCCGAGAGGGTTTCGTAGGCCGACTTCACCCGGCAAAAACTGGCAGCCTGCAGATCCTGCAAGTGTTTGGGATTGTGGGCGAAATGGTCCGGATGGGTTTCTTTGGCCTTGCGGCGAAAGGCGGATTTGATGCCGCTTGGCTGCAGGTAGGAGAGGAACTCCGGGCAGGTCTCGATCTCCGGTCCGAAGAGCTCCTTGCAGGCGTCGAAAAGATGGTCGTAATCAAGAGAGGCCATGCTGTCCTTCCTCCACCCGTTTTATACTACAGAGCTTTCAGGCAAGGCAACCCTTCTTTGTTGCCGGGCGTCATTATGAGGGCAACATGATCGCACAAGTGTCCCAAAATCTCACCTCTCCTCCCTTTCTGCAGTCAATGCTGAACGGAGACCACCTTCAGAATCAACAGGTCCTTTCTGGTCCCAGAAGTTCGGAGAAAAACCCTTTCCCACCCGTGCCAGGCCGGCGGTTTCCAGACACGAGAGGTCTATTCTGACCCTCGCGCCTATTCCGGCCACTAGGCCGCTTTCCCTTTCGATATCGGAGGAGCGTGGGATATGCCGAGAAGTCCGTCAACAGAGAGATCCTCGTCCAGCAACGGCCAGTGGATACCGTAGCCGGAAGGGGAGAGTTCAAATTTGGCCCTCTCTTGTGGGCTCGCCGACCAAAGACGTGGGGAGATGTCTGCCAGTGCGAAGCGATGTTCTCGGTCGCCAAGTTTTATAACGAGGCAATCTCCTTCGACTCTTACCTCACGAATCTCATGGTGCTTTTTCATTTGCCTGCCCCTTTCTGGAACCTGTCCCATTCCGTCTCGATGAACTCGAAATATTCGAAGATGATTTTCTTCACTTCGCGTTTATCCTTACCTCCCATGTTATAACAGTATGCCTCTTGGAGCCCAAAATTTTCTCGATCAAGCCAGTACTTGCACTCCATGTCGCCTTTCCGGCAGTGGATATGGATCGGTTCGTTTCCTTCGTTGGCGTAGAAGAAAAACCGCCAGCCCAAGATCAAAAGTATTGTCGGCATTGAACCCTCCAAACGACGAAATGACGGTACAAATTGTTACATACACGATGCCCCGATAATCCCTTGCTGCCAACGCCATAAGCCTGACCGGCTTCTTGTCCGGTCGTGGCGCTGGTTGAATTTCGCACTTCACTCTGTTGGATCGGAATCGTCCAACTGCCATGTAAGCTCCGCCTTTGGACCCACCAGCCAGACACTTTGAAATCCTAAAGAGCTTATCCAGTTGCCAAGTATGTTCTTACAGTGTTGAGACACAATATCAAGAACCTGAATCCGTGACACCAGATTCACAAAATTTCTTATTCAGCATGTAACATGTTGATTTTATACGCTAAATATGCTACTTTGCCTCTCATAAAAATCTCACTCGGCAGGTGAATTATGAAGCGATTTGTCATTGAGCAA
>CAIYDQ010000327.1 GCA_903925075.1 uncultured Geobacter sp.
CCCGAGTGGCCAACCACAATTTCAAAGATTCCCCCTGGGTAAGATTCTCTAGTTGGCAATATTAATGTCAGTCGTCGGCTACGCACGAGTGAGAACCAGATGTAAGAATTTCGTAATCCAGCTTGGAACCCTGGTAAAAGTCGCAACGAAGAGGCTTTACCAGGAGAAGGCGAGCGGGGCAGGTGGCGTCCGTGTTGAACTGGGACTAAGTCCGGGAAGGAATTGCCTGCAAACTGGATCAGCTCGCCAGGAGCACAAAACACTTGCTGGAGATTGTGGAAAAGCTTACAAAGGAGCGGGTCATCCTCAAGGGCCTCAAATATCGATCTTAACACAACGCCCCTAACCGGGAAGCTCATGTTTACCGTACTAGGGTCCATCACTCCTTTGATCACGGAGAGACAGGCGGATGGAATTGCAAGGCGAAGGCCGCCGGGGCTTTCACCGGGCGCAAACCGACTGCCAGGGCAAGCAACAGAGGCCGTTGCAGCAGAAATGGAGACCGGGGTTGCCTCGGTCTATCGAATCGCCAGGGCCATAAAAATAGCGCCGGGGAGAAGCTATGACAGGGACAGTGAAAGAAATCATTGATGCAAAGCGCCGGGCTGGCGAATCCGCCTTCCTTTGGCTCACCCACACCGGAGTCTGTGCCCTCTACGACCGCGAGGAAGACAGCTATGAGTCTGGGACGCCAGTCAGGCGCTGGGAGCTTGACCCAATCGAACGGGAGCAGTTGATCGAGACCGGCCTAGTTGACGGAATGGGCGTTTTGGGCTGCAACGGCGAAGACGCTTTCAGCAAGGTGGAGGCAACATGCCTCCGGATGCTTCAAGAAAACGAACCGACCGACCCCACGCTTTTTGACCGCATCACCAACCAGCTCGCCGCTGCTGGCGTCGAGATCGACCTAGATGCAACAGCAAAGGCCAGGACCGAGAGCCCGAACTTGGTAGCGGTTTTTAAAGCTGGGGACTCGGATGGACTGGATTACATCGAGATATTGGACGGTGAAACGACTATTTGGGGATATAATGGCGAGATCCAAGCCGAGCTTTTATCCTTCCCTCAGATCCAGCACTACTACAATGAACTGCCGATCAGCCAGGAAGATTTGAAAGGGCTCCGTTTCATTGAGCGGGACGGACAAAAATTTTACGATGAGGCTGACCTCCAGCTACTGTCACAAAGAAAAGAGGAAGAGCGGACGGCCCGCAGAGAGAGTCTGCGGAATTTGTCCCTTGTTCTTCCTGACGAATTTTTAGCGCTTTGTGAGGAAGTGAACGAAACGCCGGCCGCGATTCTGGAAGGTTTCATCGCGGACCTTTGCGATCTGGAAACGAGGCCGTATATCACCAATGGCAGCGACGAGCGCATGTTTGCCCAGCAGTATTTTGACAGGTGCGGATACAGGTCTCGTGCTGAGTGGGATAAGGAACAGAAGGCGGGGAAAGAGTAAATATAAACAAGACCGTCGGGCTTAATGAGGGGATTTGGGCTCTATCAGGATAAAGGTGATCACGTGGGGAAACCAA
>CAIYDQ010000328.1 GCA_903925075.1 uncultured Geobacter sp.
GGGCGCTACACGATCTGCGAACACTATGGGCGCCCCGAAACAGGCCAGCGGCACTACGGATTCATCACGCAAGGGGCGTACGCGCAATACATCGCGATTTCGGTGAAGAGTGTAAATCTCATGCCGAAGACGATGACGTTTCGCGAGGGCGCGCTGGTAGATACTGCCGGCGTGGTGCTGCACGGATTGGAATTGTGCGGCGTTACACCGGGCGGCACGGTGGCGGTTATCGGGCCGGGTCCGATAGGTCTGATCGCGATGCGGCTGGCGCGCGCTATGGGCGCCGCCCGTATCATCGCCATTGGGCGCGGCGCTCGTTTACAGGCCTCGCGGATGGCGGGTGCGGATGTACAGGTCAATTTCGAGCAGAGCGATCCCGTCAAAGCGGTGCGGGAAGCGACCGAGGGGCTCGGCGTAGACGAAGCGATTGAGTGTTCGGGCGCGGCAGGCACGTTCCGGCAGGCGGTCGAAATGGTCCGTAAGGGTGGACGAGTATCCTTGATCGGCGTGCCCACCGACCAGGTCGTCGAGCCGTTGCCGTTTAAGTATATTGTCCACAATGAAATCGCGATTTTCGGCGCCCGCGCGAATCCCAACGTGTCACGCAAGGTGATTTCGCTGATTGCAGCGGGACAACTTCCCGTGGCGGATCTCGTGACGCATACATTCCCGCTTGAGAACTTCTCTACCGCACTGGATGTGTTTGTCAACCGTCGTGAGGGGGTGATCAAAGTCGTGGTGGAGCCCAACGGAATCTCTTAGAGAGACCTTTGAAAAACGCTCCTTCTTCGTCATTCCCGCGAAAGCGGGAATCCAGAAGATCTTGAAAGGACTGGATTCCTGCTTCCGCAGGAATGACGAATTACCAAGTTTCGGGAAAAATTCAAAGGTCTCTTAGAGTCAGTGAAGCGACAGGCTTTGCCCGGGGACGCTCCCTATGCGGCTCCAACGGGTAGAGTGAGGGGTGTGGAGTATGGCGAACGAAATGCTGGTTTATGTCGGAACGTATACCGAACCGATTCGCTTCGGGACGGGGAAAATCCTTCAAGGCAAAGGTGAGGGGATATACGTCTATCGTCTCGATCAAACGTCAGGCGCCATGGAACTGGTCGGTAAGACGACCGGCGTCACCAACCCATCTTACCTGGCATTCGATTCCACTCAGCGTTTCCTCTATGCCGTCAACGAATTGAAGACATACGAAGACCAACCGACCGGCACCATCAGCGCGTTTGCCGTGGACCCGAAGACGGGAAAGCTTGAGTTCCTGAATAAAAGGCTGACGCATGGGACCGATCCATGCCATGTCTTTGTGGATAAAAAAAGAAAATACGTGTTTGTGGCCAATTTTATGAGCGGCAGCGTTTGCGTTCTGCCGGTGCTTGATGATGGCAGTCTGGGAGAAGCCTCCGATTTCATCCAGCATCAAGGTTCAAGCATCGATCCCGCCCGTCAGAAGGGTCCTCATGCGCACTCGGTAACGCTTGACGAGGCCGGTCGGTTCGCGTTTGTTCCCGATCTCGGACTGGACAAACTGATGGTCTATAAGTTCGACCCGAAGCGGGGGATGCTGGAACCGAATGAAGCCCCCTGGGTCAAGATGAAGCCGGGGGCCGGTCCACGCCACGTGGCTTTCCACCCCAGTGGCAAATTTGCGTTTCTTATAAATGAGCTCGACTCTACACTGGCGAGCTTGTCGTATGACGGCAGGAAAGGAACGTTCAAAGAGCTGCAGATCGTTCCCACACTCCCGGAGGGTTACCGCGGAGAGAGCACCTGCGCCGATGTCCAGGTCTCTCCGTCGGGAGCGTTTGTCTACGGTTCGAACCGGGGTCACGACAGCATCGTGATCTACCGGATCAATCAACGTACCGGAAGACTCAATTACGTAGGCCACGAATCAACCCGGGGAAAAACTCCGCGCAGTTTCGGGGTTGATCCCAGCGGCAGATTCCTGCTCGTTGCCAACCAGGATAGCGACACGATCATGACGTTCCGCATCGAACCGAAAACCGGGAAACTCCTGCCGACGGGGCATGCAATGCAGGTGCCGACGCCCGTGTGTGTCAAGTTTATGGTTCATCCAATATTTTATCCAGGGGAGGTGCGATAATGCCGACACAAGCATCCCAGGCTGCCCTGAACGGGCTGTG
This sequence comes from uncultured Geobacter sp., assembly GCA_903925075.1. Classification (GTDB taxonomy): domain Bacteria; phylum Desulfobacterota; class Desulfuromonadia; order Geobacterales; family Geobacteraceae; genus Geomonas. The sequence continues at coordinate 2,154 of CAIYDQ010000328.1, forward strand.
GGACCTGACGATGATCAAGTGGTACGTAATCCCTCTGTTGGCCATCGTCATCTATATCTACGTGACGGAGATGAAGAAGGCGCGGGAGACGGGGAACTGGAACGCCATCTTCGCGGGCCTCACCGTTTTCGGCATGGATTTCTTCAACGAGACCTGGAACGGCTGGGTGTTCCATTTCACGAACCATTCAGCCTTCTGGACGACCCCCGGCGACACAGCCCTGAGAACCATGATCGGATGGAACATCGAGATCATGTTCATGTTCGCCATATCCGGAATCATCTACTACCATACCCTTGCCGAGAAAAAAGAAGAGAGAATCCTTTGGATTCCGAACCGCTGGTTCTGGGCGGTAGGCTATTCGGTCTTCTGCGTTTTTGTGGAATGCCTGTTGAACATCGGCGGACACCTCGTCTGGGAATACCCCTTCTGGAAACTCTCCTTCGGCGGCGTCTGGCTGATTTTCCTGATCGGCTACTTCCATTTCTACGTGGCGGTCATCCTCGTCATCGGCATGAAAACGGACCTCCGTAAAATCCTGGCGATCGGGCTGATCTACAGCGTTCCCATCCTCATGAACGTCATCGGAAAGGGGATCTTTCACTGGGCCTATTGAGCGGGCCGGCCTGAAAGGGCGGGTTGTGCCGCCATAGAGAAAGCGGATATTGCGGCGATCAAGCAGCGAGTAACGGCACAGTGGAATGCGAAATAGCGGACAAGACATTTCATGCATTCTTATTCCTTAATAATTTAGTCGATTTGCCCCTCATTGCATGATTGTTGGGATTACCCCAAGAAGGCGGAACCATGAAGCTGGTCCTGGCGGCCATCCACATCAAACCATCTCCCCGGGCCGTGCCGCTGGGCCCCGCCATGCTCGCGGCGGTACTCCGGAGGGCTTTCGGGGAAGAGATCCAGACCCGCATCCTGAATCTTTTTTTGGATCAGCCGGCGGTCGAGTGCGCGGACCGAATCCTTGAATCGGATCCGGACCATGTCGGGTTTTCGATGTACGTCTGGAACCGCGGCCTGGCCCTGGAGATTGCCTCGGTCCTGAAACAACGGCGACCGGGCCTCGTCATCTTCGCAGGAGGGGCCGAAGCCACGGCAGATCAAGTGGGCGTCCTGGGCGATCCCGCGATGGATTTCGTCCTGGCGGGCGAAGGGGAGGATCTCATCGTCGAGACCTTGGGCCGCCTCCTCAAGGGCGCGACACCCCAAGAGATCGCCGCCTCCGCAAGACCGATCCCCGTGAAGGATCTCGCCACTCTGCCCTCCCCGTTCCTGGATGGCACGCTGAGGCTGGCCGACTACAGTGGCGCGCTCTGGGAATTGTCCCGGGGCTGCCCCTTCACCTGCGATTTCTGCTTCGAATCCCGCGGCACGGCGGGCATCCGCAGGGTTCCCATGGACCGGGTGGAAGCCGAGTTGGATCTCTTCGCCGCCAGCGGAATCCGCGAGGTCTTCGTGCTGGACCCTACCTTCAACTACCACAAGGCCAACGCGAAGCAGGTGCTGCA
>CAIYDQ010000329.1 GCA_903925075.1 uncultured Geobacter sp.
CAGCCCCAGCCCCGACTCTTCGAAGCTATCGGGAAAGAGCGCGGCGGTGTCGGCGTCCATTCCTTCTGGTTCTCGCCCTTCCTGTTTGGCGCGCACGGGGTCAAAGTCCACGAACCACGACTTGAATAGGGCCTGGGCAATGGCTTCGAGGGTGGTGTTGGTCTCACGCAGGAGTGCGATACGGTCGTCAAGGGTTGAAAGTGTTTGTGCAATGAATCTCTGTATACTGAGAGGCGGGAGAGGAACCACGAATGATTCGATGTGTGCCTTTGTGATGGCACGGCGCGACCCACCGGCATTGAAAGCCTCTATATACTCCTTAACTGTTGGATGTGTGAGATAGCTCAGTACATAGCCAGGGTTAGCTTTATCCTGGTTCAGCCGGATAATTGAAACATGCTGGTTAACGCACGCGGGCAATACTGATGCTGGGACCATACACGCACGACTGAATGTCACCCCGTCACCAGTGATGTTCAGAAGCAAGTCGTTTTTTTCCAGTTGGACATTTCGGAGACCTTCCGCCTGGTTATCCGAAATAAATGCAAGACCTGATTCAGAGAAGGAGCGGTCAAAAACGTTTTGACTTCTTATCAACACAAAATTAGTTCGCAAGACTTGATATGCAGCCTGCCCTCCTGTCGGAGTTGCCCCTGATCCAATCTTTTTGGCAATTTGTTTTAGACGCACTAGTGGCCAAGATGCTGGGCAAGGAATCGGTGAAACGAGTATTTCAGAACTCATACCCAAGCCCCCCCAGCCTCTGCCGGATCAGCGCATCCAGCTCCGCCCCCTTGGCCATCTGCTCTCCCAGCGTCTCGGTCAGCCTCTGCATCTTCTCGGCAAAGGCCTCGTCGTCGTCCTCGACCGCCTCCGCGCCGACGTAACGCCCCGGCGTCAGCACATGGCCATGCTCGGCGATCATGGCAAGCGTTGCGCTGCGGCAGAAACCGGCAACGTCGGCATACTCTTGGTCGGTCTCACCGTCACCTCGCCAGGCATGCACGGTGTCGGCGATCCGCTGGATGTCAGCGTCACTGAACTCGATCTGTACCCGGCTGATCATGGTGCCGAGCTTGCGGGCGTCTATGAAGAGCACCTCGCCTTTACGTCGGTTCTTCTCCTTGACGAGAAACCAGAGACAGGCGGGGATCTGGGTGTTGAAGAACAATTGACCGGGCAGGGCAACCATGACCTCCACCTTGTCGGCCTCGACCATGGCCCGGCGGATGTCCCCCTCGGAGTTCTGGCTGGAGGACATGGAGCCGTTGGCCAATACGATGCCGGCCCGGCCGGTCGATTTCAGGTGGTGCAGCATATGTTGCAGCCAGGCGTAGTTGGCGTTTCCTTGAGGCGGCGTGCCGAACACCCAGCGCGGATCGCCTTCCAGGCTGCCATGCCACCAGTCCGAGACGTTAAAAGGGGGATTGGCAAGCACGAAGTCGGCTCGCAGGTCGGGGTGCTGGTTACGGACGAAGGTGTCGGCCGGCTCCTTACCAAGGTTGAAGTCGATGCCGCGGATGGCGAGGTTCATGGCCGCCAGCCGCCAGGTGGTGGGGTTCGACTCCTGTCCATAGATGGAGACGTCGCCGATTTTGCCGCCGTGCGCTTCGATAAATTTTTCCGACTGCACAAACATGCCGCCGGAACCGCAGCAGGGGTCGTAGACCTGGCCATGATGGGGTGCGAGAATCGAGACCAGCGTCTTAACGATACTGGCAGGAGTGTAAAATTGGCCGCCGCGTTTGCCTTCGGCACTGGCGAACTGGCCGAGAAAATACTCGTACACCTGGCCGAGCAGGTCGCGGGCGCTCTGGCCGGTCACCCCGAAGCCTATGGTGGAGACCATGTCCACCAGCTCGCCCAGTTTGCCGTCGGGAAGCTGGGCGCGGGCATAGCGTTTGTCGAGGATGCCTTTCAGCTTGGGGTTCTCGGTCTCGATCAGCTCCAGGGCTGCGTCTATGAGCTTGCCGATGGTCGACTGCTTGGCCTGCGCCCGCAGGTTTTCCCAGCGCGCCGCCTCCGGGACCCAGAAGGCATTGACTTCCCGGTAATAATCGCGATCTTCCAGCTCCTCCGCCAGCGTTGTCTCGTCGGCATCGGCCAGGAAATAGTCGTCGTCGGCGTCGGCAAAGCGTTTGGCGAGTTCATCGCGGCGGGTCTGGAAGGTGTCGGAGATATATTTGACAAAGATGAGACCGAGTACGATATGCTTGTACTCGGCGGCATCCATGTTGGCGCGCAGTTTGTCGGCGGTGGCCCAGAGGGTCTTCTTGATGTCTTCGATCATGGTTGGTTCAGTCTCTCTTTCAGTATCGGTGAAGGCTTGAAGGTGACGACTTTGCGGGGATCGATGGTAATCTCCCCTCCGGTTTGCGGGTTTCTGCCGCGGCGCTCCTGCTTCTTCCTTACCTCGAACTTTCCGAAGCCAGATATCTTCACGTCTTCCTCTGTTTCCAAGGCGTGTTTGACTATCCCCAGCAGTTCGTCCAGGATCTCGGCCGCGTCGGTCTTTGACAAGTCGGTTTGCTTTAAGATGGCAGCTATCAGGCCGGCTTTGGTCATGCACTTCCTCCTTGCTTTTAGATGGTCGCGGCAATATAGCGCATTTGCGGGAGGGTTGCGAATGGAAAATTAAAGGCGGCTTTCAAATGTATGTTCTGCTATAAGGGGTGAGTCCAACGGTATTTGAGAGGCTTCTCGCTGCCAATGAACAGCAGCTGACGCTGCTTGGACGATAGGGAATAGCAGGGACTTTAAAATGGTACTTCAGCGGGGTCGCTGAATATGTCATACCAAGATTCGTGATGCTGGAGTCGGTCACTCCACCCAGCCCCATAGGCGCGAATGTTTGCTGCCTTCAGAGAAATTGCATCTTCTGCAGCATCGCCAAGTCCGATTAATACTCCTGTTTCCATCCCTAGCCTTTTGGCGCCTTCAGTATACGGGTCTGGAGATGGTTTCCTTCTAGATACGTCATGGTAGGCCACTAAAATATCGTACGCCAGCTTATGGTGCTTTAAAACAGCTTCAGCATAGAAAGAAACGCTTGAAGTAACAACGCCAACTCCAATGCCCATCGATTTTGCACGGCGTAACATTTCGTAAATACCATCAAAAACGGTGGTTTGATCAAGGTTTTGGGCGCAGGAACGCCAATCCTTCCTTAATCTTAAGGTATCCAGCTTTGAAGAGTTGATGAGAGTCCCGTCTAGGTCGACAAGTAAACCTTTAACTATCATATATCGAACCCGGATCTGGATGTATCTGCATTTTCTACGCTGACTTCAGGTTTGTCGCAGACAAAACTGAGTAATTCCTTAACGGAACTTATTTTCACTCCACCCATTTTTGTAGCTATCATTATTCCACCGGTAGAATTAAATCCATTGTAAATTATTTCATCGGGAGGAATAATTACATATGGTGTTTTGCCTTGTTCTCTTGTAAATTGAGCTTGATAGATCGTCCCACCAACTTCGCCAGTCTCAACTATTACCGAAAATTCAGACATTCCGCTCTGTATTCTGTTGCGTCTGACGAATTCAGGAGGTCGCGCTGGAGTTCCCGGCGGATGTTCTGAAACTAATGCACCGCCTTTTTCCAATATTTCCTCTGCAAGTTTTTTGTTCGAAGATGGAGCAATCGTGTGAAGGCCATGTGCAAGTATTGCTATGGTCTTACCCGAATCCCGTAAAGCACCTCTGTGGGCTGCGGTGTCTATACCTAACGCAAGCCCACTAACAATAGTAAAATTGTTAATAGCCAGTTCTTGCGCCACCTTCCCAGCTATCTTTAACCCAGGCTCGCTAGCTTTGCGCGTACCCACTATTGCCGCACAGGGGGAATGGAGAGATTCCAGTGAGCCTTTTATATATAGGATAGGAGGAGCATCTTTTATTTTCTTTAGAAGTGGTGGATAGCTAGAATCTACAATAGAAACAATTGATATGCCTAAATCACTGCATGAATCTATAATTAAGGTCGCTTTAACGTTAGCTTCTAGCAGTTGTTGATAATTGATAGCCGGAATCAATCTTTTTTCAATTAAGTAGTCGGTTTTAAGTATATAAGGCTCATAGTTAATCGCAATGTTTCGTACGCTAACTACACCTACTCTAGGAATACTAAATAATGTCAGCAATTCTTCTGTTTTTAGACTAATTATACTCATTTCACTTTCCAAATCTTATCCCATCTGGCTGCATACTCACCAGGCACATGATTATTATCTATGGCGTGGCCATAGGAAGCAGCATATCCTTGTTTTTCGGCTTTACCCAAGGTGATTCCAAAGATGTGAACGTTGGGGTAATGCACTCTTATAGCCCTTACGATGTCTTCCATAGTAGCACCACGAGTTATGAAATCGTCTAAAATGCAAATATAATCTGCATTTAAGTTCTGCGCAACTGAATATTTGCCTGCTACCTCTGCGTCACGATCAGCCGCAGTAAAAAGACTATGAATTTTTCTATGCGGTTTTTTCCTGAGCGCATATGGTTGCCATGTCCAGCTGAGATTTGTCGCAATAGCATGTCCCAGCCGATAAAGTCCTGAATTTTCAGGTAGGACTTCTGCAGACGATGGGAGTGCTGAAATTAAAGTGAATCGTTTTTTCATCCAGTCGAGCTTGGATAGCGCGTAAGGCAATACGTCGCATGCCGCCATTATTGCCTTCTCATCGTTATCCTTGAAGACATTTAGTCGCTCGGTCCACTGATCCGCCACATCTCTGAATCGCCAGGCTAAAGAGTAGACGTAAAAATTGGGCAACTTATCAAAACTCTCGAATCGCATCAAACCATTAGCCTCTGTCCATTGACTTATCATCTATAATCCTCCAGTTTTTAGCCATACTGAAGTTCGGTACGAGGACTTCGACATAATCGCCAAAAACCTGGCCCACCTTCCCCAACGGCACTGTTGCTGAGCAAAGAATCTCGGGAACTTCGACGCTTCGACGGTGGCGGCGAGATCATGACCGCTTCTGACCGAAGCGCCATTGTGCGCATCAACGACATCCTCTGTCACCGATTTGCCCTTTACGTGAAAACTCTCCATGGAGCTCAGGAGGGCAAAGTGGTTGGATCCACTGAACTGAGCATAAGCAGGCGACCATGTGTGAGGGACTTGGATCAACGAGGTCGACCGATCGACCGGCTGATCGTGGCTGGCGCCAGCCAGCCGACAAATTCGTCCACGGAACAGAGGATGGGCTTCCCCTTACTCTGCATCTAGTCCCCTCCTTAAGCAAGTCTGGCAGCTTGGGCTGTGCTTCAGCGGACATAACCATGATTCAAGACTCCGACTTTATACACGACTTGCAATTCTTTTTCAAAATAATTCATAATGTGTAGCAATAAACAGAATGGTAAAAAAATTACCATTGTCTGGGATTTACGTTAATTAACAGCTAGATACGCATGCAACAGAAATGGTAATTTTATTACCATTGAGTTTTGTATCCACTTGACGATTAAAAACTACAATAAAAGCGAGAAGTTGGACATGCGGAAGAAAAAGTATATGTATATTATTTATAGTTAATATTAACCTGTGATAATCAGAACCAAGGGGGCTGGGCAGCAGATTTGGGATAATGGTGGCGAAAAACTACTTGAGTTCAACAACTGCCGGGATCTGAGAACTTCAGGATGCTTTCCGTGCGTCTTTGGCCGGGCCGACCAAGCCAAGGTGCGAGCCGCGAGGCGGGCCAGAGGTAAGAGTTTCGTTTCCGCAACAGTAATCTTCTCAACGATTTTGGCCTGAGGGCGGGTTCGAAAGTTGGCGGCGCGAACCGTTGCCCGACAACGATGAAATGAAACCCGGGCGACTAAAGTGAGTAATCAAAGGGTAGGAGGCATCAAGGTAGATACGCTTGGTTGAAATTTTCTTAGCAGTCGTTTTTAGTATGAAAACCGGATGTTGACCGGGGGGATACCCCCGCTTCCCCCCATGGCGCGGCTTTCAGAGGAGGGCGGGCCGTGTTCCGGATTTAGCCTTTACCTATGAACTTCTCCACCGCCCGGAAATATAAGGCGGCGTTCGCCGCCATGATGGTGTTGTGGTCGCCGCGCTCGAAGATCAGCAGTTCCTTCGGCTCCCTGGCCCACCGGTAGATGTTCTCGGCATGGGAGACGCTCACCAGATCGTCGTTTCGGGCATGCATGATCAGCACGCGGCCGCCGAAGGAGGCGATCTTCTCTTTCTGGTTCAGGTGCCGCGCCACGGCTTCTTTCAGGGTCGCCGTGGTCGCCCCGACCTCCTCGGGTTCCACCCGGACCAGTATCCTCTCCAGCGGTTCCGCCAGGCCGCTTTCCACGATGAGGCCGGCCGCCTGCGGGTAGAGGGAGACGCCGTGGACCGCATACAGGGAACCGAGTGAGCGCCCGAAGAAGATGATCTTCTCCGGGGCGACACCGCTTGCCTCGGTGACCAGCCGGACGTCATCCAGCATGGCGGTAAGGCCCGGTTCGCCGTCGGACATGCCGTACCCCCGGTACTCGGCCAAGAGCAGGTTGGCGCCCATGGCGGCGATCCGCTCCTCGAAGTCGCCCAGATAATCCTCCACCGTCTCGCCGTTGCCGTGAAAATGGATAATGGTCGGCAGGTCGGCCGAGACGCGCCGGTAGCGGCACCCCAGGCGGAATCCTTCCCCCTGCACGTAGAAGGGATCGTCGAAGCGGTTTCGCAGGGGGTAGAAGTAGCGGGAGGTGAGGGCGGGGTGGTCGAGGATTGGGTCCGTCATGCGCGGTGGCCTGGAACGGTAGTAGGATGCATGCTGATCCTCAGCCCGTCGGCAGTGGTCAATACTTCCCAATTCATGCCTGGTTGACCCTCTCCTTCAAAACCCCCGAGGGCTTGAAGGTCACGATGGTGCGGGGATCTATGGTTATTTCATCACCCGTCTGCGGGTTCCTGCCGCGGCGCTCCTGCTTCTTCTTCACCTCGAACTTTCCGAAGCCTGCGATCTTAACCTCTTCGCCGGATTCCAAGGTGGTTTTTACGATCTCTAGCAACTCGTCCAGGATCTCGATGGCATCGGTCTTCAATAGGTCGGTCTGCTCGGAAATGGCGGCTATCAGGTCGGCTTTGGTCATGGGTTCCTCTGATTTTTTGGATGGTTGCCGCAATATAGCGTATTTGTAGGGAGGATGCGAAGGGAAATTAACTGCGGCTTTTGGTAAGGCACGTTTTTGAGTGTGCAAGTCGGGCCGGTGCATTGGTGGCTAACCTCCAGGAGATCTATCCGCCGCGTGGTTACGGGAGCTTCCCCACCGGGGCGAGGTAGACGGCGAACTCGTCGCTTCCGTCCACCCCCAAAAGCTCGTCAAGAAGTGTCTGATTGTAGGCGGCGATGGCGCAGGTGCCGCAGCCGACCGCCTGGCAGGCCAGGTAGAGGTTCTGGCAGACATGGCCGGCATCAAGCGCGATCACCTTGTAGGACGCCTCGGCGTAGCGCCACTCGGTGCGTTCGGGAAGCGCCGTCCAGATGAAGGTCACCGCAGCCTGCCCGGCGAAGCGCTGGCCGTGGGTGGCAGCAGAGAGGCGCGCCGGGAGGTCGTTCGCCTCCCTTATCTGTTCCAGGGCATGTTCGAGGGGGAGGTAGCGGTAGATGCCGCTCTCAAGTCCGGTCACCGTGAGCACCGCCAGATAGGTCTCGAAGGGATGGCGGCAGCCCGCCGACGGGACCGTACGCAGCACCGCCGCCTCGTGCGGGACTTCCCGGACTCCCTGGGTGGCCCAGAGGAGAAGGGCGAGTTCGTCGAGGGAAAGCGGCTCTTTACCGAAATCCCGGACGCTTCGCCGGTTGCCGATGGCCTCTTGCAGGTCGCAGGGGGGGACGTTCCAGGCCTCGCGGGGCGGCAAGGGGATGATCAGGTTCCCGGGAGCCGGCGGCTTCTGGATCGGGGGAGGGGGGTAGCCTCGGTTTTGCAGGGTCTCCCGAAAGTTCACCTCCTCCCTGATCCGGTCGGTCAGGAAGTACCGGCCGCTTTCGGTGCCGATGGTCGGTTTCTTCATGGATTCACCTCACCCGGTAAAGCCAGCTACCTCCGCCCGGTAGGCAATGGTCGTCACCACCCGGACGCCGAAATCCTTCCCGCATTTGGAGCATGGCTGGAAGAAAGGCTTGTCGACCTTTACGACGGCAATGCTCAGTTCGTGCGTTTGGCCGCAGTACGGGCAGCTGAACTTTACCGTATCCTGATGGCCACCCCGGGCGCTGCCGGCTGCGGGGGCTTTTGCCGCCTTTTTCGTGACCTGCTCCGCTGCGACGGGGGCAACCTGGCCGGGTTCCCTTTTCTTCTTTGGGGCTGGCGCAGCCGGTGTCCGCAGCATGGTCGGTTCCGGCGCTGCCGGCGGCTGTTGCCTATCCGGCGGGGATGTCGCAGCGGCGGGCCTCTCCGGGGAGGCGGCTTTCCTTGCCTGCTGGCGCCGGGCTTGCCGGGGTGCCGCTGCTTGCGGCACCGCCTGCATGAGGGATGGACCTTCCTTGGCCGGGGTGGCGGGGGAGGGGGGAGTCTCGCCTCCCATGATCTTGCGCCAGGGCAAAGGCAGGGTTTTCTGCGTGTAGTGCTTCTTCTCTGGGGCCTTGCCTTTGACGACGTAGAACCTGCCGCCGTATTTAGCGAGCTTTTCGGCCCCGCTTTCCGCCACCAGTACGCCGTTAACCTGGCGGTCCTCCAGCCAGAAAGTGACCGCCGATTCGTTTGGCATGCATTGTCTCCTTGGGTTTGCGATAGCCGCTGCCGCGGGTTGTGGCCCGTCCAGTTCCTTAAAGGCGTCCATCACCCCAGCTCGGTGACGGCGGGGAGCGGGAAGGATCGTTTTCCCATGGGCTGAATGGCCTTGCCTGGGCGAATTACAGATAGTGGGCGAAGCGTAGCGACGGTGAGCATGTACGAAAAACGGCAGGGGAGGCAAGTGCTAAGTGATGCATAAGGGGGCCTGCCGAGGTGGCGGGTACGTGGCGTGCATGATTCCCAGCGCCGGCACAGCTGTTGCCGGGAAGTTACGCCGCGGCACCGGTATCCGCGCTCGCTGAGAACTCGCTGTCGAAGGGGAAAAACGGACCGGAACCTGCTGTTGACCGCGGCGGGGCCGCGCTGGAAAGTAATCTGATTGCTATTCGTTGCGAAGCGTGTCGACGCTCTCTTCGACAATCCTGGGCTCCGATGCCTCGCAGATCCTTGCCGTGGTCCCCTTGGCTATTTCGAGGTAGCCGTAGAGCGCCTTCTGCTTTTCCTTGAAGATGTTGACAAACTCCTCATCGTTTACCAGCGGTCGCAGTGAAAACTTGGACAGTTTCTTCTCAAAGAGTGCTTCCCTGGTGCTATCCGGCTCGATGTAGTCCGCCTTCACACCGTAGGCTCCCGTACCGTCAAGCACCGTCCAGTCGCGTATGTCGTAAAAGTTCGCAATTCCGCCGACGGTGCACGACATGGTGGCAGGGGCGATGCCGACGCGGTCCGTGCCGGCTATCGGTTCGGCATACCCTGCCACGGTGCAGCCGTCATACCTGCCACTTTTTATATAAGGGAAACGACCCGATTGCCGCCCGGCAGCAGATCTCCCAGGGTGACAAGTTCTCCACTTTCGCACCCAAGGGCAGTTGAGCGGGACAAATACAAAAATATCAAAATTGCGCTGGATATGGTTTTGTTCACGATATGACCAATTTGGATATTTAAGGTGAAATTTAATTAGCGTATTGATGGGCAAGGAGAGGCTAGCATAATCCGCCCGATAATAATACCCACGACTGCTCACATTTTATGACGATTCCTCACATCGGGTGCGCCCGCAAATATTCAGGTGCATCAGGTCCCAATCCGAGAGATTTCCCTCCTGCATCCTTACATCAAATCGCCTGTTGCATTGCTCCCGCCTTCCGGTTATCCTCGGTCAACTTATCTGCCGCGAATAAGTACAATATTCGACGAAATAGGAGGTTACGCCGGTTACGCCTGCCATGGTTTGCCGTTTGCTCGCCTTGGTTTTAGACTTGAACCTTTTGCGCCTTGCCGTGCGTTTTCGGGCTAAATGATTTGGGCCCATATCTCTTTTATAAGGGGCATTTCCTATGTGCGGACGATTTACAACCGACCTTTCAGCTGAAGTAGTGGCCGGGATCTTCGGCCTGGCCGACCCCCCTGTCATCTCTCCCCGCTATAACGTCGCCCCGACCTAGCAGGTGCCGGTCATCCGCCAGTACGCCGACGGTGAGAACCACCTCGACCATCTCCGGTGGGGTTTGATCCCGTCATGGTTCAAGGAGATGTCCACCGCCAGTCCGATGGTCAATGCCAGATCTGAGACGGTGTCGGAGAAGCCAGCATTCCGGCAATCGATCAGGTACAGACGCTGTATCGTGCCAAGCTCGGGTTTTTATGAATGGAAGCAGGAGGGGAAAGCAAAGCAGCCATGGTACATCCGCCTGAAGGACGGCGCTCCCATGATGTTCGCGGGACTGTGGGAATAGCTGGAAATCGCCAGAAGGGGTGGTGGACTCGTTCACCATACTCACAACGGCTCCAAATCGGCTCATAGAACCACTACACGACCGCATGCCAGTCATCCTACGCCCGGACGACTGCAGGCTGTGGTTGTACCGTCCGACGACGGATATGGCGCTTCTGGCCCATCTGTTCCAATCGTATCCTGCCGACATGATGGAGATGTGGCAGGTGTCGCCGCAGGTGAACTGGGTCAGTAATGATTCCGCTGATCTGATCGTGCCGGTTGGGGCTGCACCAAATTAACGGAGTTAGATCGACGATATCAGATGATGGTGGCGGCGATAAACGGCTGGGCGGGCCTTAAAAATATTTTACATTCTCTGTACGCCTGATATTATTTTCTCAACCTGTTTCCGAAATGGTAACTTGATAGAAATGCCAAGAACACAAAGCCGACGGACCCGTTATTTAAAAAATATCAGGTAGCCGAGCTACCGAAGAAGCAGGTTCCAATTTGAAAGGCACTCATCGCTATTGACGATGGGTGCCTTTTCTTTTACCAAGAGCAGATTCGTTGGGGAGGTGGCAGGTGTCGCCGCTGGTAAATAATGTCAGGAATGACTCCGCTGATCACGTTGTACCGGTCCGTCGCCTGCCTATGATTTCAAGCAAAGAAGTCTATGGCGCTGCCGGAGTTTGTCTCAGCGCCACTTGTGGATTGTGAGTAGCCAACTCCCGTGACTGCCGATGCTGTTAGCGTGGTGGATGTCGTGCTGGGTGCCGATGTGCTTTGCGTATTCCCCGTTGACTGGGTCTTCGCATGGTGATGATGTCCCCCCTTTACCTTCTGGGCAGATGCGCTCTGGGCTGTCTGCGGACTATTCTGAGCTGTTGGTTGTAATGGTTGGTATGGTGAAATCGAGGAACCGCTGATTGCTTGGACTGACACGGTGTTGCCTCCAGTTTGTGACTTGAACGATTCGTAACATACGGTACGTATCGGCGACAACTGTGCAAATTTAGTGCAAACAAAAAAGATATACGATATGGAGCCAACCTTTGCTACTCTGCCGGTTTGTTAGGACGGAAGTGAGGGCTAGCTAAGTCTGGGCAGTTTGAACATGAAATCGCTCCACCTGCTGCCATCCTTCGACAGAGGTTGCTGGACTTTTCGTATCGGGTCACGATCTAGCTGGACCCACCCCTCAGATCTGAAAAAGGCGACGATCTTTTCCTCGCGGATCAGATAATCGAGCATATACGGGGGGACATTTTTCTCTTCACCATTGGTAAAAATAACTGACATGCTCTCCATGGCAATCGCCATACAGCATTTCTCCGTAGTAACATAATCGCTGAACCACCGCTCACCTCCCTGATCAATTACGGCAAGACGCACCTATCACACGGACATCGTAATCCAACCGGTCATCGCGACTCAACATAATATTACTTAACCAACTCCGAGGGATCGGCAAATGCGATCACCTTGGACCTTGTCGTTACCTGTTCTGGACGCCACTGCTTCTCGTCCTCGATACGAGTCCCAACTACCGGCAGAACGGAAATGGTGACTCCTCTTTGAGTGCCCATCGTCCATGTAAATTCCACGATGCTCAACGAGAGCTGGTAGCGTTCCCACCGGCAGTGATCGAGAAGTTGATGGTCCTTGCTGCCCCATGGTGGTGTCAGACGGAACCGATTCCAGTGACAAAGATCTGATCAATGGCGTGGTTGTTGGTCCTCTTGTACCACTCTGGCGTTATTTAGCCGGATCGATATCCAGATAGTTGTGGAAGATTCTTTGGTCTGGGAGGCGCATCTGCTTGTACCTTTGACAACAAGTCGTAGAATTAAGATAATTGTAAATAGCAATACGGATCACCTTATAATATCCCGATAAAGCCATCCTTCTTTGATGAAGGACGGAAAGCAACGGATTTTCATGACGAAGACAGCCGAGCTGCCGAAGGATAAAATCTTCAGGCGTGCTCGGCTTTTTTTTTATCGAATCCTGCAAAATGTAATGGAAGTATAGAGGGCAAAGGAGGTCGCCATGAAAGCGACCCATAACCTATCAACATACGAAGGAATTTGCTTTTGCCCACTATATAGTCGGAACAATTCACACGGGAGAGAACCATGTTGTCGATACTGCAGGTATTGCGAACATGACCCTGTGCGCGTAAGTTCGGCTGCAAGATTTAATTGACACGGGTCTAATTAGCTGTTACTACTTAACCGCTTTTATTTGTGTGCCGCAGTACGTAGCAGAATCTGCCGAAGCAATCAACTAAATATTGAAACAGTTGGAGGGTATGAGGGTGGCAAGTAAATCCGTTACTAATATAACACGTGCTATCGGTGTCAACGAGAATATTACTGCGATAGAAACTGATGAAAAAGACCTAGCAGGTTTTTTAGCTGCAGTTATTACAATGGCATCATCGCCGAAGAACCATAAATGTGGGTCCGAATACTGGGTATCGTGCAACCATAAAACATGCAGAAGTGAAATTGTAAGTATGATAGATCAAGAAACAGATTTTATTTACTGGATGTGTCCCCAATGCGGTGATCAGGGAGTGATTAGACGTTGGCGTGGAACCCTTTGGGATATGAGCAGATCAACAGGTATAGTTCAATAGAATCGTAACAAACTGATTTTATGTGATCCACGCTTTATCCGTACTTTGAATTGCATTATCAGTGTTTTAGAACCATTGTATTCAATAAATCATTTACTGATACCATCATTAGATAAATTGATATTGATTGGTTGTCCGCTGCTGAGTCCTACGAGTTGACTCAGCAAGTCGCAGATGTAATCCTCGATGTCTTTATAGACAGTCATATTTTCACAGTAAATTCTTATTCTGTTGTGCAGTTCATTGAATGTGTGGTCCCATAGCACAAAGTTAAAATCTTCATTAGATATTGAATTATTTAAAAGAAGCCTTTTCATTTGAATGAGATGGATTTCTAGGCTCAACCTATTGATCGCTGGCACGCTGCTCTGTTTTAGCAGCAGCATGCAACGATTAACGATTTCGTAATGGTTATCCATTTTTGCACCCCCTTAGAAACATAAATCGGAGCCCTGAACTAAAATAGAATAAACACATTAACAGTAATAAAATTACAGTCAAGCTCTCTTGGTAATTTTTATGGTCAAGCCAAGATTTCGTCTAACGGCTTCGGAAATCGGTGTGTACTGCTGAAAAGTCGATGCCGCAAAAGGGGCGACAAATTGACCTTTACAGGCTCATTAGCGACAGCCCGTACATGGTGGGCACGTGATTACGGTCGGTTATGCCGTTGAGGTTTTTGGCACCAGCTATGCTATGTCTACCATAAGAATCAAAAAACTTCAGGAAGGAGTTCAAAATGAAACGAATCATATCCACCATTGTAGCCGCTCTTGCTGCCATTTCTTTTGCCGCTGTAGTATTCGCTGCGGATGTTCCAACCACAGAACCTACTGGTGCTGCGCCGGCTGCTGAGACGAACAAACCTGAAGCCAAGCCGGTGAAGAAACACCACAAGCACCATAAGAGACACCACAAGCACCACAAAAAGCACCATAAAGCTGCAAAGACGGAAGGAGCACCGGCTGCTCCGATGGCAGTACCGGCACCACCGGCAGTTCCTGCTGGGCAGTAGTTGTAGATCCTTGATGCATAGTCATCTGGAAATGA
>CAIYDQ010000330.1 GCA_903925075.1 uncultured Geobacter sp.
GATTATTTACTTTCGTCTCCAAAGTATTTCAACGATGCCCTTATTGCCAGGGCGACGGCTATCGCAAGTAAAACCCATACGTACTGTTTCACCATGTCTGCCCGGTAAGCTCCTACAATGATGCCGAACAGAAAAGCACACCACTTCAAAACCCAGATATCTACCCACGACCAAATTTTTGTTATGAATAGTCTCATTATAGTACCTCTGCTGTATTGTAGCTCCACCGAACCAACAAGGAAAGAGGAAAGCACGATGGCTCTCAGCTTGGAGTATCGGTTCTAATTCAAAATCATGTCGACTACCTGAGTTAGCGGCAGGATAACTACCTGTCAACCTTCTCCCAGCTCCAGGTCGTCGTTTTCGACGGAGATCATTTCCACCTCGAAGATGAAGTCAGGGCCGACGGCGGCGTGCTCGCTCGTCGTTCTTCCGGATTGCTCCTGGACGGCCGGATACACGTCGTCATCCCCCCCTTCGCTGAGGCCGAAATCGTATCTCAATTCCGGAATCCTTTCGGCCCCGGCCGGGAAGTGCGCCTCCGTCGGGGCTTCTTCCTCGCTAAAAGGGAACTGCTCCAGCTCGGCCGCGGGCACCCTGATGGTCCGGCAGTCGCCGACCTTCATGCCGAGAATGCCCGCTTCGATGGAGGGGAGGGTATTCCCCCGGCCGATCACGAATTCCAGAGGATCTCGTAACGCGACGTCGCTGATGGTTCCATCCTCAAGCTTGCAGATGAAGTTGATCCTTACTCGTTTTCCTTCTTCGGCTTCCATGAATCGATTCCTTTTTTCATTGTTCCGTTTCTTCCAGGAGGTAAGCGCCGACCTTCAACCGATGCCAGGGAGTTCCCGGCTGCGGGAATTCGCGTCCCAAAGGAGAGGGGAGGGCGCCATGGGCGAGATTTAGTGGTGTGACCGGGTGCCGCCGGAACCTGCGTGCGGCAGAGACGGCATGGAACGGGATGCGGGCGCGGAACGGTAGGCGTGGCCGCCTCCGCCGGAACGGCGTTCTCCCCCCTCGCGACGGCCGCCGCGATACGGCGCCACCTGGTAGCCCGGTCCCCAGCCGCCATAGTCCATGCCGAACGGCTCGTAGTAGCCGACCCCGACCGCCCCGCCGCCGTCGTATCCGTATCCGCCGTCAGACATGATGCAGCCCGCGGACAAAAAGGTCCAGGCGAGCGCCGCCACGGTGAATGCAGACCAGCGCAAGAAAAAGGTTTTCATTTGGGCACCTCCTTACTCTCCGAGTCCGGCCATTCGAGCAGCCCGAAGTGGGCTCCCTGAGGGTCGGCAACCACGCTGACCTTGCCGCCGTGGCGGTCTACGTGCGTCTTGACCAGGACGCGGCCACCCAGAGCCAGCACCTTCGCGGTCATCTTGTCCGCATCCTCCACACGCAGGTAACTTAACCAGTGGGGATGGGCCTTGGGGCCGTTGGCGGGGAGCGAATTCACGCTGGCGCGGGCATAGTCGCCGGAAGCGAGCAGAAGGTGCTCAACGCCCGGGTTGGCGGGCAATTCGAAGACTTCGTAGCCGAATATCTTCTGGTAGAAAGCGGCATCGACATCCGGGTCGCGGGTCATGAGCGAGCTCCAGATCCATTCTCCCGGCGACGCCAGGACGTCGGGGGGATCGCCGCTTTCGGAAGCAAGGACCGCAAAAACGGCTCCCTGGGGATCCGCGAACACGGCCTCCCTGCCGCGGCCGGGGACGTAGTGCGAATCGGACAGCACTTTCGCGCCGTTTTGCAGGGCCACTTTTTGGGCGGCGTCGACGTTTTCCACGGCGATGAAAGTAAGCCACGACGGCTGTCGCTGGACTCCCGTCGGCAGTTCCTTGTGAACGAGTCCGGCGACGGGCTTACCGTCGAGATACGCCTGGGCGTAGCTTGTCCCGCCTGCCTGGATGTCGCGGAAGGTCCAGCCGAAGAGCCCCGCGTAGAACCGTTTGGCGGCCGCGAGGTCGGGCGTCACCAACTGGACGAAAATGACTTTGCCGGAGTGATGCTCCGAACTGGCCGGCTCGGCGATGGGCGGCAGCTGGAACTGCGCGGCCTGGGCCGGCATGGCGCCCGCAACGCAAAGGAGCGCGGCCAGTATCCCCCTGCGCAGCAACTTGAAGATCTGATCGGTCCGTCTGCTCTGGCTAGCGGTCCGTTCGGGCGTTGACGAATCGATCCGGGGCGGTTTGTCTTGCGAAGCCATGGCGTCTCCTTGTGGTTTACTGGGATCTGAATCGCAACTAGCATGCCAGAGGAGAGTTAAATTGCAACGCCTTGTTAGTTGGAGGTAAACCTGAGAAAAGGCAGCGCGCGCCAGGGTCTACCCGTTGGGGCAACCCGTTATTTTTAACATTTCAGCCATATACGGCGGTTCCCGATGAAGGGTGTGCGGTCTCAGAGGTACAAGACGACGCCAAAGAGCGACCACCCCTGGGATCCCCGCAAGGCAACAGATCGAAAGAGGTGGAGCTGTATTAATTCTAATCCTAAGACACTTTTTTGGCTTCTCCGAAGCAGCCCCTGGCTCAATCCATCCGAAATTTTTATTTTCGACCAAGAGGATTCTGTATGGTATTGTAGGACACGCATGACAGATCTGACAAACGCCGATCCGGGAGGATATATCGATGAAAACGCTTTCCGTACGTATCGAAGACGAACTGGACGACCGATTCACGACACTCGCACGCGACACGCACCGCTCCAAGAGTTTCTACGTCAAGGAGGCCCTGGAGAGGGCAATAGAAGATCTTGAGGACGTATACCTTGCCGAGCAGGTGCTCGAACGTATCCGAAAGGGCGAAGAGAAGACCGTTCCGTTAGAGGAGGTGATGCAACGCTATGGAATGGACCATTGAGCTTTCTATCACTGCTGACAGGATTTTGGACAAACTAGACCCCCAGTAGCCAAGCGACTACTTAAGTTCCTGTATGAACGTGTTGCTCGCCTTGACGATCCGCGCAGCATAGGGGAAGCCCTTACGGGTACTCGTTTGGGGGAACTGTGGAAGTATCGCCAGGGAGACTATAGGATCATTGCGAGGATCGAGGACGACATCGTGCAGATCTTAGTCGTCAAGATCGACCACAGGAGTGAGGTTTACCGGAGATGAAAGTGTCTCAACAACAACCTTGGAGGCACCTTAAATGAACGGAGCTGGGTGACGTTTCTCTTGTGCTGCGCTTCCCTATGGCAGGCAGGGACCGGTTTTGCGCCCTGCGCCACTGAAAATGCCCGCCTGCCGTTGGTGATGGCGGGGGAAATCCCCAAACTATGCAACCGATATTTGATGCCGTTGCCGGGTGGCAGTCAATTCCGGTCTGGCCCATCTGACAAAGCGCATAGCATTTGAAGCAAGGAAGGTTGCCGGCGTCATCTTGGGGAATCACGTTCTGCGAAACATGAAAACAAACTCTTCAAGACCCTTCCCTCAGTTCTCGACTTGTCGGGAAACGTCCAGCTCTGCCCCCTTGCCTTCCACTTTTAAGTCTTATATGGCGGTTCCAGATGCAGGGTATGCGGTCCCAGAGGCAAAAGACGACGCCGAACAGCGGCCACCCCCGGGGTCCCCGCAAGGTGACAGATCGAAAGGGGGTAGCTGGATTTATTATAATCCTAAGGCATGTCAACTACCTGATTTAACGCAAGGATAAACACCTATCAACCTTGCTTGTGGATAAGTGGGCTGTGCCTGTGGATATGTATCAGAATTGTGATGTGTTTTGGGGTAGTTTAGCCTCTTGCACAATTAATGCACAGTCTTGTAACTAGCTGTAAATGCATGTCAATATGTAATTTAAATTTTGTTTTTTACCCGCGTGGGGGCGTGTGCCCGCAGGGAGATTGTATCCAGAGGGAAAAAGTGGATAACTAGCTTAAAACGTGGCAAAAAAAACAATACCAGCCTTCAGCGAGGCAGACCATAAAAGGTCTGCGAGCCACAGCACTTTACGGCGGCCACGCCCTTAAAATCCGCACTTTTTAGCCCCTCTGCAGTAGCCCCCTGGCTCAATCCGTCCGAGGGGTTTTAACGTCCCTAATACAAAACAACTTGCGTTTCCTGGTGTCCGGAAAACTGAATGCGCAATCATATTACATGATTGTTTACTTTGCAGTGTTGAAGTGTTTAAATGCTCCCACTCGCGTACCGAAGGGATTTAGAACGAATGAGATTGATCAAAAATACCGGAAGCGACCGCGTCGTTGATGAGCTGCGCGCCTGCCTCGCAGTGGGTTCACACCTGGATTTCGCTTCGCCAGGATTTTCGCTCTACGCGTACGCCGAGGTAAAAGATCTGCTGGATAGGCTCGGCAACTGCCGACTGGTCCTGCCAAGTGCCGAAGGAGGCGAGCTCACTCTGCTCGGTAACGACTCCGACCGCTCATTTCGGAATCAACTCCAGGCCCGCTCCCTTGCCAGGCAGTGCGCCGATTGGATCCGTAAAAACTGCGAGGTGCGCCAGGCGCCCGCTTTCCTGCCCCAATCCACCATCATCGCCAGTCATCCGGATCTCACCAAACAACGGGTTATCACCGGTAGTTGCCCCTTTACCACCGACGGTCTTGGCCTGACGCCGGGCAATCAGTTCAGCCTGATTCAGTGCTCCGAAGGGGCGGATGAGTGGTCGATGCTCGGGTCGTGGTTTACTTCGCTCTGGAACGGCCTGCCAACTACCCCGGAACCAAAGACCGCATTTCTTGCCAGCCTCCAGGAACTGGTGGATCACAAGGCTCCCTCCTTGATCTACTATCTTATTCTCTACCACCTGTTCAAGGATCTGGGCGATGAGCTCGATGAAGAGCGGATTATCAAATCGGCCACCGGCATCCGGAATACCGTTGTCTGGAAGAAGCTGTACAAGTTTCAGCGGGATGGAGTGTTCGGCGCCATAGACAAGTTGGAGCGGCTTGGAGGCTGCATCATAGCCGACAGCGTCGGTCTGGGTAAAACCTTCGAGGCGCTGGCTGTAATTAAATACTATGAGCTTCGTAATGACCGCGTGCTTGTGCTTTGCCCGAAACGGTTGCGGGACAACTGGACGCTTTACAAGAGCAATGATCGCCGCAACGTCCTCGCAACGGATCGTCTGCACTACGACGTCCTGAATCATACCGATCTTTCACGGGACGGCGGGCACTCGGGAGATATAGACCTCTCCTACGTAAACTGGGGAAATTACGACCTGGTGGTGATCGACGAGTCTCACAATTTCCGCAACAAGGCCACCCACAAGGACCGCGACACGCGCTACGGCCGCTTGATGCGGCGGATTATACAGGCTGGCGTGAAGACCAAGGTTCTCATGCTGTCGGCTACGCCGGTGAACAACCGACTTGCCGACCTGAAGAACCAGATCGCTTTCGTGACCGAGGGGGACGATACCGCGCTGGCCGGCCATAATATCCCCAGCATCGAGACAACCGTCCGCAAGGCGCAGACGCAGTTCAACCGGTGGCTTACCCTGGACGAGGCGGAGCGAAAGCCCGCGCGCCTCATGGATATGCTGGGCTTCGATTATTTCAAGCTGCTGGACCTGTTGACTATCGCCCGCTCCAGAAAGCACATTGAAAAATACTACGGCACCGCCGAAACCGGCAAGTTCCCGGAGCGTCTCAGCCCGGTCAACATAAAGTCCGACGTCGATCTGTCCGGGGCATTTCCGTCGATCAGGGAGATAAACAACGAGATCCGTCGGCTGAACCTCAGTGCTTATGCGCCGCTGCGCTACGTCCTGCCGCACAAGCAGGCCGCCTACGACGAAAAATACAGTACCCAAATCCGGGGCGGTGAGAGCGTATTCCGGCAAGCGGATCGCGAAGAGAGCCTGGTTCACCTGCTGAGGGTGAATATCCTGAAGCGGATGGAGAGTTCCGTCACGTCTTTCGCTCTGACCCTCAAGCGCCAGCTTGCCGACGTAAACGGTTTCCTGGTCCGGATAGATTCCCACGAGGACTCCCTGGAAGAGATCTCCATCGACGATGTGGAAATGGATGATCCCGCCTTTGAAGTTCTGCTGGTCGGGCGCAAGGTCAAAGTGCTGCTTCAGGATGTGGATCGCGTCCGTTGGCGCCAGGACCTGATCGAAGACCGCAACCGTCTGGCCACGCTGCTGTCGGCAGCCACTGAAATCGAGCCGGACCGCGACGCCAAACTCGGAGCCTTGACGGAAGTTATCCGGCACAAGATCCACTCGCCGCTCAACCCGGGCAATCGAAAGGTCCTTATTTTTACCGCCTTCGCCGACACTGCCGAATACCTCTACCGGGAGCTCTCCGAATGGGGGCGCAAGGAACTCGGCCTGCACTCGGCTTTAGTCACCGGCACCGGCCGGAATAAGACCACCCTCAGCGGTAAGCGATCCGATCTCGGCAGTATCCTCAGTGCGTTTTCCCCGCGTTCCAAGGAGCGGGCGGATGAGTTTGCCGATGAAGGCGAGATTGATGTCCTGATCGCCACGGATTGCATTTCGGAAGGCCAGAACCTTCAGGATTGCGACTGTCTCGTCAATTACGATATCCACTGGAACCCGGTTCGCATCATCCAGCGGTTCGGTCGGATCGACCGGATTGGGTCGCCTAACGCGCGCGTCCAGTTGACCACTTTCTGGCCCAACATCGAGCTGGAGGAGTATATCAACCTGGAACAGCGCGTAAGCGGCCGCATGGTGCTACTCGATATCTCCGCCACGGGCGAGGAAAACATCATCGAGCACCAATCGGGCAACATGATGAACGACCTGGAGTACCGCCGCAAACAGCTTGAAAAACTGCAGAAAACCGTCATAGACCTCGAAGACCTCTCCAGCGGCATTTCCATAGCCGACCTGACGCTTAACGACTTTCGCATTGACCTTGCCGGCTTCCTGAAAGAGAATGTGGAACTTTTGGAGAGGCAGCCCCACGGCACCTTCGCCGTCACTACCAGCCAGGGCAATGGAGAATCAGCCATTCCACCGGGGGTCATCTTCTGCCTGCGGGCTGCCGGCGAATCCGCGTTGAATGCCATCGAACCCGACTATCCGCTGGCGCCCCATTACATAGTCCATGTTGACGATGATGGAGCCGTGCTTCTTTCCTTCGCCCAGGCGAAGCAGACTCTCGACCGGATAAAGAAGCTCGCCATCGGGCGAGATCTTCCCGACGCCGGAGCGTGTGCCCGATTCGACAAGGTTACGCGCCAAGGACAGGAGATGACGGCATATAGGAATTTGTTGGCTAAAGCCGTCAGCTCCATTATCGGCAAGAAGGAAGAGCGTGCCGTCGCCAGCCTTTTTTCGCCTGGCGGCACTCACGCCATCAAGGGCGAGTTTGCGGGGATCAATGATTTCGAAGTCGTGGCGTTTCTGGTGGTGATGCCGGAGGGTGTTGCATGAAGGCGGCAGACTTTGTCGCAGCTCTCGACCTTCCAGCGAACACCCGCTTGGATAAGCGAGTGCCCAAGAAAATGCTGGTGGAGAACGGCGCGCAAACCGCCGCGGACAAACGTCGGATCAACGAAGGGATAGAAGAAATTATCTGGGTGGCAGCGCTCAAACCTACCAACATCGGTGTTCCCGAGTATCGCGATGAGGTCCGTGAATATCTGGAAATTGCCCTGCTGAAGGTGATTCTGCGTCCTGAGGCCAAGGCTGCGCGTCTGGCTGAGCTGGTCCATCGCGCCGTGCCCTACCCGGTTGTGCTTTTGATTGTTCAGGATGAAGGCCTGACGCTGTCGCTGACGCATAAACGCTGGTCGCAGGGTGAGGCGGACAAGACCGTGCTCGACGGCGAGTTGATCTTCGCCGATCTTGGAGATGCCCTGGACGCCGGGCTGGCGCGATCCTTCAGGGACGCCATATCCTTGACTCGCCAACCCCAAGTCACGATCCATGCACTTTATCAGGGGTGGATGGATGCTGTGTTGGCGCTGCAAGCGGCCTGCGTTACAGGGGTCTTTACGATCCCGGGCTCACCTGAACGCGCTGAAGCGCGGCGTGACGCATTGCAAGAGTGCATTTCTCTGGGAACAGCCATTACGGCGTTGCGCGCCGCAGCCGCGAAAGAAAAGCAAATACCGCGGCAGGTGGGGCTTAACCTCGAACTCAAGCAACTTAAAACTAAACTTGCCGTGGCCCGCGAAAAGCTATGAATATGGAGAACAGATGCAGAAATTGACCGCCAAAGACCCCGAAACAAAATCAGCAGATATCGTGTCCGGTAATATTGACCAGTTAAGGTCGCTCTTCCCCGAGGCCTTCACCGAGGGCAAAGTGGACTTTGACGTGCTGAAGCAGCTCCTTGGCGGAGTCGTGGAGGAGCGCGAGGAAAAATACGGCCTCAACTGGCACGGCAAACGTAATGCGCGGCAACTTGCACTGACCCCTTCGAATGGAACACTGCGACCCTGTCCGGAAGAGAGTGTGGACTGGGATTCCACGCAGAATCTGATGATCGAGGGCGATAACCTTGAGGTGCTCAAACTGCTGCAAAAAAGTTATGCGGGCAAAGTGAAGCTCATCTATATCGACCCGCCTTACAATACGGGCAAGGACTTCGTATACCCGGACAATTTTCAGGACAACATCAAGAACTATCTGGAACTGACCGGGCAGTTAGAGGGAGGGAAAAGGATCAGCAGCAACACCGAGGCAAGCGGGCGGTTCCACACCGACTGGCTGAACATGATGTACCCTCGGTTGAAGCTGGCACGAAACCTACTGAGCCAAGACGGGCTAATAGTCGTCAATATAGACGATGGTGAGTCTGCCAATCTCAAGGCAGTTATGGATGACGTCTTCGGAGAGGAAAACTTCCTTGCAATGATTTCATGGGAGAAACGCTACACTCGAAGCAACAATGCACGTTTGTTCTACTCCTTAAAAGATACTTTGGTCTCTTTTAGAAAATCAGATTCCGTTTCAAACTTACGTGAGGCTCGTGGGGAAAAGTCAAAAGGGATATATACTAACCCAGACAATGACCCGCGAGGCATTTGGACGAGCTCTTCCTATGTGAATCCTGCGACAAAGGATCAACGGCCGAACTTAGTTTACACAATCACGAATCCTTCAACCGGGGAGTGTATTGATCACCCCACTCATGCATGGAAGTACGAATATACCGAACATGAGAGGCATGTACGTGAACAGCGCTTATGGTGGGGACAGTCAGGTGAGGCAAAGTTCCCACGTCTGAAAAACTTCCTCGCAGAGATGGATGACGGGATGGTCCCAATTGACCTATGGGATTATAAATCAACCGGCACAACAGATGAAGGCGGCCAAGAAGTAAAGGAACTATTCGATCAGGCTGTTTTTGACAACCCAAAGCCTACAAGGCTTATCCACCGGATACTTGGTTTATCAAACAACGGAATCGAAGAAGATCGAGAAGCATCCATTATTCTGGACTTCTTTGCGGGTTCTGGTACCACGGGACATGCAGTCTTTAGTCAGAACGCTGCTGACAGTGGAAATCGTCATTTTATCCTTGTGCAACTTCCCGAGCCGCTGGATCCTGATAGTAAGGATCAAAAGACGGCTGCCGACTTCTGTGACAAGTTGGACAAACCGGGAGCATTCCCCGTTTGTCACTGAGTTTTTTCCGTACGGCTTTTTGCCGCGACGTATTGTTTGAAAACCTGCTCGAATGTTCCGTTGTAGATTGCACAGCGAATACTGAGCATGGCGTTGCCTTTTACTTCCAACCACC
>CAIYDQ010000331.1 GCA_903925075.1 uncultured Geobacter sp.
ACTGATCAACGTAGACGTAGCCCCCCTGGTGGACGGGAAGCCGGCGCCCAACGGCGTCGTCGATAGTGGCGACGTCTTGGTGGTCCTCGAGAGAATTGTGGGAACGGTCGCTTGGTAAGGTGCAAAAGCAATGAAAAACATGAGGGAGGAGAGTCGGAACACCGGAAATAGCAGTCAGAGGTAGCCGAGCCGCCCTCGGTTCCCAAGAAAAACGGCCTCACCCAACGAGTGGGAGAGGCCGTTTTTTGTTCTTTTAGGTGGTTATGGTTCCCACGCTCCAGCGTCCAGTACCCCCGCTATCGGCAGAACTGCCTGAAGTAGAAACAGGCGCAAGTTCAAGCACCTGCCCTACCCCATACGCAAACCTAAGCGCTTATGGACAGCACGATCTTGCCGAAATGCTTGTCCTCTTCCATCATCCGGTGCGCATCGGCCACCTGCTCGATCGGGAACGCCTTTTCTATGATCGGGACGATGCTCCGGTCGGCGAACTTGGGCAGGGCGCGGCGCACGAACTCGGCGACGATCTCCCCTTTTTCCGACACCGGCCGCGAACGGAGCACGCTGCCGATGATCTGCTGCCGCTTCACCATCATCAGCGCCAGGTTCAACTCCGCCTTGATGCCGGAGATGACGCCGATGACGACCAGCCTCCCCTTGTAGCCGAGCGAATTCATGTTGGGGGCCAGGTACTTGGCGCCCACGTGATCCAGGATGACGTCGACTCCCTTCTTGCCGGTGTAATCCTTGATCAACTCGGTGAAGTCGGGGGTCTCCTTGAAATTGATGACGTGGTCGGCGCCCAGCTCCTTCACCCGCTCCATCTTCTCCGGCGAGGCGGTGACGATCAGCTTGGACTTGGGGGTCAGGGCCTTGCACAGCTGGATGGCCGCCGTATTGACGCCGCCACCGCCGCCGTGCAAAAGCGCGGTCTCCCCGTCCTGCAGGCCGCCGATCATGAAGACGTTGAGAAAAGCGGTGATGTAGGACTCGCAAATGCAAGCCGCCTCCTCGAAGCTCACCGACTCCGGGATGCGCATCAGATGGTTGGCGTAGGCCACCGCAAACTCCGCATAACCTCCGCCGCCCACGAGCGAAACCACCCGGTCGCCGACGCTCCAGCCGGCGACCCCGGGACCCAGCTCCTCGATCACCCCTGAGACCTCAAGCCCGAGGATCTCGGAATCGCCCGGCGGCGGGGGATATTTCCCCTCCCGCTGCACCAGGTCGGGGCGGTTGATGGAAGTGGCGTGCACCCTCACCAGCACCTCGTTTTCCTTGGGCGCAGGCTTCTGCGCCTCCCCCACCTTCAGCACCTCGATGCCTCCGAAACCTTCCATTAAAACTGCCTTCATGGTTGCCGCCTCCTTGATTTTTAAAATTGCCGATGTGCAAACGCCTCAATCGAACTTTATGGCGACCCCTTTGGCCCTGATCTCGATGGTCGGATACAGGATGTAGGTCGCCGCATCCACCTTCACCTCGGGAAAGATCACCGCGTCGGCTCCGATGCGCGCGGCTTCCTGCTGCAGGGCGACGTTCGCCCAGCTGTAATCGGCGGGATGCAGATCCGCGACGTCGCCGTAGCGCTCCCGGTGCACCTCGATGACGGCCACTTTGTGATAGGGACGCAGCACTTCGTCCAGAGTAAGCACCGGCGGCAGCGCCTCGGTATGCACCTTGACGGACGCGCAGCCGCAGGCGACAAGCAGCGCCGCCACCAGCAAAAGCGCCGGCAACGCCCGTTTCGACCATTCGAAAACAGCTCTCATCACTCCTCCCTTGCGGGCTTGACGCCCGTTTCCCCTCAATTCGGCCTACAGTTTAACTGTCATTTTCCCACTTTACAACACTCTTTTACCCATGATACTATTTCGCGTTTCCATCACAAAATGATCGAAAGGAAGTATTTACATGTCAGGCCACAATAAATGGAGCACCATCAAGCACAAAAAGGGCGCCGCAGACGCCAAACGGGGCAAGGTTTTCACCAAGATCATCAAGGAGATCACCGTCGCCGCCAAGCTCGGCGGGGGCGACCCGGACGGCAACCCGCGCCTGAGAACGGCTATCGATAAGGCCAAAGCCGAGAACATGCCCAAGGACAACGTGGAGCGGGCCATCAAGAAGGGGGTCGGCGGGTTGGAGGGAACCACCTACGAAGAGACCACCTACGAAGGTTACGGGCCGGGCGGCACCGCGGTGCTGGTCGAGGTGATGACCGACAACCGCAACCGCACCGTCTCCGACGTGAGAAGCATATTCACCAAGTGCAACGGCAACATGGGCGAGACCGGCTGCGTCTCCTGGCTGTTCAACAAGAAGGGGCTCCTGGTGTTCCCGAGCGGCACCGACTTCGACAAGCTGTTCGAAGCCGCCATCGAGGCGGGCGCCGACGACGTCACCGACGAAGGGGAGCAGTACGAAGTGCTGACCGAGCCCTCCGCCTTCAACGAAGTGAAGAGCGCCCTGGAGAAAGCGGGCTTCAAGGCCGAATCGGCGGAAGTCACCATGATTCCGCAGACCATGGTGAAGCTCGAAGGGAAGCAGGCCGAAAACATGCTGAAGCTGATGGACCGCATGGAAGACAACGACGACGTGCAAAACGTCTATGCCAACTTCGACATCTCCGAGGAGGAGATGGAAAAGATGATGTAGCGACAACCCGATTGGCTCGCACCACGATGTTCAGGAGCGCGGCAGCGCGGAAAGGAGAGCAGACACCTTTCGCCCTGCCGCGTTTTTTGCGAGCGCCGGCTGCCTGCTTGAACGACAAGAAAGGGATCGCATGAGAATACTTGGTATCGATCCCGGTTCACGGATCACCGGTTACGGCCTGATCAGCAAAGAGGGAAACCGCCTGATCCATATCGACAACGGCGCCATCTTCACCCAGAGCGCCATGGATTTTCCGCAACGGCTGCAGCAGATCTTCGTCGGCCTTTCGGCCGTCATCTCTCAGTACCAACCGGACGCCGTCGCCGTGGAAAGCGTCTTTTTAGCCAAGAACGCCCAGAGCGCACTGAAACTCGGGCAGGCTCGGGGAGCGGCCATCGTTGCCGCCGTGCACGTCGGACTGGCCGTCTTCGAGTACACCGCCCTGCAGGTGAAGCAGGCGGTGGTGGGGAGCGGCCGCGCCGAAAAAGTGCAGGTGCAGCAAATGATCAAGGCGCTGTTGCATCTGCCGGAGGTGGCGCAGGAAGACGCCTCGGACGCCCTGGCGGTAGCCATCTGCCACGCCCACTCCGCCGGCATGAACAAGCTGCTCAAAGGATAAATGCCATGATCGCCATGCTCACCGGGAAGCTCGCCCACAAGGCGCCGGACTTCATCATCCTCGACGTGAACGGCGTCGGCTATCGGGTGCAGATACCCTTTTCCACCTACTATGCCCTCCCCGCCGAAGGCGGCGCCGTTTCGCTGCAGATCCATACCTGCGTCAAGGAAGACGCCATCAACCTGTACGGCTTTCGCACCCACAAGGAGAAGGAGCTTTTTCAGCTCCTGATCGGCGTCTCCGGGGTCGGACCCAAGCTCGCCAACGGCATCCTCTCCAACTCCGAGCCTTCCGAACTGGCGGATTCGCTCAACCGCGGCGACCTGGCCAGGCTCTCCGCCATCCCCGGAATCGGCAAGAAGACCGCCGAGCGGCTGGTGTTGGAATTGAAGGAGAAGGTGAAAAAACTGGGCCTGACGCAGCCCCAGCAGGACGCCGCGCCGGCCGCGGCCAAGCAGGAGATCCGCGAGGACGTCCTTTCCGCCCTGATCAACCTGGGCTACAAGGAGTCCGTGGTGCAAAAGGCTTTGGGGGAAATACGCATAGCCGAGGATGCCAGCGTGGAGTCGATACTGAAACAGGCGCTCAAGGTGCTGATGAAATGACCTGACGAAATGTCCGCTAAAACGTCAGGAACCGTCCTCAAAGAGCGTCCACCCGTCCCCTGCTCAGCCCGGTCACCTGCACGATTATCTCGGTCGCGACGCCGGCCTGCTTCATCTTGCGGGCGTATTGCAAGCGCTCTTCCTCTCGCCCTAGTTCTCGCCCTTGTTCCAAGCCTTGTTCTCTCCCTTGTTCCAAGCCTTGTTCCAGGCCCTTCGCTTCCCCTTCCTCCCGCCCTTTTATTTCCCCTTGCGCCTTGTCCGTCTTTTCGGCGTATTCTATGGAACCTTGCACGAGCCAAATGAAATCTTGCCGTTTCCACTGGGCTTCGTGTTCTTCAGGCGAAAGCCCAGCCGTGTTGGAGCCGACGATTTCCAGGGGAACCGAGCCGCCTCGCGTCAATGCGTCAATGGTTGACCATGACTCGTTCCGAGTGTTATATTCATCCGCGAAATCCCGTTCTACATTTTAGGGTCGCGGCGCTGCCCCTTCCCCCCCGCCGGCGCGGGCCTTTGCCAAGGAGAAAACGCATGTCCAGATTTCAACACTCGAACGTGGCCCGGGAGATGGAGGTCTACGGTTTCGATGAGGTGGTGAAGAGCCACTGCCGCATGTGCCACGGAGGCTGCGGCACGCTCATCTACGTGAAGGACGGCAAGATCGCCAAGATCGCCGGCGACCCGGATTGCCCCATCAACCACGGCACCCTCTGCTCCAAGGGGCTCGCCTCCACGCAACTGGTCTATCACCCGGACCGGCTCACCCACCCGGTGAAGCGCATCGGCCCCAAGGGGAGCGGCAAATGGGAGCGGATCACCTGGGACGAGGCGCTGGACACCATCGCCCAGCGGATGCTCCGCTACAAGGAGGAGTTCGGGGCCGAATCGGTGGTGATGGGCTACGGCACCGGCCGGGAGAACGAGGCCGCCATCTACCGCCTGGCCAACTACTTCGGCAGCCCCAACGTCCTTACCGCCGGCCACTTCTGCTATGGGCCGAGGATCTCCACCAGCATCATCACCATGGGCTCCAACCCGATCGCCGACTACGAGAACAACCCCAAGTGCATCGTGGTCTGGGGCAACAACATCGTCATCTCCAACCCCGACTGCTACAAGGGAGAGCCCTTCTCCCAGTCGCTTGCCGCCGGCGCCAAGCTGATCGTGGTGGACCCGAGGCTCACCCGCGCCGCGGCCCGGGCCGACCTGTGGCTGCAGCTTCGCCCCGGCACCGACACGGCGCTGGCCCTGGGGATGGCCAACGTAATCATAGAGGAGAAGCTCTACGATAAGGAGTTCGTCGACAACTACGTGCACGGCTGGGAGCCGTTCGTGAAAAGGGTCAGCGAGTATCCCCTGGAGCGGGTGGAGTCGATCACCGGCGTGCCGAGGGAGAAGGTGGCCGAGGCCGCCCGCATGTACGCCACCGTCAAGCCGGGCGTGATCCAGTGGGGGGTGGCCATCGAGCAGCAGATCACCTGCGCCGACAACAACCGTGCTCTGATGGCGCTGATGGGGATCACCGGCAACCTGGACGTCCCCGGCGGGCAGGTGCTCTTCAAGCCCCCCAAGATCCGCAACGTGGCCGAATTCGGCGGCCACAAGGCGCTCTCCAAGGAGCAGATCGCCAAACGGCTCGGTGGCGAGCGCTTCCGCCTGGCGGGCAACTTCGCCATCATCAACCCCAAGTGCGTCTGGGACGCGGTGATCGAGGAAAAGCCCTACCCGGTGAAGATGCTCTTCTTCATCAGCTCCAATCCGCTCATGACCCGGGCCAACTCCAAGGAGGTGCGGCGCGCCCTGGAAAAGGTCGATTTCATGGCGGTGGCCGACTTCTTCATCAACCCCACGGCGGAACTCGCCGACATCGTGCTCCCGGCGGCCACCTGGCTGGAGATGGATTACCTGGGCGATTTCTGGAAGCGCCACGGCTGGCTCCTCACCCGCCGCAAGGTGGTGCAGATCGGCGAGTGCCGCTCCGACCACGAGATGCTCAACGACCTGGCCCACCGCATCGGCCAGGGAGAGCATTGGTGGGACGACTTCGAGGGTGGCCTCGACTACATCCTGGAGCCGATGGGGATCACCTGGCAGGAGTTCAAGAAGCAGGATCGGGTCCGCGGACCGATCAGCTATTACAAGTACAAGGACAAGGGGTTCTCCACGCCGACGCGCAAGCTGGAGCTCTACTCGACGCTGCTGGAAAAGTGGGGCTACGATCCCCTCCCCCAGTTCCAGGAGCCGCCGGAGAGTCCGCTGAAGACCCCGCTGGTGCACGCCGATTTCCCCTACACGCTGATCACCGGGGCGCGCCAGCCCGGCTTTTTCCACGCCGAGAACCAGCAGCTCCCCTGGACCCGCGAGCTGCATCGGGACCCGGTGGTCGAGATCAACCCGGAGACGGCCGCCAAGGAGGGAATCCGCGAGGGCGAGTGGGTGGTGATCGAATCGCTCAGGGGGAAGATCCGGCAGCGAGCCAAGCTGACGCTCGGGATCGAACCGAGCGTGGTCGCGGCCCAGCACGCCTGGTGGTTTCCCGAGAAGGACGAGGCCGGCCACGGCTGGGAAGAATCGAACGTGAACGTGCTCACCGACGACTCTTATGCGAGTTGCGAC
>CAIYDQ010000332.1 GCA_903925075.1 uncultured Geobacter sp.
CAAGGATGAGAATCACGCTCTCCAAAAAATCCTTGCTGTGGAACTCCTTGGAGGAGACGTTCACCGCGATCTGCCCTATGTCGAGGCCGGCCTGCAGCCAGGCCTGGGCCTGTCGGCAGGCTTCGCGCAGCACCCATCTCCCTATCGGCAGCATCAGACCGCACTCCTCGGCAACGGCGATGAAGTGCTCCGGGTAGACCAGCTCGTCGTCGGAGTTCTGCATGCGGATCAGGGCCTCGCTGCCGGTGATCGCGCCGGTGTCGAGATTCACCTTCGGCTGGTAGTGCAAAACGAACCTGCGCTCTTCCAGGGCGCGATGCAGCGCCTGCTCTATGGCTTGCCGCGCGACCGCGCGGGCGTTCATGTCCGGATGGTAGAGGTGATAGTGGTTGCGCCCGGTTTTCTTGGCCTGGTACATCGCCGTGTCGGCGTTTCTCAGCATCGTTTCGACGTCCAGGCCGTCGTCGGGGAAGATGCTGATGCCTATGCTGAAGGTAACGTGGAGTTGATTGCCGCCGACCACATGCGGAGGAGCCATGGTTTCGATGATTTTTCCCGCGGTGAGCACGGCATCCTGCACCTCGTCGATTTCGGTCAATAACACCACGAATTCGTCCCCTCCCTGCCGGCTGACCGTATCGGAGAGGCGGACGCAGGTTTGCAGGCGCCTGGCGACCGACTGCAACAACTGGTCGCCGACCGCATGCCCGAGAGAATCGTTGACGTGCTTAAAGTGGTCGAGATCCAGGTACATCAGCGCGACCTTCTTCTCGTGGCGCCGGGCGAGCGCGATCGATTGCGCCAGCCGGTCGGTCAGCAATGCCCGGTTCGGCAAGCCCGTCAGCACGTCGTGCTCTGCCATGTACGCCATCTGTTCCGTGGCCAGCTCGGCGGCCTTGGTCATGGTCTGGGCGTGCATCGTTGCGGCTATCAGACGCTCGTTCGCCTCGCGCACCTGAGCATTGGCGCTCTCGTCGAGAGCGGCTTTGACGACGGCAGCCTCTTCGCGCTGATCGGCTGCCTCCTGGCGTATGTCCGCTGTTACCTGGCGCAGGTCTGCGGTGTCCTGGCGCAGATCCGCGGTATCCTGGCGCAGGTCGGCGGTATCCTGGCGCAGGTCGGCGGTATCCTCGCGCAGGTCCGCTATTTCCTCACGCTGATCGGCAGTACTCTGGCGCAGATCGGCGATCTCTTCGCGCTGATCTGCAGTCACTTCACGCTGGCCTGCGGTACCTTGCCGCAAGGTGGCGGCCTCCAGGCGCTGTTCGGCGGTACCTTGCCGCAGATCGGCCGCCTGTCTGCGCTGATCAGCATCCTCTGCCCTATTGATAGTGGCCTGTTCGCCGGCAACCGCCACGGGCTCGTGCTCCGAAATTGCCATATTTGCGGCCATATCCGGATAGACTGCGCTCTTGTTTGCCCCGGACCCTCGCCCGCTCGTATTTTTAAGTCCCTTTTTGCTCATAACGCTTCACCTCTATGCTCCGCCTCGGCTGCCCGCCGAGAACCCCTTCAAAGTCAGACGTCTGGTTCCGGCGACGCACCATCAGAATCAACGGGTCGCACGTACGCAGCTATTCTATCATTGGGCATTGGAAAACGGGTAAATAACGTAAAACCGAGGATATAGGCGTTGTGCGAGCTAGGTCGGCCGATGAGGCCGCTCCAGAGGAACTGATCGGCAAGCCCCACGTCCTGCTCATTGCGCAGGGTTGCGCGAAGACCATCATGGGCACGAGGAGCGTTACTTCGCAGAGCCCAAGATAGCCCCTGGGCGCCGAAACATTGTCTATCTTATTTGCACCATTCCTGCTAGGGTCGATGCAGCTATGGTTGCCATGGCGCACACTACTGACCTGCCCGATCAAAACCCGCCATTTTTCTTTTCCCTACGAAATTAAAATTTCAGGTTCGCATCCGGATTTCAGCAAGCACACGCCCAAGGGGGGAGCTGATGTCCGTTGATGTCCGCCGAAAGAAGCTGATCGCCGGCAACCGCGAGGAATACGGCCGCCACTACGATTTTCTCGATTTCCCGACGCTCGCGCAGGCGGCGGCCGCGCACGACGAGAGAGGCGAACTGCTGGCCTGGCTGCGGGAAAACGCCGAGTTCGGCTGCTCCGACACCAAGGTGGATTGCCGCAGGCTTTCGCCCGGCTGCCGGACCTGCGCCGCCGGCGGCTGGTCGTGCCTTTTCATCAACGGTCGTTGCAACGCCTCCTGTTTTTATTGCCCGACCTCGCAGGACGACACCGGCGATCCGCTGACCAACGGCATCCCCTTCGCCTCGGCCGAGGATTACGCCGAATACGTGGCCCGCTTCGGCTTCACCGGCGCAAGCATCAGCGGAGGAGAGCCGCTCCTTACCCTGGACCGGACCCTTTCCTATATCGACGCCGTGCACCGCCGCTGCGGCGATGCGGTTCATCTCTGGATGTACACCAACGGCACGCTCCTGACCAGGGAGATCGCCGGCGAGCTCCGTTGCGCCGGCCTGGGCGAGATCCGCTTCGACATCGGCGCCACCAACTACAGCCTCGCCAAGGCTCAACTGGCGGTGGGCGTGATACCGACCGTGACCGTGGAGATCCCCACCGTCCCGGAAGAAGAGGCGCTGTTGCGCGACAAATTGGCGGAAATGGCCTCCGTGGGGATACAACATCTGAATCTGCATCAGCTGCGCCTGACGCCGCACAACTCCAAGCACCTGGCAAGCCGCCCCTACACCTTCATGCACGGGGAGAACGTGACGGTGCTGGAATCGGAACTTAGCGCCCTGCGGCTGGTGCGCCATGGACTGGAAACCGGCGTCGATCTCCCCGTCAATTACTGTTCCTTTCCCTATAAGCGGCGCTTTCAGCATGCGGCAGCCCGTCGCCGCGGCATACCCTTCGTGCAGTCCGATCACGAAGTGGTGACCAGCGCGGGGTATCTGCGGGCGCAAGGCGCGGGGAGCGTGCAGTATTTCGAGGCGGTCACCCTGCCGGGCGGGAGCGGTCGGCGCCCCGCAGCCGAGATCCACCTCCCCTCCGGCCGCTGGATAGCCGTGGAAAAGCGTCCCGTTTCCCCGTCGCTCCCCGCGGCCTCGTCGCTTTTCGCCGATC
>CAIYDQ010000333.1 GCA_903925075.1 uncultured Geobacter sp.
CCTCTGTGAACCTCTGTGAACCTCTGTGAACCTCTGTGAACCTCTGTGAACCTCTGTGAACCTCTGTGAACCTCTGTGAACCTCTGTGAACCTCTGTGTTCCTCTGTGGTTAATGCTTTTGATTCTTTATTTGGTTACCACCATGTCGCTCGGCTGGATCCCCTTGTCGCGGTAGCGGTCGCCCAGGCGCAGTTTGGAGAAGTTCTCCTGCACCTCGTCCAGATACCCCTCTCCCAGCTTCTCGGTGTCGAAGCCCAGCGACTTGCCGGTGGTCGGATGCTTGATCTCTTTTCCCCTGCGGTAGATGATGGCGCCGGTGCGCTGGCGCACCATCTGCGGCGCGCCCAGGTCGGTGAGCACCCGGTCGTCGTCGCGGCTGATGACGACCCCCTCGACCACCGGGAAGTTCCTGGCGATTTTTGCGGCCAGCGCGGTCATCAGGGTCTTCACCGAGGCCGAGGAGGTGTCCTCGGTGTAGACGTCCAAGACGGACATGACCTCGGAGGTCTCGGTGTCGACGATGCGCGAGGTGACCTCGAAGGAGTGGTCGGTCTCCCGCGCCGAATTGACGATGATCGCCTCGGCTGCGGCGACCTTGCCGAACTGGGCGGCCTTCTCGTTGTCCTCGGCCAGCGCCAGCGACATCTTGCGCTCCGCCATGAGCTGCTTGAGCTTTTGCCGCTCGACCACCATGAAGCGATGCTGGTCGGCCATGGCGCCGATCAGGTAGTCGCTGGCCAGATGCACCGACGAACTGGAGGAGGCGTCGTAGTCGAAAGGGAGCACCAGCACGCTCATGCGCGAGCCGTTTTGCAGCACGCTGGGAATCTTCCGGTTCACCTGGATCTGAGCGCTGGACTTGTTGCCCGCCTGGTCATAGACGTCCAGGGTGATGCTGTTGTCGCCGCTGGCAAGCTTGACGATGCTGCTGAAGTAGACCTGTTTTCCCTTCTTGATCGACACGTCGCGGCCGTTCACCACCACCCTGTCCACCAGGCAGTTGTCGGTCGCCATGCCGTCCAGCGGATAGGCATCCACGAAGACGAAGGGGATGCCGCCGGGGTCCTTGATGTTCAGCACCGGCTTCTCGCGGTCGGGCTTCGTGCAGGCGGCGACTTGGCGCACCGAGGCGGCCTTCGCGGCGGCGCCCGCCCTGGCTCCCGGCGCGGCCGGGGCGGGCGCATAGACTTGGGTCCCCTCCCCGCTCAAAACCATGCCGGGGGTGAGTTGCTTGTCGGTATCGGTGGAAAGCGCGAGGCTCAGCTTCTGCTCGTCGGTGATCGCCTTCAGCTTGTCTCTTTCCACCACCACCGGCGGCTGGCCGGCGGCCGGCTTGCCGCCCGCCGCCGCGCGCTGCTCGGCGTCTTCCTGCTCGGCGGCCAGGTACGCCTTGCGCGCGGCCTCCGCCTTGGCGCGGGCCAACTCCTCCTGCTCGGCTTTCTCGCGCGCCAGCCGTTTGCGCTCGGCATCCTCCCGGGCAAGCCGCTCCTTTTCCGCCTTGGCAGCGACCATTCGGCCACGCTCGGCCTCTTCCCGAGCCAGCCGCTCGGCTTCGGCCTTCTCGGCGGCCAGCCGCACCTGGCGCTGCGCCTCGGCCTTCAGGCGAGCCAGCTCTTCCTGCTCCAATTTTTGACGCGCCAGGCGGCTGCGCTCGGCGGCCGCCTTGGCCAGTCGCTCCTGCTCGGCCTTTTCGGCGGCCAGACGACTTCGCTCCGCCTGCTCCCGAGCGACCCGCTCGGCCTCGGCCTTCTCGGCGGCCAGACGCACCTTGAGCTCCGCCTCAGCCTTGACGCGCGCCAGTTCCAGCTGCTCGGCCTTTTCACGGGCCTGCCGGGCGAATTCCGCGGCCTCTCTCGCCAGCCGCTCCTTTTGCGCCTTCTCAGCCGCCAGGCGGCTAGCCTCCGCCTCTTCCCGGACCATGCGCTCAGCCTCGGCACGCTCGGCGGCAGCGCGCAGCTGGCGCTCGCTCTCGGCAGTGGCGCGGGCCAATTCTTCCTGCTGCAACTTCTCCCGGGCCAGCCGGATGCGCTCCTCGGCCAGTCGCTCCTGCCGGTGCTTTTCGGCATCTTCGGCCAAAAGCCTGTTGCGCTCCGCCTCTTCCCGGGCCAGCCGATCGGTCTCGGCCTTCTGGGCGGCCAGCAGCACCTTCAAGTCCGCCTCGGCCTTGAGACGCGCCGCTTCTTCGCGCTCGGATTGTTCGCGCACCAGCCTTGTGCGCTCCGCGGCTTCGGCGGCCTGCCGAGCCAACTCCCGCTGCTCGGCCTGTTGCCGTGCCAGCCTCTGCGCCTCGGCGGCTTCCCGCGCCCGCCGCTCTTTCTCCGCCTTGGCCGCGGCCAGCCGGCTCTTCTCGGCTTCCTCCCGGACGATCCGCTCGGCCTTCGCCTTCTCGGCGGCGATGCGGGCCTGCTCCAAGGCTTCGGCCTTGGCGCGCGCCGCTTCTTCCTGCTCCAGTTTTTCCCGCGCCAGCCGGCTGCGCTCGGCAGCCTCCGCCGCCTGCCGCTGCTGTTCGGCCTTTTCCTCGGCCAGCCGCAGCCGTTCATCCTCTTCGCGTTGCATGCGCTCGGCTTGGGCCTTGGCGGCAGCTTGGCTCAGCTTCAGCTCGGCCTCGGCCTTCAGGCGCGCCAGTCGCTCCTGCTCCGCCTGCTCGCGCGCCAGCCGCCGCTCCTCGGCGGCCGCCCTGGCCTGCCGCTCCTGCTCGATCTTGCGGGCGGCCAGCGCCAGCGCCTCGCGTTCGGTGGCCTGCCGCTCGCGCTCCGCCGTCAATGCAGCCTGGCGAGCGGTTTCCGCGGCCACGGCCGCCAGCCGATCCGCTTCCGCTCGGGCCAGCCTCGCCCGTTCCCTTTCCGCGGTGGCTCGCGCCTGCCGCTCACGTTCGGCGGCTACCTGCGCCAGGCGTTCGTTTTCGGCGGCCTCTCGCGCCACCCGCTCCTTCTCCGCGGCAGCAAGCGCCAGCCTCTCCTTCTCGGCCGCCTCGCGTGCTTGCCGCTCCAGCGCCGCGCGCGATTCACGCTGCTGAGCGACCACCTCCTCGGCGATGATCTTGGAGAGGTCCACGTCGGCCACCGTCTCGTTGCCGACCACGTCCAGCGCCTGCACCAGCAGGCTGTCCGCTCCCCTTCGTTCCACCAAAAGGTCGATGGTGTAGGCGCGGGCGCCGTTGGCCTGCACTTCCCGCCCCCCGACGCGGACCGACTGGATGCCGATGCCGTCGCTCACCTCGCCGATCACGCGGGCGTAGTTCTTCTGGTCGCGGCGCTCGTTGGTGATCGAGGAAACGGTCAAAACCGGCCCCTCGCGCTTCACCGTGACCGGGAGCGCCGCTACGCTCCTGTTGCCGGCCAAGTCCTCGGCCGTTATCCGGATCTCCCTGGTGTCGTCTTCCAGCGGCACTTCCAGGTTGACCGTGACCTTTTGTTTCGCCTCCTCCACCGGATAGGCCACGCCGTTCACCGTGATGCGCGACACGAAAGCTCCGCTCACCACCTTGGCGCTCACGCGCAGCGAGCGGTCGCGCGTCACCACCGCCTCTCGGGGCTTTTCGAAGCCGATCTCCAGCGGCGCGGGGAGCGCCTGCTTGCCGCCCGAGAGCTTGGCCTTGCGCGCGGCGTTCAGGTAGTAGACGGCCTTGGCCGACTCCGCCGAGCGCACCGACTCCTCCAGCTCGCGGATGGCGGCGTCCAGGCTCCCCTTGCCCAGATAGGCGATGCCAAGTTCGCGATGCGGGAAATAATCGATGAAATGCATGCCGTAGGTGCGCGCCATGCGCTGGTCCTTGTCCCGCATGTCGATGGCCTTTTTCAGATCCTTCACGGCCTCGTCCAGCTTCTTCTCGTCGGTGTATCCCATGCCCCGCTGATAGTAGTGCCACCACTTGCCGCGAAACTCGTCGGCGCTGGCCGGCCCGGCAACCAGCAGCGACGCCAGGAGGAAACTTGCGAAAAGGAAAAGGAGCCTGCGCATGTGCGATACCTCGCGGGCGCCCCCCGCCCGAGCGGGAGGCGCTTTCGATGTGAAGCTTTCGCTGCTAGAAACGGTAGATGAGGGAGGTTAGCACCGTGTGCTGAGTCATGGTGGAACTGATGTTAGGCGCGCCGGTCAGGTCGCTGGATACGTTGTTCCCTTTGCGGAACTGGTAGGCGACGTCGAACGAGTAATTCTCCCAGGTGTACCCCGAACCGAGGGAGAACCCGAAGTATTTATCGATCCCTCCCGCCGGACCCGGCTCCGGATCGTAAAAGAGGCCGGCGCGCGCCGGGATGACGCTCTTGCCGTTCATGAAGAGGTACTCGGCGCCGAGCCGTACTTGCACGGTGTCGTTGAGCTTCTCGAACCCGTTGGTGAACGGATTAGAGCCGAGCTCGAGGCCGGTATTGACATCGGTCCCCCTCTGGGAAAATTTGGACCACTGGGTCCAGTAGGCGTCCACACTCGCCAGGAACTTGTCGCTGAAACGATAGGAGGTTCCCAACCCTGCCGACATCGGCATGTCCAGATGATCTACGACGCTGGTCGGCAGCGGATCGCCGTTAACACTATCGGTACCGGTGGAGGATACTTTCATCCTGCCGCTGAACGGCGACTTGAAGACGCCGCCGATAGTCAACTTGTTCAGGTTCAGCAGGAAGCCGGCAGTGGCGTTGACCCCGGAGAATTCGGACTTGGCGTGGCTGGTTTGGTCAATAGGGAAAGTATTGCCGCCAAAAAACCCCTGACCCGTGAGGCGGGTATTGGTCTCCCAACTGCTGGTTCCCATGAAGTCGTCCCAGATGTTCACCGCTACCCCCAGGTAAAGCTCGGGGATAACTTGGATGGCGAAAGCCGGGGTCAAAGTGGAGAGGTACCCCTTCTGGCTTAGCGTCTGGTCAATTGTCAACGTGCCTGGATTGTTGAACCTGAATTTGACCTCTTTGTTCATGTCGAAGAGGCGCTGATAGTTGAGCGAGACCACCATGTTCTTGGAGGCGAGGGTGAAAGGGTAGACGAAGCTCGCGTAGTTGATGCCGTTGGCGTCCATGCTGTTGTTTTGCCCGTTCAGCCCGCTGCTCGGATCGGCCGAGTAGGTCTGATCCCTGTTGAAATAGCCGTAAACCACAGAGAACTCGGGCTTTTCCAACTGC
Source organism: uncultured Geobacter sp. (assembly GCA_903925075.1). Classification (GTDB taxonomy): domain Bacteria; phylum Desulfobacterota; class Desulfuromonadia; order Geobacterales; family Geobacteraceae; genus Geomonas. The sequence goes on from CAIYDQ010000333.1 coordinate 5,118, forward strand.
ACCAAGCCGGCCGGGTTCCACGATGCGGCGGTGGCGTCGTCGGCGACGGCTATGAAAGCTCCACCCATGCCGGATGCGCGGGCCCCGGACCCCACGGGGTTGTACGAAGAGGCTACCTCGAGGGCACTGCCGTCGTTGGCGCCCAGCAGCAGCGCGGCGGCAAGGGCCGCTCCCGCAGCCAGCGTCGGCAAGCGGCGGCGCGACCGCGCCCCAAATTGCGAAAAGTTCATCTTGTTCCTCCTGTTGTGATGGAATAGCAAACGCTACCTACTTGCGGTAGCTCAAGCGAATCAGGTACGGCGTATAATTGTCGAGTTTCAGCTTGGGGTGCCTGCTCAGGCTGTTGGCGAGGTAAATGCTGTTTTCCGGGTAGCTCAAAAGGTACTCGTTCAGCCCGGTCGCCTCCACGTTACTGACCCAGGCGATGCCGTTCAACACGTGCTTGGCGTCGAAAGTGCCGTCCAGGCCGTCGAGCCCTTCCACCTTGACGGTGATTTTCCGTGAAACCCCCTTGATGTGCTTGGCGAACTTCTCCAGCAGACCGGGGATGACCTTGTCCGACAGGCTCTGCATGCCGTTGGCGGTAGCGTCTTCCAGACTGCCAGCGATCCCCTTGGCCTCGGCGGTGCCGGCGCCCAAAATCACCAGCTTGCCGGAATCGGCGTCGCGGGTCAAAAGCCGGTAGGTGAGGCGGACCGTCACCCGGTTGTAGGGCATCTCCACGCCGTAACCGATGTCCTCGCCTTTTCTCTGCGAGATGGTGTAGTCGATCTTCCCCAGCAACAGGACGTTGCTCATGAATTTGCCGATCAGGCTGCGCAGGGTAACGAAATTGCCGCTCTTGATGGCCTTCTCCACCAGATCGGCGTCGACCGCCTGGGTGGGGACCATGTCCGTGACCGTATAGCCCTGCTCCACCAGTTTGCCGAGCAGGTTTTCCGAAAAGATGTTGGTTTCTTCGTTCTCGTCGCTGGTCTTGATCTTGTTCTGGGTGCTGAGCACTCCGCCCGCTACCGTGGTGGATTCGGATTCCAGGGTCACCTTGGGTTTTCTGGCGGGGACGAAGACGGCGACCGAGTTGTTGAGCGCCAGCGAGGCGACGGCGTCGGCGGCGAGGGAGGGCTCGATGCAGGCGGTAAGGGTGACGCTGTAGACGTCCTGCTCCTGCTTCTCCTCGATCACCTTCGAGGAGGTGATGGTTCCCTTCGCCTTGACGCTCACCAAGTCGTCGAGCAGGGACGAGTTTTCCACCAGGCTCTGCGAGCGGACCTCGACGCCGACAGCCTTTTCCAGGGCCGACCAGCGGGCGCGCGCGGCGGCCTCAAGTTTGGCCGAGGCGATATCGTTGCCGATGATGGCCGCGCTCCCCTTGCCGTTCAGGCATTTGTCCTCGGCGACGGCGGTAGCTGCGAACAGCGCCAGCAGGCAGAGCGACCCGAGCACAGACAAGCAAGGTCGCGGGCGAAGCGGTTTCAACAGAGAGTTCGTCAGGCGCATGGAATGGGAATCCCTCCTGAAGGTGAGAAAACTGCCATTGTATCGAGATTACTGTTAGGTGCTATTTATATGCTATTTGACAATTTTTTTCAATTGTTACCTTAGACGGACACTGGACTTTAATCATCTTTTTGCTAGGGGGCTCGGTCTTGAAAACAGCGATGGGTGGAAGAGGATGCCGACGAGATAGAGGCACGCCTGCGAGCTTCGGAGGGGCAGAGATGAGGATGCATGAAACCGATTTAAAGCAGCGGTTACAGCAATAGGTGATCGATTGCCTGGATAATGTTAACTCGATCCTGTTTGATTGAAGTTGGTAGTTGGTAGGTCGCGTTGAGACACGAAACGCGACATTGCCATGTCGGCATGGGCGGTAGTGTTGGCAACATCGCTGCGTTGCGTTTCACGATACACCTGTTCAACGCAACCTACCACTCAAGTTTTGCAACCGGAATGCGCGCGGCACAAACAACAAAAACCTGTCCGATTAGGACAGGTTTTTGTTGTTCCAGGCATACGCCGTATCGAAAGCTATTCGGATTTACAGGTGCAGGGTGATCGACCCGGTTACAGCGACGCCGTTGCCGTTCGACAGAGAAGTACTGCCGGCAGTGAAATCTGCAGCAGACGGAGCTGGGTTGCCAGCAGCCACGCTTAAAGTCACGGTGATTATATCTCCGGTGACGATGGACGCGTCCGGACTAAGCACGATCACATGGAGTTGATTAGCGGTGTCGCCCTTGGTGAATTTGCCCGTCACCTGGGTGTTAGCGCCGGCGATGAGCGTTTTAAAAACTCCGCCCAAGGTGGCTCCGGTCGTCGGGTCAGCGGCAGCAGTGACGATGACGGGGAGGTTTATGATGGTATCGATACCTTTTACCCCTGTCGTGGGAAGAGCCAGCGTGAGTTTAATGGTCGTGGTGCCAATATTCTGTAGGGCCGCGGGGACAGCGTTGATGCCGGTCTTATTGACAGTGAGGTTATTAACAAATGCGTTCTGCGCAGTCAGAATACTGGTGGCCGTGGCTGGCGCCATGGTCCCCGTGGGGGTGATGTTGCTGGCCACCGAAGCCAAGGCGGCGTCTAATGTCTGGTTGTTGCTTTTGGTGAGCTGCGAGATGGTCGCCAGCGCGAGTGTGTAGTTCTGCTGATCCGAGGTCCCGCCGGTGATGGGGGCCGAAGCGTCGAGCGGCTTGGTATTGATGATGTCGACCTTGAACAGGTCGCTAATCTGGGCGTTAGCCGTGTTGATACTGGCGGCAACCGGGGCGTGGCCCGACACCAGAACCTGCCTGACGGCCAGTTCGGTCAAGGGGGTCACGGCGGCGTTGACGGAACCATTGGCGCTGCCGATTACAGCGCGCAGCGGAGCGCCAGCGGGAATGGTTTTTGCCCCCGCCGTGGGGTCGGCCTCGTCTATGTAGCTACCTCCAGTAACTTCGATGACGACCGGCCCACTGTAGCCGCCCAAATCGTAAGTGTAAGAGCCATCGGGTTTTGTTACCTGGCTGACGCCAATCAGCTGTTTTTTGTCGGCACCTTTCAGGGTGCTGTAGGGCTTAAACACCTGCACGGTGCCACCGCTGATGATGCCGGCCGAGGCGGTGCCGCCGACGGTGTTGTTCACGGCGGGAGCGGAGGAGCCGCCGCTGCCGCAAGCAGCAAGCAGGGATAAAGCAGCTAAAGCAACAATCGATCGTATGTAATTCATCGTTTTCTCTCCGTAGTTTTTGTAGCGCCTTTACCAGGCGACATTTCCGACGACTTTTTCAAGAATCACCAAGGCATCGCGGTAGTCCACCGTGTCGTCGGGCGACGGCACGCCGTTCACCAAGGGAGCCACGTTGACGTTTATCTGCTGGTCGGCGGTGAGTGTCGAGAATTGCAGGGTGTACTGCAGCACTTTCAGGACGTCGGCGACGGTCGGCGCGGAAACGCCGTCGGTCACGTTGCCGCTCGGCAGGGTCCTGATCACGTTGCGCGTAACGGCGGAGGCGTTGCCCGACTGGTCGGTGGCGGTGACCACGATCACATAAGGATTGGTCTTGGGCGTGGCCTTAATGGTCGGCAGCGCTATGGTGACGCTGAAATTGCCGGTCCCGTCGAGCACCGGCTGAGTGGCCAGCGGGGTGCCGTCGACGGTGACTACGACCGTGATGTTCTCCGCGTCAGTGGCCGAACCGCTCAGGAGCACGCTCGATTTGGCAGTGGCGAACGAGTCGGCAGGCGCGGTTACGTTCAAGGCCGGCGCGGTAAGGTCCGAGGTGACGCTGAAGGTCTGGGTGTGCACGCCGCTCACGGTATCGGTCGCCGTGACCACGATGGCGTTGGTGCCAGGAGCGGCAACAAGACCGGTCAAAGCGCAGGAGAAGTTGTCGCCGCTCTGGACGACGGTCTGTGCGGCGCCGTTCAAGGTGACGGTAACGGTCGTGGTCTGGGGCGCGCCGATGGTGCCGGCAACGGTCAGGGTAGATGCCTTGACAAAGCTGGTTGCGCCTGCCGGCGAGGTGACGTTGAGGTCGGCCAGGTTCGGGTCTAACGTGATTACGCGGGAATCGGTGGTCACGTTGTTCTGGGCGTCGGTTGCCACGATGACCAGAGTATTGGGGCCGGTTGCCAGCGTGACGGCGGTGTTGAAAGCGCCGGTACCGGCATCGAAAGCCAGCGGCACAGCAGCAGCACCGTTCTGCGCAAAGGTCAGGCTTGTCACGGTGGAGCCGTTGCCCGCTACCGAGCCGCTCAGCGTGAGGGCCGCGTTCTTGGTGGAGGTACCGCCGAGGAGCGTGGCTGCGGAGAAGTTCAACGTCGGTCCGGTCAGCGTGATGGTAACGCTGGCGTGTTGGTTGACGGAAACGTTGCCGGCGGCGTCTTTAGCCCAGGCGAACAGGGTCGTGGGCGTTGCCACTCCCTGAGGAATGGCGGCGGTCACCTTGTAGGTGGTAGGCGCGGTCGCAGTCCAGCCGTTGGCAGTCGCCAAGGGCGCGGTTGAGGATTCGGTTACCAGGTAACCGGTGACCGCCAGGTTGTCCGTGGCGCTCAGGCCGGTAAGCGGGATGTTCAGGCTGCTGGAGGTGGCCGGGATCGTGAAGGGAGCCACCACCGGGGCGACCGTATCCGGGAGGGTGATGGACACGCTGCCTGTTTTGGGCGCGGACACGTTGCCTGCCGCATCCTTTGCCCAGGCGAAGAACGTGACGGAAGTAGCCACGCCTTGCGGGACAGTGGAGGTAACGGCGTGGCTTGTCGGCGCGGCCGTGGTCCAACCGGCAGTGACGAGAGGAACGGCATCGGACTCGGTCACCAAGTAGCCGGTGACTCCCAGGTTGTCGGTGGCGTTGAGCGTGATCGGCACAGTCAGGCTGGTGGAGGTGGGCGGGACAATGAAGTCGCCGATCACGGGAGCGACCGCGTCTGCCACGGTTACGGTCACGCTCCCCTGCTTGGCAGCCGACACGTTGCCGACCGCGTCTTTGGCCCAGGCGAACAGAGCAATGGGCGTCGCCACACCTTGCTGCACGGTGGCTGTGACGGTGTAGCTGGTCGGCCCGGTTGTCAACCAGGCGGCACTCGCCAGAGGAGGCGTTGCGGACTCGGTCACCAGATAGCCGGTGACCCCCACGGCGTCGGTGGCTGCTACCGAGATGGGGGAGATGGTAAGAGTTGTCGAGGTGGCCGGAACGCCGAAGGTGCCAACCACCGGAGCAGTGGCGTCGACGATGACCGTGGCGGGAGTGGAGGCCTTGGCTGCGGACACGTTGCCTGCGGCGTCCTTAGCCCACGCGAAGAGCGTCTTGGTTCCTTCGCTGGCAGTCGTGTAGGAAGTCGGCGCAGTCGCGTTCCAACCCGGGTCGCCCACTGCGGGGACCGTCGAGGTCTCGGTAATCAGATAACCGATGACGCCTCCGTTGGTGGCGGCAGCGGTAGCGGCCACGGTCAGACCGGAGATGGTCAAGGTTTTCGAGAACGAAGGCACGGTGAAGGTGCCGACCACAGGCTTTTCGGAGTTGAAAATCGGGATGGAGGCATTGGTGGCAGCCATTGGGATCGAAATGGCCAGTCCGTTGTCGATCTCATCCTGGGCTGTATCGAAAGTCAGAGCCAAGGGTCCGATAGCGGTCGAACTCAATGGGAAAGTTATTGAAGCAACTATCCCATCAGCAATCGGAGTATCCCCCCCTGAGACAAAGAGGATGATTTCCGACTGGGTTGCATTTACCGAAATTATGTTTGGAGGACTGAAACTCTTGCCTGCAGCAGTTGAAGCGGCGCCGATCACTGCCGTAGGAGCAGCAGAAAGCAACGTGGGGTTGTAAAAGATCCCAAGACTGACTATCGTGCCAGTTGCAGTACCATTATTAGTCAGATTCACATTTACCGTCAGGCTTGTTCCAGCAGCACCAGTCGCATTCCCAATACTGATAGTTGGGACTGCGGCCATAGCCAACTGCGGACTCGCCATAATCAGTAGCATCAACAACCAAAGGTACCATCTATTCCGCATAATCCCCTCCATCCTTTTCATTTAGTTAGGCAAGACCCATCCGGTTTTTTTCATAATCACATTTATTAATGTTTGCACATCTGAAGCAGTTGTTTTCCCGTCTGGGATGTATTCCCCTGTCGTTGAATTTATGTTGACGTCACAAAGTGGGCTGTAGGTGAACCCTGTCTTCCTCATAACTATGTTGATGGCATATTGAACATCGGCCGCACTGACTTTGCCATCGCTGTTGCAGTCGCCGACTTTCCCGACTGAAAACGGAAGCGACACCGGAGCCGACCCGTTTATGGCGACGGTATTCGCAGCGGCATCGGCCGCGTCGGTGAAGCTGTTGGTAAGAGTAATCGCTCCGGTCGAACTGCTCGCGGCGGTGAAGGAGACCGTGGCGACGATGCCATCCGTCAACAGGGTGCTGCCGCCGGTCATGGTACCGGCCACCGTGTCGACCAAGCCGGCGATCAGCACGCGGTACTTGCCCGGGGTCGCTGTAGGCACGTTCGAGACAAGAGACATGGTGTTGCCTAAGGCGTCTTTATTGTCGTATGTGCTCTTGCCCAGGACGGTTACCCCAGATCCAGGAGTCACCTGAGGAGCCGAAAGCAACGCGGGATCGTAAGTAAGCTCGAAGGCCAAAATGGCGATATTGGCTCCGTTTGTAGTCAGCGTGATCGGCACGGACACCGTTTTCCCGGCCTGGTAGCTCGTGCTTCCAACCGTCAGCGTCGGATCTAACGCATAGGCGGACACGGTCCAACACAGCAGGACGACAAACATCAGGATACCTTTAAGCTTCATACAACCTCCTCTAAAAGCCGCTGTCCAAAAGATATAGCGTGAGTAAAGTGAAAACTATGAATGAATGAATAAGATCAGGCAAAACACCAACAATTCCAGCTCAAAAAAGGCAGATGCATCGTCGACGACAATCTCACTCGCAGTTCCCCATC
>CAIYDQ010000334.1 GCA_903925075.1 uncultured Geobacter sp.
ACCGCTTTTCAACAGGACTGTCCATCCGCCCACCCCCACAGGCCAAGTTTAGTGCCGAGAGTACTTTATAGGGGGCGGGGGGAAATGTCCAGCCTAAATTTATTAGTCTTTACTTAACTGCGACAAACAGGGAATGCTCCCTCTGCAAACCATGTTTACCAGCAAGCTGCTTCTCTTTGACGGTAACGGCATCCTGATCGCAGGAAAACCTCACGACCCTGGCCTGAGCAGCCTGAAAATCGCGTTTCGAGACTATTACCAAAAGACCGTTGCCACCCGAAAACCGGTCATCTCGGCTCCGTTTCAATCGCGTCTCGCCGATCACCAACCGGTGCTTGCGCTCACCGTGCCATTGTTCGACAGTAAGGGAAAACTGATCGGTATCCTGCTGGGGAGCCTGAATCTAATGGGCGCAAACTTCCTTAGCGATTTGCCAAAGATGAAGATCGGAAAAACCGGCTACTTCTACCTCATCACCGCGGATGGCATCATCATCTCTCACCCCGACCGTTCCAGGATCTTGGGATCGGCTGTACCTATAGGAAGGAACAGTCTTTTCGACAAGGCGCGGAAGGGCTTTGACGGCAGTGGCATCACGGTCAACTCCTATGGCACTTCGTCGTTGACTTCGTTTAGGCATTTGCACTCCACCGATTGGATCGTCGGCCTGAATTTCCCGACAGCCGAGGCCTACGCCGCCGTTTATAACACCAAGCTCTACATGGTGTTGGGCGTAGCAGTCGGAACCCTGGTAGTTCTGGTCTTTGTCTGGTTGCTGATGAAGCGCCTCACTTTGCCGATCTTGGCCATTACACAACAGGTCGAGTCCATGGATCCAGTTGCCGCACTGGTTCCGCTTGTTGCTACAGACTCCTCTTACGAGATCGATACCTTGACGGCTGCCTTTAACCGTCTGGTCGAGTCTGTGTTACTGCACCAAAAAGATCTGAAACTGGCAAACGAACGGCTTGATCAACGCGTCATCGAACGTACCGCCGATCTTGAGTTGGCCATCCGCGAGCAGGAATCCTTCAGTTACGCGGTCTCCCATGACCTGCGGGCGCCGTTGCGCCATATCAACAGTTATCTCGCCATCTTGGCTGAAGATTTCGGGGACGTTCTACCCCCCGAAGCCAATCACTTTTTTGACCGCACCCGTACAGCTAGTCAGCACATGGGCAAACTGATAGATGACATTCTCGAACTGTCGAGGGTCAGTCGGGCAAATTTGGCAAAGGAAACCGTCGATCTTAGTGAAGTGGCAACCCATGCCTGCGATTGGTTATTTGAAACAGAACCGCATCGCATTGTGGAAGTTGTGATTAGCGACGACCTCCGTGCACAAGGTGACAAGTCGTTGTTGGTACAGATGATGGTAAACCTTCTGGGAAATGCATGGAAATACACCTCTAAAAACACGTCTGCCCGCATAGAATTCGGCAATGAATTCGTTGCGGATCAGGAAATATTCTACATAAGGGATAACGGGGCGGGCTTTGACATGGCTTACAGCGATAAGTTGTTCAAAGAGTTCCATCGACTGCACGGCTCGGAGTACGAAGGCAACGGTATCGGTCTGGCGACCGTCAAGCGCATTATAGACCGCCATAGCGGCAGGATTTGGGCGGAGTCGAAACTTGACGAAGGTACAACGTTTTACTTTACGCTACCGCGCGATGTTGAATGGATCGAGGTTAAGGCTGCTGCCAACCCGGGATAGGACCGACATCTACCGCGTTTTCCGCCATCCCCGTCGTCGGGATCCTACTCTGAAGCCGTGGCAAAGGTAGAGCGTCCGGGAGTCTGTAACGTAGTTGATCAGTTGGCTAAGTCGCTATTTTTGCAATCTTAATCAACGAATCAACTACGTCCTCCCGGAGTCCACCTTTTTCATGCTATCGACCGGGACGATGTTGCATGTTTCCGTCGTTAGGTCAAACACCACCTTGGCTTTCTTGTTCTCAAGCTGTTGGATTACTTGATCGATCTTTTCGTCCAAGGTCCGTCCTGCGTCAGCCGACTCCGACCAGTCCCGGGTCACGAACTCCTCCGCCATCTTCCGCAGAGCTTCCGGACTGATGCGGTTATGCGGTACGATGACGCCTTCCTCCGCCCGCTCGTCCTGCCGTTCATACTCGATGGTCACTTCTTCCTTAGTACTCATGCGCATGGGTTCCTGTTTCCGACTCCACGGTGGTCTTATCCAAGATCTCCTTCATCTGCCACAGTTTCTACAGCAACTCCTAACGCTGTGTGATGTCGGTGCTGCCCAAGGTGGATGCCGTGTCGACGCGGTTCTCTCCACTCAAAGCCCAAGCAGAATATCAGAATCGCCACTGGAATTGTAAATTTCATTTAGCATGCAGGCAAAGGATCAAGTCATCCTCGCCGACTCCCGCTATCTGCGTCGACATCTTACTCTTAGGATCGCTATTTACTGAAAATTTGGCGCAAACGCGCGTCTGACAGCCGATTCGGCGTGAACGGGGTAGCTTTTCTCGGTTTCCAAGAATTTTCCGACGAATCTGCCTCCGATCGCGGGCGAGGCATCAGCTTTTTGGCCGGGCAGAACAGAAGTGGAGTTTTTCTGTCGCTGCCCGAGATTATTCAGGGGAGAATCCAAATTTTTTTTTCGAGAATCCCGGAAATTTTTTATAAATCAGAAAAAATTTTTCAAAATCCGGTCAAACGCGATTTATTCTGCTTCATATGAGGCTTCATTAGCGGAAAACCCGCAAAAAATTTGGTTACTGTGCTTTTTATGGAGGAAATCGATGCATAAAAAGCTGATTCGCGTAAAAAAGCGTGCCGGTTCTGTCGGTGAGGGGTGTAATTGACATTTTTTTCGGGATTCTGATTCTTTTTTCCGGATTTACAATTTTTTTTTCTGGAAAAAGATTTTTTTGCCCCTAAACATCTCCAATGAACCTCATTTGAGGCAAAAGGAGGGAACGGGAGCAATCGGAGTGCGGGATGACGGGTGATGAGCCCGTATGCTGAGCGGCGGGGGTGTGATTTGAGGTAAGGACGACGGCTCTGAAAAAAATGCCTCGCACTCCGTGGCTGGGAACGGGCGAGGCAATTGAGCTACAGTCGGGGGTAATGAGGTCACCCCTTATCTATGGGCGTGGGCACCGCAGATGCAGCAGGGTTATGACCATATCGGGTAGACACGGGTTGCCGTTGTGCGCCTGCAAACGCAAACCGGTGAAAGTTCGGTCGGTTGCATGCTTTTCAATGCTTGGCATCGGCTATGCATTAATGAACGGTAAGATCCGATGGCGACGGCATGTTGCTCGACACCTGAACGATCAGAACCGCAACTAACCGAGTATGGAGGCGTTATGAAAAAGCTATTGGCGGTTGCATTGGCATTGGTTCTATTTCAGACAGCGGCGGTGGCACATGCGGATGGCATATCATTCAATATCAACGTGGGAGGACCGCCCATCGTCGTCTCTCAACCACCCGACTTTCTTTACCCGCCCGAATTGGGCTTTGGCGTGGCTGTCGGCGTACCATACGACATGTTTTACCTGGGGGACGTATACTACGTCTTCAGAGGAGGCGGCTGGTATCGCACGTCCGCATATGGCGGCAACTGGATACAGGTGCGACCGCGCGAACTCCCGCCCGAACTCCGCAGGTATAAGATCGCCAGAATCCATCAATTCCGCGACCGTGAATACCGCGTCTACGGTAGAGATCGGGATCACTACCGGGGACAGCACTTCCGTCCTGAAGTCAGGGGGCGTGAAGAGCACCGTGAGATGACGGGGCGGGGTCATGAGGAGCGCCGGGACGTGAATGAACGGCGCCATGATGAGCGCGGCGGCGAGCGAAGAGAGGAACGGCACTGACCTTTGATCCGCTGTGATTGGAGCATGGTGGGTGTGGTGCCGACGAGGTAACAAATGAGCCCCTGGCAATCGCCAGGGGCTCTGTTCTTTCCGGTCACTTGGTCGGCGTTCCCTGCATCGGGCAAACTTTGAAGCTGAAGGGGCCGCCAGGAAGAGGGGGAATGCCTTTGTTTCTTCTCGGCTTCCTGATTTACACTCGTAGGGTTGTCGTCCATCGGATCTTCGGAACGCCGATGGCTGCATGACATTGTGGTTTTTTGTTTTCATCAGAAGCGTTATAATTCGGGTAGATAAGTGATTCTTGATACGAGGGTCAGCCGTTTTTAAAGGAGCATTCGAATGAAGACAACTCTAAAGTTCCTAATGTCAGCGCTTCTGGTTGCGATCATGCTGTCCGGTTGCATTTGGCGGGAGGAGGGCGGACGTGGCGGCGGTCGTGGTGGTGAGCATGAACATGGCGGCGAGTATGAGCGCGGCGGCCACTACGAAGAACGCAGATAAGGCCGGCAGCATGCGCCCTGTCTGTTGACGCTGTGAATAGTGCTTATCGGTCATGCTATCTGGGATGCTATCGGGTTACTCCTTGAATCCCTGAGGAACTCTGTGGTAGCATCCGCGCACGAACGAAAAGAAAAACCGGTTTCGATGTTGCTGCCAAGGCACACATCAAACCGGTTCGCATCGGTGTGACTGTCGGCCGTTTTATCATATTAAGAATGGACGTTGAAGGTGAAATTGCCAACCTGCGAATCCTCTCCCACAGTTTCAACAAATTCTTATCCTTTGCCATGTGGCTACTCGTTGCCAGATGCGGTCAAGCTTGCCTTTAACTGTTTGGAATCTGACGATTTATATATGGCGAGAGCTGTTTACGATCAACTCTTGAATGATGGGGTTGACGATTGTCATATTTATTACGTTTATTATCTGTCCGGTATGCTGGCTTTTCGAGTCAAAGATTGGGGGTTGGCTCGAATGCATTTGCAGGCTGCTCTTAGCCACTCCAATGGAGGCAACATAGAAGTAATTACGGATATTGCCAAACGTCTGCAATTACTCTCGACCCGACTAATCCAGGATGGCGACCAATTTCAGGCTCAGGGGAAAAATGATGAAGCTATTGCAGCAGCTATAGCTGCTGACGGTTTGTTCCATGGCCATTCGGGATTTCAACACTATGAACTTGGTTTGCTTTCGGTCAAGTGCGGGCTCATCAGCCTGGCCAGAAAGCATTTTGAACTCTGTTTAGAGAACGACCCCGAAGATTTCCAAATGGTTTGTCCTGAATTGGCCGGAATCGGTTTTGACAAACTTCCGTAAAAGGCGCCGGAGCTTTTTCTGCAAAGGGTCTACAACATGCGCGCCGGAAACTGGGACGTAACCGCGCACAATGGCTACCGCGGGGATCAAATCATCGAAGGTATGTTACAACAAATCTTGGGCAGTCAAGGTGGGTTGGACATTCTGGACGCGGGGTGTGGCACTGGACTTATCGGTCAAGTAATAATGTGTCGGGCGCGGCGTTTAGACGGAGTCGACTTGTCGGATGCCATGCTTGAAAAGGCTCGGGGTAAGAATATTTACAACGAACTCCACCGAGAGGATCTCGTTACCTTTATGGCATGCAGAGCCAACTGTTATGATCTAGTCATTTGTGCCGCCACCTTGATACATTTTGTCGACCTGCGACCTGCATTTGCTGCGACGGCGACGGCACTGAGGGACGGAGGATTGTTTATTTTTACTGTTTTCCCCAACTCCGACGGGGTAGACGACGTGGCGGTAGCTCCCTTGGAAGGATTGGCACGGGGCGGTTGCTTTGTGCATTCCAAAGCATATATCATTCGTATGGCCGAGCTGACGGGTTTCATAGTCGAACAGATTGAACAGGACATTCACGAATACAATAATGGCGACCCGCAGACATGTTTGACAATCGCGCTACGTCGATTATCCCGTTGATATACGAGGGTTTGCTCAAGGAGTGTTTATGACAAGAGGCACAAAGAAATCGCATCCCGTCCCACCGGCCGAAATCCCGACCGATTACTTTCGGTTCCACCTCCCGCATCTTCATCTTGGCAATGTCTTCGGAAATGATTGGTTCGCTCTGAAGGCCGAGGGTTTCGCAAGGTTTTTCGGGACGCCCGTTTTCCTTGTCGGTCAAACTGTAATCGTCGCAATCTGGATAGGTCTGAACGTCTTTGGATATACGAAGTTCGACGTCTATCCGTTTATCCTGCTTAATCTCGCTTTCAGTCTGCAGGCGGCCTATGCCGCTCCGCTTATCCTGCTTGCACAGACGAGACAGGCAGACCGCGATAAGGCGCACGCCGATGCCGACGCGCAACATCGAGAAGCACTCGCCACGGCCGCCGAGCAACGCCAGGTGCTGGCGGCGCAACAGGCTGAACAGCTTTTATTGTTAATGCAACAGAACACGCAACTGACCGAAGTTGTGAAAGAACTAAGCCAGCGTATCGAGACGCTGACCATCGAAATGCACAATAAAGTACTTCAAAACGGGACCTGAAATCAGCTTGAGCACGGCAGCACTGTACACTGCCGGAGTGAAACCTGATCTATAGCGTGCATGGGTGGGCAATGCTGACCAAGGACGCAGCTCTGTACAATCTCGGCAAGCATGCCATCGTAATCTTGGCAAAGAATCGTCGGCGCGGTTCTTACCGTGTGATAAAAGATCCCGATGGCGTGATCACTGTCTGGTCAATCGAGGGAGAAGAACGAGAACCATTCCGTGTGTCGTTTGCCAATAGAGGACGGATCTCTTGGGATATAGAGGATATGCCTGCCGATTTTGTAAGGGCGTTCGTTGACTACGTGCAGAGAACCATTGTCAGGAAATAGGGCGAGATGGTGTCCTACAGAATGCCCCGCCTCGAAGAGGCGGGGCATTCGCTGCCTATGCATCCGGTCGGCACGTTCAGCTTAAGGATGAAGCTTCATCGGCGACATGGCGTTTCCGACGTTCGTGTCGTTGTAATGGGTGCCCGACAGCCAGATCATGGATTCGGTGGCAAGCGTTCCGTCCGCGGCATGAACGTTCACGTTGCTCCCTTTGTAGATGTTGGCCAATCCTGCTACGCCGGCGGCGGTCATGGTCCTTGCCGTGGTCAGTGCCGAGAAGTCCATCAGGTTGTTGTCCAGGTAGTCGACCGTGTCGTACACCAGCCGTTGGGTATAGGTGCGGGCGTGGACGTACGAGCCGGGGTCGCGGGCCAGGACGTTGAGGTTGTAGCAGGCGCCCATCAGCCTGTACGCCTGAACCTGGGTGAGCGCCCCGTCCAGAGGAACCAACCCGGCCGAGGCGGCGGCCGCCGCGTAGGTAGGCGCTACCGGCACGGCTGCGCGGGTCCAGTCGGCCATGGCCGGGGTACCCGTCTTCGCCAGGTCGTAGAAATACGGGTACATGGTCGGATCATATTTAATCAAGTATCTAAGCTCAAGTATCTTCTTGATTAAGGTCAGGCCGTTCTGGAAGCACTCGCTTTGCGGCTCAAGCATCGCGTGCTCCATGTCGGTGAGACTTTTCATGGTCGTGTACACGGCGTTGCCATTGCCGTCGCCACCGTCCAGATGCGGAGCATCCGCATGGCATTCCAGGCAAAGCTGCTGCGCGGTCGCTTCGTCGATCTGCAGGCTGTGGCCGACGCCCGGACGTCCGGCGGCAGGAGGCGTGAAGCCGTTGCCGGCCACCGCTTCATACGCCTTCATGTGGCAGGTGACGCAGGGGCCGTTGGTCGTCAGGGCGGTTTGACTCGTCGGGGGAAGCAGGTAATCTTCCGAACTCGCCGTACTCGGCGTGCCGAGGGCCTTGTGGCTGCTGGTCACGCCGCCCACGACGCCGAAGCTCCCCGTGCCCACGCCGCCCTTGCCGGTGATGGCCGCGGTGAGATAGGTGTTGTAGGTTTTGGTGGCGGGACTGTAGGCCCTTGTTGCGCCTTCGTTGTTGGTGGCCACCGGTGAGTTCAAGCCGGTGAAGTTCTTGAAACCGACCGTGTTGTACATGGTGCCTGCCGCCGCCATATAATGGCTGTTCTGGAAGCCGGTGTTGGACAGATCCCAGTTGCCGGTGTTGAACAGATCGGTCAGGTTGGGGCCTATCAACCTGGCGCTGTGGCAGGAAATGCACAGGTTCGACTGGCCGACGTCGGGGAACTTGGCCGCTATGCGGCTTTTAATGGTTTTTTTGGTGGACTTGTCCACGGTACTCACGTTGTAGAAGGTCGCCACGGCGCCTATGCTGCGAACCGAGAGGTCTGAGTTGTGGCAACCGGTGCATTTGAGCGCAGGGTTGACCGGCGTGGTTCCCGGAAGATTGTTGACGTTGCTGAATCCGCTGCCGGTGAATTTTGCGTAGCCGTCGGCCGTATGACAACGGACACAATCGTTCGCCGGAATTGCCGTCTGAAAATTCAAGGTCGAGCCGCTTTGACCCCAGTTGTGGCTTGAACTTACCACCCAGGCCGCCCCGGCGAGGTCGCCGTGACCGGAGGCATTGAGAGCGGATTGGGATACGATGCTTGTGGTGTCGTGGGGCTGGTGGCAGAGCGTGCATTTGGTGCTGTTGGCCGGGAAATCCCTCTGGGCGTGGGTGACGGCGAGCATCGAGCCGTGGCACTGGAAGCAGCGTCCGCTGGCGGACGGATCGGCGTCGTTGTGGCTTGGTCCGTGGCAACCGGCGCATCCCGTGCCCGTCGTCACTACGCCCGCGTCGTTTCGGGGGTCGGCAACCCAGGAGAGGTTGGCATAGTGACCGGACTGCTCGAACTGAGCCGCCAGATTCTGGCCGGTCGAGTCCAGAGTCGTCTCATGGCAGGAAACGCAGCCGGTATCCTGCGGTTTGGTTAGAGGGGGCGACAAAACGATAGTTCCGGCATCCGAGGGAGTCGGCCCGGCAACGACCGTGACGTTGATGGCGGAGCCCTCATATTTGAGTGTTGTATTCTCGAAAGCCTTTACGACGACGGTCACGTTGCCCGGATAGATGCCCGTTATCTGTTGCTTGCCCTGGTCGTCGGTGTTGCTGATCGTGTTTCGGACCACTGGAATCGCCTTGCCGCCGAAGTCCGTCCCGGTAACGGTAAATTGCAGGCTGGTGAGCGGCGTCGGCAACGCGGTCAACGCGGCAGTCTTCTCGGCATTTTTAGCCCTAGAGGTTGCAATGACCAGTTTCGCGGTGATCGAACCGGAACCGGTGCCGGTATCGGTTGATACGGCGTGGTTATTCGCGCCACACCCCGTTACCGCCATCAACAGCAGGACCGACAAGAGATAGTGCAGGTTACTCAGACAAGTTTTTCTCATCCCTTTTCTCCTTTGCCTTTTTCGGTGGCCGAACCAACGGTTCGTTCCTGCGCATAGCAGCTTTCTTGGATTTTACTCTTTGCCAGATCAAGACACGGCCGTCGCCGAATGCAAAAGCAGACGACAAGAGCACCGATACTCGCACTCCGCTTAGGTTGCACCACCCCCCTCTCTCCGCCAAATAACCGCACTCCGCCAAATGGCTCCGGTGATATCGCCCACAGGCTTGCGCCGACTTACCCTGCCCTTCGCTTGACAAAAAAGCCTGACACTTGCCGAGAAGGGGAATGCTTAGCGCTGCTCCGGGGACAAAATGGTTTATAAGTGCTAATTTTATGCATTTAATGTGCCTACGCCTATGTGCGCGAGGGAGCCTGCCAACTTTACGGTTCGCTCACTTAATCGCACCGAAAATTCGGGCGGTCACCAGCAACCATTGCCGAGAGCGATTCAATTGACTTTTACGGGGATTTATTGACAGTGATTGAACAGTTTAAACGCAAGTGTGACGAAAGAACCTACGAGCGGGAGGCATAAAGGCACAAAGAGCCTGAGAACGGGTTTTCATCGGCGGGGGAATAAGGCAGAGGCCATCATCGAGGGGCTTTTAGTCGGCGATGGACCGGGGGGAGACGCGGGGGGGCGCGCGGCGGGGCCTTAGATTTTCTTGAGTTACCCTTGAGCGTTGCAACTACCACCGCTCAAGGGGCCATTGTCCATTGAAAAGTCGAAAATTACTTGAAGGCAACCGCATAACCGGTTAGCAAGCTCTGCATCAACGGTTTGACTCCCGATTACTGGCCGATCGGGCAGAGCGCGTAGCATTTGAAACAGTGTGGCTTCGATTAAAAGTGAGCTGATGGAACCATGAGCGCTTGCAAAATGCAAGCGAGAAAAGTTAAGCTATCGGCTGCCACGACTCTAGCATCTCGGAGGACCCCAAAGACATGTTCATCATATTCATCCATGGGAAAGATTCGGACCCGAAGAACTCTTCCAAGGCTCAGGAAATACAGGACAGGTTTCCCGAGGCGATTGTGGCGGTTCCGGACTACAGGCCCAACGAGAGGTCATTTGAGGAGATCGACCAATTCTTCGAGAATTACTTCGCCCGGATTCCCTACCTCCACAACAAGGTCCTGTATATAGTGGGAAGCTCGCTCGGCGGTTACTGGGCGTTGAAATGGGCGTCGCTTCTGGACGCCTCGGGCTGCATCCTTCTCAACCCGTCCCTCGATTACTACGGAGAACCTCCTGCTCGGGCGCCATCGTTGCCGGTTACGCTCCTCGTGTGCAAAGACGACACGGTTGTCGATCCCAATTTCGCCGTCGACTTTTTCACGGGAAACGCCAAGGTTGTCGTGTTTGAAGCTGGTGGACACCGGATGGAAAACACGGAAGAAATGCTGGCGGAGATCGAGAAAGCCATCGGTAATGGGGGAGAAGAATAGATAGGGGATTGGGCAGTTTACTGATAGAGTAGCCGCGTTCCTGTTCTTGAGCCGAAAAAACCTGTTTCCTTGATAGGGGGTAACCGATGTGGATTCAGAAGTTGACCTGGCTTTTAGGACGGATGATATTTTGGATGCTGCTGCTACCGCTGCTGATCGGAGTGATCTATACGCTCTCGCATGATCAGTTGCGGGCGGCGCTGATATTCTTGGTCCTGTGCGCCCTGGTCATCTACAAAGGTCTGATCAGAGTCACGATCCAGCCGAATTCCGTTGCCGTCCGCGATGGCAAAGTGACCTATTTCATCCACGAGAAGACCGTGCGCAACCGGTTCGATTTTACCTCCCGAGGTCAGACCATCGTGCAACTGCCGCACTACGACCTGCTCGATCACCCCTACAAGGTGGAGATATTTGCCGCCGACAACGCGGGGGGGCTGCATGCCTGTCGGCTGTCCTTCACCCTCGGTTACCTCATGGAACTGCCCGCGTTGCAACGGGCGTACGACAGTTATCTCCGCCATCAGGAACACTTGTCGTTTGAGGTCAAGAAACGGCTGTTCCAGAGCTCCGGCCAGATCGCATGGCCGCCGTTTCCCCTGCCAGGGGAAGAAGGGGAGTATCTGAAGCCGATCATTGCCGAACTGAACCTTGGGCTGGAGGCTCTGGGGCTTAAAATCGAGGAAGCGGCCTGCGACTGTACGGAGGCTCCGAAATTCGTCCGTTTGCTGGCAGCCGAGCAGGAGATGGTGGAGAACGCCGAACGGGAGCCAAGCTGAAAGGCTAAAATGAAAAGCCCCCTGACTTCCCGGCAACGGAGAAATCAGGGGGCTTGTTGGTCCTGTCGGTCAAACTGCGTTTAAGGTGCGTCTAAGGAGTATCTGGAAGGAACGCTTGTTAGGCCAATATGTCGAGCAGCTTCTTGGTCGCGTTGTTGGCAACCTTCATCACTTTGACATCGGCTGAGAACTCGCCGCTGTTGGCCAGCATCTTCACCGCCTCGCTGGAAATGCTGACGGTGTCCTGGCCTTTCGAGACTATGGCGCTCACGCCGCCGAGCTTGTTGTCCCGGTTCGCCGCGCTCGAGGCTTTGAAGTCCGCGGTCTTGACGTTGGCGACGTTGTTGGCGGCAACCGCCTGTTGAACTCCCAATGCCGCCCAGGCGCTCGACGCCGTTCCTGTTATATTGGTCATCTTTTCCCTCCACGGCCCAGCACCGCCACTCAATCCAATCCGCCACACTATGCTACTATTCGGACTTTCTGTCAACATGCATGTGCTCGGCGCTCGGAGTCAGGCTTATTGCTCCGGCCCCGGCTCGACGGGAATTTTAAAGACGATCTTCTTCACGGCGGCGGGCTCCGTGCCGCTGGTGACGCCGGGTTCATGGGCATCGTGGGGGAAAAAGACGGCGAACATCCCCGGAACCAGGGTGACGAAATCGACTTTTCCGGTCAGCTTCTGCAAGTCCTTCTGCTCGTCGTAGGGTAGCTCTTGGCAAAAGCGCGTGTGGGTTATGCCGATCCTTTCCTCGCCCCAGGCGATCATCTGGACGTCTATGTACCGGCGATGACACTCGATGAAGCTGTCTTCGACCGATTTGGTGGTGTATTCGTTGACCGATGCGAAGGCGCCGCAGTCGTTGATGGGGTGCGTGCCGGCGGCCAGCGTCGACAGGTCGTAGGTCGCCAAAAAGGCGTCGACATCGGCAAATCCAGGATGAACTGCCGCGTACAAAGCCAATTTGTCCAGGGAATCGATGATCATACAGCCGCACCTCCATTGAGTTCGATCAAGACATGCCTGCCCCAAGGCGACACTAAAACAGTTCCCCCTCCCGCAAGGGGAGGGGGGGCTCTCGGCAAAAACTTAACTTAACGGCAGTGTCCCCAACCCACTCGGTCCCCGGAGAATAGAGGTTTTGACAAATCTTTACAAGACTTGAATAGGCGTCAATCCTCCTACCTTTCAAAAGGAATAGGACTGACTTTCCCTTTCCCCTGTGCTATACAGTTCGGGGGCTGAACGCCCGCTATTTGGCGGCTCTCTGGTACGCCAAGATGGCGGAATACTAAGATAAATCGGAGGGGCATCTGTGGAGGGAGTGTTGAAATCGTCGCGGCAGCTCTATTTGCTTGATGGCTCCAGCTACATCTACCGCGCCTATTACGGCGTGCGGGAGCCGGTGGCCTCGGGCGAAGCGCCGACCAATGCGGTCTTCGGCTTCACCCGGATGCTGCTGAGCCTTTTGCAGGAAAACCGTCCCGATTATCTGGCCGTCGTCTTCGATCCTCCCCGTGAGGAAACGTTTCGCCGCGAGATCTATCCGGCTTACAAGGCCCAACGGGAGGCGACGCCCGCGGATCTGATCAGCCAACTTCCATATGTCAGGCGGGTCGTGCAGGCTCTCAACATCCCCGCCCTGGAAGCGCCCGGCTTCGAGGCGGACGACGTGATCGCCACTTTGGCGCGCCGCTACGCCGAACAAGGGATGCAGGTGACGGTGGTCACCGGCGACAAGGATCTGCTGCAGATCGTCACCGACCGCGTCCGGCTGCTGGACACCATGAAAGGGAAATATTCCGGGCCAGAAGAGGTGGTCGAGCGCTTCGGCGTTCCCGCCGAGTTGGTGGCCGATGTTTTGGGGCTGGCCGGCGACGCCTCGGACAATATCCCCGGCGTCCCCGGCATAGGGGAAAAGACGGCGGCCAAGCTGGTGCGGCGCTTCGGTTCGCTGGAGGAGGTCCTGCAATGGAAAAGCCTGGTCAGCGGCAAGACGCGCCGGGAAAGCCTGCACCTTTATGCCGACCAGGCTCGGCTCTCCAAGGTGCTGGCCACCGTCCGCTACGACGTCCCGCTTGAGGTGCCGCTCGCCGATTTGCAGATGCGCTCGCCAAACCTGCGGGAGTTGACACCCCTGCTGCGCGAGCTGGGCTTTGCCGCTTTGGAGGCCGCCTTCACTCCGCCTCCGCCGGGCGTGGTGGAGATCTACAGCGACGGTTCGGGCCGAGAAGCGGGGCCGGGGGGATATGGGGTGGTGCTGCGCTACGGCAAGCACCAAAAGGAGCTGAGCGGTTTCGAGCCGGTCGCCACTTCGCAGCGCATGGAGCTGATCGCGGCCATCAGGGGATTGGAAGCGTTGCGCGCCCCGAGCAGGGTGCGCTTCTTCAGCGATTCGCAGTATCTGGTGCGGGGGATGAGCGAATGGCTACAGGGCTGGGTCCGCGCCGGCCGCCTGGAGACGCCGGACGCGCTCAAGAACCAGGACTTGTGGCGGCAGCTCGCCTCGCTGTCCGGCAAACACGAAATTTCCTGGCAATGGCAGCCGGGCCATGCCGGGCATCTCTTCAACGAGCGTTGCGACAAACTGGCGAAACGGGCGGCTGAGGAGGGGATGCGGGCGGCCGCCGCGGCGAGTATGCCCGAAGTGGCCGTCGCGGCGAGTCCGCCCGAAGAAGTACCAAAGGAAGAAAAGGAGCCCGTGCCGGCCTCTGCCGTTGCCGCCGCCGTGGTTCCGGCCGCTTGCGTCGAAGATGCGGTATTCGATGCCGATGCCGATGGTCAACTGCGGCTATATTGAGGCTGGCGAAAAGCTGCGATTTACTTGATGGCGAGCAGCTCGATTTCAAAAATGAGCGAAGCATTGGGCGGAATGGAACCCATGGTGCCGCGTTCGCCGTAGGCGATGGTGGAGGGACAATAAAGTTCCGCCTTACCGCCGACCTTCATCATCTGCAGGCCTTCCGTCCAGCACTTGATGACCCCGTCCAACTGAAATTCCGTCGGCCTATCCCTTTTGTAGGAATTGTCGAATTCGCGGCCGTTCAATAGAGTGCCGCGATAGTGCACCACGACGGTGTCCGTAGCTCTCGGCGAAGGGCCGGTACCTTCCCGCAGAGAGGTGTATTCCAGGCCGGATTTCGTCTTGATCGCGGCGTTCCCCTCCGCTCTGGCCGATTCAGCGTTTATCGATGCCGCCGCAAGAAGGACCATAACGAAAAAACTCACTATCTTTCGCATCGTTGCACCTTTAAATAAGTATCTGTGGGGTATGTGGGGTGACTTGCCTCGGACCGTCCAGGTTGATCGCTACCTTATGATGGAAAGCCGATGGTGTCAAGAGTAACAGATCAGATTGTTGCCACAGGTGGGGCAATGAACGGACAGGGTTTTGCCGCTTTCCGGTATTCTCAACTGTTGCTCGCAACAGAGGCAGCTGAAAACCATGGAGCCTGTTCTTAGCCTCGATTTCAGCCGATAGGCAAGATTCCCCAGCGCCGACCTTTTTACATAGGGTCTGCCAAGGGACTTCAGGAAATGGGATTTGCCGTCGTCGAAGAACTCTCTGGAGCGCCCGTACATCATGGCAGCCGATGAATCCTGTTTGAGCAGGAAATCACGTTTCGCCGAAATGTATCCAAACTCATATTGGGTTATGTATCCAAACCATCTCACGTCCGTCTGATCGTTCGAATACGAGGTTTCCTCGTAGGAGGAATTGAGAACCAGCCCCGCGCAGCCAAGAAACGCCGCGGTGGTATCGGTGAGGACTTCGTTCTCGAAGGTGTTTTCCCTGCGCAGGTTATGCTTGAAAAGGTAGATATGGGCTATTTCATGAGCCAAAATTCCGGCAACCAGGTTTATGCTGTACATATATTTTTGATCGATCTCAATAAAAAAGGTGTCTCCGGGTGAGAGTTGAACTCTGCCGGGAGCACCGAGATTTTGAGCAAAGGTTACCATGACCCTTATCTGCGGCAATCCCAGGAAATTCGCTATCTGTTTGGCAATATTCCGGGTGGAGGTAGCCGTATCGCCATGGTAGCAACTGTTGTCGATGACCAGATCGTTTTTGAAATTCGGGACGAGGGGCGCGCCGATCGTTCTGTACAAACTGCCGATGTTGGCGTTGATTGCTTGTATGTTTTTAAATTTGTCCTTGTCTTTGACCTTAAGTTTATTTTGAGCGCGGCTCAAGTATGGATCGACTGCTATAGTACTTCCTTTCTTGCTCATTTGTGGTTCCTATCCGGCGGACTCGGATTGTGCAACCTTGTCAGGACCGCTCGTTACTCGGGTCCCGAGGTTCGCCCGGCACACGGGGACTCCGGCTGCGCTATCCCCGAAAAGCCAGATCTCATCTATACACCACTGAAACCCCTCTTTCAAAGCAATTCATGTTGGGGCGTCCACGGGTACACCGCAAAATGCCCCTGCGGACGCTGTGGACGCTGTGGACGCTGTGGACGCGGTGGACGGAATCGGTTTTCTACCAGGCCCGAATTGGCAAAGACCCCGCGAAAGAGGGGGCTTTGCCGTATTTACGGCCTTGCATTCTGCATTAAAAAATGTATCCTCTAAAGCCGACTTTTTCCGCAAGGCCGAAACCACTCGCCGGCATGGAGCGTTATCTCGTGAAGAAGCTTTTTGTTTCCTGGACCCCGGCCGCCGCGGTCATCGCCGCCGGGCTGGTCGCCGGCTGCGCCGTCGGCCCCGATTTCCGCACTCCCGCGGCTCCGACCGTCAAGGGCTATACCGAAGGCGCGCTCCCAGCCGCCACCGCTGCCGCGACTGTCGGCTCGACGGCGGGCTCGACGACGGACGGCGGCGCCGCGCAACGCTTCGTCGCCGGCCTGGACATCCCGGGGCAGTGGTGGACCGTCTTTCGCTCGGAACCGCTGGACCGCTTGATCCGCCAGGCGTTCGCCGACAATCCCTCCCTCGCCGCGGCGCAGGCGACGCTTCGCCAGGCGCAGGAAACCCTGAAGGCTCAAACCGGGGCCGAATATTTCCCCGCGGTGGACGCGGGATTCTCGGCCGTGCGCCAGCAGGTGAACGGCGCCTCTTTCGGCCAGCCGGGCGCCGGCAGCTTCCTCCTCTCCCTGATCAACGCCTCGGTGAACGTCTCCTATTCGCTCGACTTCTTCGGCGGCGGACGCCGCGAGCTGGAGGGGCTGAAGGCGCAGGTGGAATACCAGCGCTTCCAGCTGGAGGGGGCTTACCTCACCCTCACCGCCAACATCGTCACCGCCGCGGTGCAGGAGGCTTCGCTCAGGGAACAGATCAGGGCGACGCAGGCGATCGCCTCCTTTCAGCGCCAACAGTTGGATCTGGTGGAGCGCCGCTTCCTGCTGGGGGGCGCCGCCCGCGCCGACGTGCTCGCCCAACAGACGCAACTCGCCCAGACGCAGGCGGGTCTTCCCTCCCTGGAAAAACAGCTTGCCGTCACCCGCCACCTGCTGTCGGCTCTCGCCGGCAGATTCCCCGGCGAGGGGGGACTGCCGCAGTTCGAGCTGAGCGAAATAAAACTGCCGCTGGAGTTGCCGGTGAGCCTTCCTTCGTCGCTGGTGCGCCAGCGCCCCGACATCAGGGCCTCGGAGGAGCTGTTCCACGCCGCCGGCGCCCAGGTGGGGGTGGCCACCGCCAATCTGTACCCGAAGGTCACGCTGACCGCGGGCTTGGGCTCCACCGCCACCAAGATTCAGGATCTGTTCGCCCCCGGCTCCTCCGTCTGGAATCTGGGCATGGGACTTACCCAGCCGATCTTTCACGGCGGCGAGCTCACCGCCAGGCGCCGGGCCGCCATCGCCGCCTACGATCAGGCCTCCGCGCTCTACCGGGCCGCCGTCTTGCAGGCCTTCCAGAACGTGGCCGACGTGCTGCGCGCGCTGGAGCGGGACGCGGACGCGCTCAGGGCGCAGGCGCAGGTCGAGGAGGCGGCGGCCGAGTCGCTCGATCTGGCGCGCCGGCAGTACGAACTGGGCGCGGTCGGCTACCTTTCGCTTCTGGACGCCGAGCGCCAACGGCAACAGGCGTCGATCGGTCTGGTGCAGGCGCGCGCCGCCCGTTACGCCGACACGGCCGCGCTCTTTCAGGCGATGGGGGGCGGCTGGTGGAACCGGCCCCCCGCGACCGACAAGGAGAGTGCCGCTACCACCGCTAAAACCGCCGAGAAACCGCTTACGGGAGCAAAATAGAGATGAAGATGAAGAAACGCGTCGTTGTGATGGCAATCGTTGCGCTGGTGGTGGTGATTCTGATTCTCGCCGGCATCAAGGCCCTGCAGATAAAAACCATGATCGACAAGGGAAAGAGCTTCGTCCCTCCCGCCGAAACCGTCACGACGGCGACCGCGCAGCCGCTTTCCTGGGACTCCGCCTTGGGCGCGACCGGGTCGCTCTCGGCCGTGCAGGGGGTCACGGTGGCGGCCGAGATGCCGGGCAAGGTGGCGAAGCTCTCCATCGAATCGGGGATGCCGGTCAAGAAGGGTGATCTGCTCCTTTGCCAGGACACCTCCTCGGAAGAGGCGCAGCTTTTGGGCGCCAACGCCCAGGCGACGCTGGCCCGCACCGAGCTGGAGCGCGCCGCCAAGATGCTCGCCGGCAAGATCATCTCCCAATCGGACTACGACAAGGCCCGAGCCAACCACGAACAGGCGCTCTCCCAGGTGGACAACATCCGCGCAACCATCGCCAAGAAGAACATCCGCGCCCCCTTCGGCGGCCGGGTCGGCATCCGCCAGGTGAACCTCGGACAGATCCTGCGCGAGGGGGACCAGATCGTCACCCTGCAATCGCTCGATCCGATCTACGCGGACTTCACCCTGCCGCAGCAGGAGCTTTCCCGGCTCAAGAACGGGCTGCCGGTGCGGGTCACCTGCGACGCGCTCCCCGGGGTGACGCTCAACGGTCGCATCACGGCCCTGAACCCGCTGGTGGACGCCGACACCCGCAGCCTCAGGCTGCAGGCGACGGTCGCCAACGGCGGCGAGCGGCTGAGGCCCGGGATGTTCGTGAACGTGGCGGTCGGCCTGCCGGCGCGCAGCCGGGTGATCGCCATTCCGGCGACGGCGGTGCTGTACGCCCCTTACGGCGATTCGGTCTTCAAGATCGAGGACGACAAGAAGGGGAAGGGGGGTAAGGTGCTGCGCCAGGAATTCGTGCGCCTGGGCGAGAAGCGCGGCGACCTGGTGGTGGTGGTCGGCGGCTTGAAGGAAGGGGAGAGCATCGTCAGCACCGGGGTCTTCAAACTGAGAAACGGCCAGGCCGCGGTGGTCGACAACAAGCTCGCCCCGCATTTCCAGCAGGCGCCCCGACCGGAGAACAATTAAAGCCATGCAGATAACCGACCTCTTCATCCGCCGCCCCGTACTGGCCCTGGTGGTAAGCCTGGTGATCGTGATCTCCGGGCTGCAGGCGATCCGCACCCTGAACGTGCGCCAGTACCCGAGAAACGAAAACTCCACCATCACCGTCACCACGGTCTACGTGGGCGCCAACGCCGAACTGGTGCGCGGCTTCATCACCACGCCGCTGGAGCGGGCCATCGCCGCCGCCGACGGCATCGAGTACATGGAATCCAAGAGCACCCTGGGGCTCTCCACCATCAGCATCCGCCTGAAGCTCAACTACGACGGCACCAAGGGGCTGGCCGAGATCAGCTCCAAGGTGGACCAGGTGCGCCGCGATCTCCCGCCGGAGGCCGAGGTGCCGGTGATCAACATCGAGTCGGCCGACAGCCAGTTCGCCTCGGCTTATCTCAGCTTCTCCTCGAACCTTTTGCAGCAAAACGAGATCACCGACTACCTGGTGCGCGTGGTGCAGCCGCGGCTCTCCGCCATCCAGGGGGTGCAGCGCGCCGACATCCTGGGGGGGCGCACCTTCGCCATGCGCGTCTGGCTGAAGCCGGAGCGGATGGCGGCCCTGAACGTGAGCCCGGCGCAGGTGAGGCAGGCCCTGGCCGCCAACAACTTCCTGGCGGCGGTCGGGCGCAGCAAGGGGAGCTTCATCCAGGTCAACCTGACCGCCAACACCAACCTGAACAGCATCGACGAGTTCAAGGCGCTGGCGGTCCGGGAACAAAACGGCTCCATCGTGCGCCTCTCCGAGATCGCCGACGTGGCCATGGGGGCCGAGGATTACGACGCCGAGGTGCATTTTTCCGGGCAGACCGCGGTCTTCGTCGGCATCTGGCCGCTCCCCAACGCCAACTCCCTGGACGTGATCAAGAAGGTGCGGGTCGAGATGGCCGCCATCCAGCGCGACCTCCCCACCGGCATGCAGAGCCGGATCGCCTACGACGCCACCGGCTACATCAGCACCGCCATCGACGAGGTGCTGAAGACCCTGGGCGACACGCTGCTGATCGTGATGATCGTCATCTTCCTGTTCCTGGGCTCCTTCCGCTCGGTGCTGATACCGATCGTCGCCATCCCCGTGTCGCTGATCGGCGCGGTCTTCCTGATGCAGGTCTTCGGCTTCACGGTGAACCTTTTGACCCTTCTGGCCATCGTGCTCTCGGTCGGCCTGGTGGTGGACGACGCCATCGTGGTGGTGGAGAACATCGAGCGCCACCTGGGTGAGGGGAAAACCCCGATGGAGGCGGCGCTCTTGGGCGCCCGCGAACTGGTGGGCCCGATCGTCGCCATGACCATCACCCTGGCCGCGGTCTACCTCCCCATCGGCCTGCAGGGGGGGCTCACCGGCTCGCTGTTTCGCGAGTTCGCCTTCACCCTGGCCGGCGCCGTCACCATTTCCGGCATTGTGGCGCTGACCCTGTCGCCGGTGATGTCGGCCGTGCTCTTGAAGCCGGGGATCGAGGAGCACGGCTTCGCCGGCAAGATCGCCCGGGACTTCAAGCGCCTGCGGAACTTTTACGGCCGGCTCCTGGACGCCACCCTGGCCGCCCGCCCCGCGGTCTACCTGGTCTGGATCACGGTCTCGCTGCTGGCGATACCGATGTTCACCATGTCGGCCAAGGAACTGGCGCCCACCGAGGACCAGGGGGTGATCTTCGGCATCCTGGACGCCTCGGCCAACTCCACCCTGGACCAGAACTCCATGTTCGCCGCGGCGGTGAACCGGGTGTTCATGAACGTGCCGGAAACCGATTTCACCTTCCAGCTCACCTTCCCCAATTCCGGCTTCAGCGGCATGGTCGCCAAGCCCTGGGAGAAGCGCAAGCGCAACGTCTTCCAGATCATGCCGGAGGTGCAGCAGAAGCTGCAGGCGATTCCGGGGATCCAGGTGTTCCCGGTCACCCCCCCGGCGCTCCCCGGCGGCGGGCAGTTCCCGGTGGAGTTCGTGCTGGCCTCCACGGCCGAGACCCCCGAGATCCTGGAGTTCGCCAAAAAGCTGCAGGAGAAGGCGATGAAGAGCGGCATGTTCGCCTTCCCGCCGATCATCGACGTGAAGATCGACCAACCCCAGACCGATTTCCAGATCGACCGCGACAAGGTGGCCGCCATGGGGCTGAACCTCGGGCAGATCGGCGCCGACATGGGGGGGATGGTGGGGGGGAACTTCGTGAACCGCTTCGACATCGCGGGGCGCAGCTACAAGGTGATCCCGCAGATCGAGCGGGTCGGCCGCCTGAACCCGGACCAGTTGAAGAACATCTACGTCACCGGACCGGGCAACAAGCTGATACCGCTCAGCACCGTGGCCAGCTCGCGCGACTCGGTGGTGCCGCGCTCGCTGAACCGTTTCCAGCAGTTGAACGCGGTGAAGCTGAGCGGGGTGGCGATCCGCCCCCTGGACGAGGCGCTGCGCTTTCTGGAGACCGAGGCGGGAAAGATCCTTCCCAAGGGGTATGTGCTCGACTACACCGGCGAGTCGCGGCAGCTGAGGACCGAGGGTAACAAGTTCCTCCCCGCCTTCGGCCTGGCGGTGGTGCTGATCTTCCTGGTGCTGGCGGCCCAGTTCAACAGCTTCCGCGACCCGTTCGTGATCCTGGCGGGGTCGGTGCCGCTGGCCATGTTCGGCGCGCTTATCTTCACCTTCCTGAAGATGCCCGACCCCAACGTGCAGTTTTGGACCCGCGGCTGGACCACCACCCTCAACATCTACTCGCAGGTGGGGCTGGTCACCCTGGTGGGGCTCGTTTCCAAGAACGGCATCCTGATCGTGGAGTTCGCCAACAAGCTGCAGCTGGCGGGGCATCCCAAGCTGGAGGCGGTGCGCGAGGCGGCCATGACCCGGCTGCGTCCGGTGCTGATGACCACCGCCGCGACCATCGCCGGCCATTTCCCCTTGACGCTGGTGACCGGGGCCGGGGCCGCCGCCCGTAACTCCATCGGTCTGGTGCTGGTGGGGGGCATGTTCGTGGGGACCGCCTTCACCCTGTTCATCATCCCTTCCATCTACATGCTGATCGCCCGCGATCACGGCAAGGACCGGGAGCGCGAGGCCGCCGTCTCGGCGGCGAGCGCCGGGAGTTGAAAAACGCTTAGCCACAAAAATGCGCAGAAGACGCAAAAAAGTTCAAAACTCCTGCCCCCCGCAAAGGATGCGGGGTTCACCCTCCTCCCAACTCCCTGCCGCAAGGTAGAGGTTTGAAAATACCTTTCAGCAAAAAAGTCCCCCTCCCATAAAGGGAAGGGGAGCTATAAGCAGGAGAGAGACCGTCAATCTCCGTACTGTTTCAACAAGGCCCTGGCGTCGTTTAAAAGCGCCTGACCATTGCCGCCTTTTGCCGCAACTTCCTTGCTCCAACCGGCGGCGACCGGCTCGGTCGCTTTCACCCAGCGCTTGTATTCGGCATCTGTCAGCACGTTGATGACGTTATGGCGCTCGACCGCGATCTTTCGCGCCGGCAGCATGCTCTTGTCCCACACCATACCCACCCACTTGGAGGTCTCGAGGCCGCTGTTTTGGTCGATCACCTTCTTCAACTCCGGCGGCAGGCTTTTGTACTTGCTCATGTTCATAACAAAGACGAATACCGTGTTGGAATGCTTCGCCTGGTGCGGCGCAGTCTCAGTGTGGGTTTTGCAAATCTCCTGCAACTTCAACGAGGTCATCACTTCCCAGGGCAAACTGGCGCCGTCCACCACGGCCTTGGATATCGCCTCGGGCACCGCGGGAACCGGCATCTGCACCGGCGCCGCGCCGAGCATGGCCAGCGTTTTCGAACCGATGCGGGTCGGCGCGCGTACTTTCAATCCCTTGAGATCCTCCAGGGTCTTCACCGACTTGCCGCCGAAGTGCAACTGCGAACCGGCATGCACATGGGTGAAGATCAGCTTGGTCCCCTTGAACTCGTCCAGCGAGTTCTTCTGGACATAATCCCACATCGCCTGGCTCCCCTTCTCCGCGCTTTTGACCATGAAGGGGAGTTCGAACACCTCGGTCTTGGTGAAACGCCCGGCCTGGTAGGTGGGTATGGTCCAAATCATGTCCGCGATGCCGTCGCGGGCCTGCTCGAAGAGCTGCGCCGGAGTGCCGCCCAGTTGCATGGAAGGGTAGATCTGGCACTTGAGCCTGCCGCCGGACTCCTTGCCGATCTTGTCGCACCACGGCAAGAGCACCAGTTGCTGGAAGTTTGAGGTGGCCGGCAGATAATGGGCGATTTTCAGGGTCACCGCACCGGTTGCAGCACAGGCAACACCGGTTCCCAGCATGACGGCCGCCACGACGGCCATCATGCACGGTTTCAGCTGTTTCATCGGGTCCTCCTTCTCATGGAATTCATGGTAAGACATCGTTGGGCTACGACATCGTCGGCCGCGGTCCGGCTCAAAGGCGGGGGCCTTAGGGCGACGGCAGCCCCTCCCGTCCCCCTCCCGTCGACGGCGGCGGTCTCGACCGGAGGGGGACGACTCGCTTCAGGGTTAACCGAGCATCTTGGAGCCGAAGAAGCGGGTCGACAGCGAGCGGACCAGGTCCAACGACTCCTCGGCGGTGAAATCCTCCAGCCTCAGATGGGGGTTGCGCGGGCGGATGCGCTCGAAGGCGCCGCGCGCCTCCGGGTCGGTGGGCGGGGGAATGGTGGCGTCGATCATCATCTTGGAGCCGAAGCGCTGCCAAAGGCCGGTTCCGGGAGAGCCGAGTTCTTCCAGGCTCGCGTCCATGGCGTGGTTGTGGGTGCCGGTGATGATGTTGACGTCCCGTTGCGGGTCCACCCGGGTGGTCAGCGCCCAGAGCAGCTCCGCCGGGTTGAAGATGTCGACATCGGCATCGACCGCGATCACGATCTTCGGGTGCTGGTATTCGCCCGACAGGGCCGCCAGCATGAGGTTCTTGGCCTCGCCGTAGGCGCGGTTGGTCATCTGGATCACCACGCCGAAGATGCCCGGCAGCACCATGACGTTATGCAGGTTCGGTCCGCCGCCGACGTCCTTCAGCCGACGGTAGATCGCCGCGCTCATCGGGATCTTGTGGAAAACGCATCCCTCCATCTCCGAGCCGTTTTGCAGGTTCTTGAAGATGGCGTCTCCGCGCCGGGTCATGTGGTGGTATTCCACCACCGGATTTTTGCCGGTGCCGGTGACGTAATAATCCTGGAACTCGGAAAACGGCCCTTCCTCCTCCCGATAATGCGGCGGGATGTACCCTTCCAGGACGATTTCCGCGTCCGCCGGCACTTCGAGATCCACCGTCTGGCATTTCACCAGGCGCACGGCCTCGCCCAGGAAGCCGCCCGCGATCTCGAATTCGTCCAGCCCGTAGGCCGCCGTGGTGGCCGCCGCCGCGTAGTAGAGCGGGTGGTGGCCGATGAAGATCGCCACCGGCATCGGCTCGTTCCTCGCCTGGTATTTCTCGTAGTTCTTCCAGGTGTGGCGCGGGTAAAGCAGGATGCCCGATTTGTTGGGTCCCTTGATCTGCAGGCGATGAAAACTCACGTTGCGCTGGCCGGTGTCCGGGTCCTTGGTCACCACCAGACCGCAGCCGAGCACCGGGCCGCCGTCGCGCTGCCCGGCGATGTGCACCGGAAACTGGGTTAGATCGAACTCGCCCTTGCCGAAAGCCACTTCCTGGACCGGCGCATCGGTTACCAACACCGGGGGAATCAGCTTGCCCAGGCGCTCCGCCACCAGCGGCACCACGGTCTCCTCGGTGGCGCCGAAGGCGAGGGCGGCGTGACGGACGTTGGCCGGCGCCTGGCCGAGCGAGCGCCAGCCGTGCGGCAGGTTCTCGAAAAACAGCGCCTTCTCGCGCGACTGGAAGAGCAGGGCGCCCATCTCGGTGAGCGGATCAACCGGCTTGTCGATTTTGATCAGTTCGCCGGCGGCTTCGAGCTGCGCCATCCAGGTGCGCATGGTCTTGATCGGCGCGCCCGAGCCCTGCGCCGCGTCGGCTTGTGTCTCTTTAGTGCATTTTTCCATGTTGTTGCCTCCAAAATAATTTCGGTGTTGCCGGATATGGCATCGGCGGCCGTCGCTCAAGGAGATCGAGCTACGCTGCCAATTCAAGCTGTCAGGAGGTAGGCGCCGGCCTAAAAGTAGTACCAGGCGACCACTCTGTAGGCGTTGTTTATGCCCATGTCGGAAGTGCCCGCGCTGTTGTTGGCGTAGCGGGTAGCGGAGTATTCATAGCCTGCGCCGAGCCTGATCGCCGCATTGAGGTCGTACTTGAAGTTCAACTCCAGGTCGGTGTTGTGCCGGGCGTAGTTGGCCAGACCCTTGTAATCGTCGTAGTGATAGGCGCTTTTGCGTCCGGCGATCATGGTGATCCCCAGATCCTGGGTCGGGTAGAACATCAACTGACCGATGGTCCCCCATCCCTTCAGGGGAGTGACGTTGGGCGCTTGGGCGGCCAGTGCACCGGTGGCGGTGGCCGTCGTCTGTATGACCGGGTTGGTGGGGACCAGGGTGGCGCTCAGATAGGTGAGGTTGGCGGCCATATATCCGGTCCCCTCGAAATCGAGCGTCATGGCGCGGCTCTTGCCGTCCTTGGAGCGCATTAACGGCACGTTGGCATAGACGCCGTAGCCGTAGGAATCGATCGACTTGGTCACTCCCAGCGCTTTCTGGTTGCCGTAGATGCCGTAAAAACCGAAGGCCAGCTCCTTCATGTAGAAACCCTCGAAGGTCGGCGCCTTGCCCAGGCTCTGGTTGTACCAGATGAGCTGGCTGCCGAACACCGGCATGTCGCTCCATTTGGTGCTGATGCCGTTGGGGGCCAGGACACCCGTGTCGGCGTTGGGCGCCGCCCCGGCGGTGGAACTGGTGCCGGTGTTGTTGCTTTGCGCGGGATCCTCGACGCTGAGCACGAATTTGACTTCGTTTTGCGGGTTGAGCTTGAAGGCCCGGGTCAGCCTGACCTGGGGCAGGCGCACCGTGACCCCGGAGCCGGCGAAGGTGCCGGGGACGTAGTTGAGGGTGCCGATGGGGAGGATGCCCCAGGCCGTGGTGGTCTGGCCGAACAACAGCTGGGTATTGCTCCAATCGAGGGTGCCGTAAAAGTGGCGCAGTCTGAACTGCGGATTCTCGTTGCCCGAGGAGAAGTCGCCGTAAAAATCGTTCTCGAAGTAGGCCCTGGTCCGGGCACCGAGGAAGTCGGGGCCGGTGACCTTCAACCAGAGCCGGGAGCCGCGCGCGCTCAGGATGGACTGGGATTCCTTCCCCTGGTTGCTCGACTTCTTGGGTATGGTCGGCGGGAGCAGGGCGCCGTTGGGGCCGAGATTGTTGGAGTTGTGCACGTAGTCCAACCTGCCGAAACCTCCGATGGAGATGCCGAACTTTCCCTTTGCCGGCGTTTCCATGGCGCCGTACATGCCCGGCGCTACCTCGCACGACGGTTCGAAATCGCAATTGTACGCCGGAGTCTCGATGGCCAGTGCCGGTGCCGCCATCAATAGCAATGCCGCGATCAAGCCCAAATCCTTTTTTGTCACTACCAACCCCCTTTGAATGTCACTGTTAGCTGCTCGAAATGATGTCGTCATTTTCCAACTCCCGAAGAAAACTCCCACCCCCTTTGGCTCATGTCTGCGCTGGCGTCGTTTTGCCGACTCCGGACGTCGGCCCCCTTTCCCTTGGCTTTATTCCGCCGAAACCACGTCGCCCGCTTGCACCCCGCGTCCTTCCGTGATGGCGCCAAAGGAGGCGTCCGGTCCCACGAAACCGCTCACCGAAACGGTGCCGACCTTCTCCCCGGGCGAGAATCCGGCTCCCTTTATGAACCTGCCGCCGCGGTAAACGGTGAAGCTCTGGCCGATCGCCAGGCAGCTCTCTCGTCCCGCGCCGATATAGGCCCGGTCCCCCTCGACCTCTATCACCCTGCCGTACCAGGGAAGCAAGGACAGCAGCTTGGCGATCCGGTCGCAGGCAGGTTTCAAGGCGGCGGCGACTCGATCGACGCCGGAAGGCTCGTTTGACGCGGGAGGGAGGGGCGCCTGGAAGCTGTCGAGCAGGCCGCCGGCCATGGTGTCGTAGACCTCGATCAGCGCCGTTTGACCTGGTTCCGCGACGGCGGTGGAGGTTATATAGACGGCGACATTGGCTCGGTGGTCGCGCTGCAGGCGCTCGGCGAATCGTGCCTTGTCGTCCCGGGTCGCCATCCCCTCGGATTGGTCGGTAAGGACGGTCTGCGCCGGGTCCAGCACGACTCCGGCCGAGGCTTGCCGCAGATTCCGGTAGACGGCCTGAGCCAGCCCGTCGCGGCCGATCTCAATCAGCGCGATCCTTTTGTTAAGCGACAAGGCCGCGTTTTTTTTGGCTGGGGCAAGCCCCGCGGCGACTCGGTCCACCCCCTTCTCCACGAGTTTCATGCCGCGCAGGGGACCGCTCTCCACATAGCTTCTCGGCACCCAGATGGTCGTCGGCGCGCCGGGATCTTCGGTGCTGCGAGAGTTCTCTATTTCCACGAACCCCTCTCGTGACGTTTTGCCGCTGGCGCAGGCGCAAAGGACGATGCAGCAAAAACAGACGATGATTTTTACGCTCTTCATGACGGCTCCTTTGGTGAGCGGCGCGGTTGCCGGCGCAAGAATCGCCTCGGTTGACAGCCACCCGCCGCCTTCGCCGGGCGCGGATTCGAACCGCGGGACGCGGATGATGTAACCGGTTCAGGCGTTGGTTAAATGTTCGACCATTCACCCGTTGTTTTTTCCCTTCTACCCTTTTGCTGATTGGCTGTCAATACAAAATAACGATATTTTATTTTTTTATGGAGCTAAAGGAAGTGTGGTGGCGTGAGGGTGTGGGACTTAGACGGCCGGGGAGGGGTGGATTGGTCATACGTTTATGGGTAATGTGGGGCTAAATTTGTAAAATGACTTAAAAGTCGAGCGGTTGTGAATGCAATGAATGTTCGACCATTGATCCATTGGAATGGTTGTGCGCCTTCTCGGGCAGGTTGTCAATTTAAAAAATAACGCCATTATCAAATCCCTCTGCCGTGGCTTTGTTCTGCTCCGACAGGCGGGGATTGATAGCGGGCCGGGCGCTGGCGGCAGAAAGCCGAGGAAGACATTTTGGCCTTCGGCGGCAGCGGGTGGCGATGGGCGGGAGCGGTGCAGCGGTAAGGGAAGGGCGGAAGAGGAAAGGGCGGAAGAGGTACGAGTGGTTAGAGCGGTAAGGGTGGTAACAGCGGTAAGGGAGGTAAGGGAGGTAAGGGAGGTAAGGCGCCTGCCTGACGATCCGTGTCTACGGCGGGGACGAGGCGGTTTGTCGGGTGGCGGTTCTCTCCAAGGGGCGCGCTAGGTTCGGACGATCTTGTGTGCCGGCGGGTTTTTCATGCTGCCGACGCGCTCGATATCCTTTGCCAT
Organism: uncultured Geobacter sp.; assembly: GCA_903925075.1. Taxonomy (GTDB): domain Bacteria; phylum Desulfobacterota; class Desulfuromonadia; order Geobacterales; family Geobacteraceae; genus Geomonas. The sequence goes on from CAIYDQ010000334.1 coordinate 28,130, forward strand.
GAGCGCCTCGCACAGGTCGGCATCCTTGGCCGCCAGCGCCTCGATGATCTGTTTGTGCAGCAGATAGGTTTCCTGCTTGAACTTCTTGGTCTGGCTGCTGTCCTGACGTAGTTCGCCCAGCAATTCGAACATGGCGCTGATGAGGAATTTACTCAGATGGTTGCCCGAGACCTCGGCAATGGCGATATGGAAGTTGGAGGCATGCTGACGGTGTTGCAGCACCTCGCCGGTGTCGGCACGGCACGCCTCGTTCAGTTCATGGAGCCTGGCAATATCCTCAGCCGTCGCTTTTTCCGCCGCCACGCGCACCGCGACGCACTCGATCGCCTTTCTGGTCTCGACGAAATGAGCCAGCGTCAGTTTACCCTGGCTGTAGAGATCGAAAGCGGAGTTATATATAGGCTTTTGCAGGTTGAACACCACGAAAGCACCGCCGGTACCTCCCTGCTTTATTTCCACCAGGCCCGATTGTTCCAGCGAACGAAAGGCTTCCCGCACCACGGAGCGGCTCACTCCGGTTTCTTCCATCATCTCGCGTTCCGAGGGGAGCTTGTCGCCTACCTGCAGTTGATTCGAGAAAATGAGCTGCTTGATAAGCGCAACTATTTTTTCATTGAGCTTTTCTTTGTTGAGTGGGCCGATCAGGGCGCTTTTCGCTGCATTGGCTTTCATATATTCGACCATTGCTCCAACGGCTGGATTGAGTGATGCTTGTGTTTACCTTTTCCGCGGCGGCTTGTCAAGGATTGAAGCGGTCGAGGGCGGCCGATTACGCCGCGCGAAAGTCGCGGCAGCGGGCAGCCGGCCCGGAGCCATCCGGTCGAGACTAAGTGGCTGATTTTAAATAAAAGATATATAGTCCGCTCCGCCTCGTGGACAAAGCTCGCCATCTACGGCAAAAAACCTGCCCCCTTGCGGCTTATCCTGATGACGCCGCTCGCTCATGGCGTTATTTTGCAAAAGCGAGCCGCGGGAAATTGTATGGGATTACGCGGTCTTCCACATTAGTTGCACTTTTTGCCGGTATGGTCGGCGCAAGAAGCCTCGACAAGCTCAGAGCAGCACTACGAACGAGAGTGAAAGGAGATGGTTATGGGATGGATTAAAAACATGAAAATCGGCTCCAAACTGGCCCTGCTGGTGTCGGCGGTGTTGGCGATGCTGGCGCTGGTGGGGATTTTCTCGATGCTGCAACTCTCGCGCGTCAATGAATCCACGGTCGACCTCGCCACCAACACCCTGCCCAGCATCAAGGCACTGGGCAATATGGAGCGGGACATGAACGAGTTCCGCCGTTACGAGTTTCAGCACGTGCTGTCAACCGAAAAGCCGGACATGGACAAGTGGGAAGCCTCGATGGCAGAGGCGCTCGGCAATTTGAAGAAAAACAGCGCCGTCTACGAGCCGATGATCTCCTATCCGGGCGAAAAGGAGGCGTATGCCGAAATACGCAAAAACTGGGACGCCTTTTTGGTCGAGCACGAGCGGATCATGGCTCTCTCCCGCCAGAATAACAAGACCGAGGCGGTCGCCGTGCTCAGGGGGGATTCCACCAGACTGATACTCGCCACCCTGGGCGCCTTGGAAAAGGACATCGTCATCAACGAAAAGGGGGGAGACACTTCCTATCGAAAGGCCATCGCCGTGTACGACTCCTCGCGCGTCGGCATCGTCGCGGCCATCGTCGCGGCCTCGCTGGCCGCTTTGGCCCTCTCCTGGCTGATAGGTCGCCTGATCGTCGGCCCGCTGGCGAAGGCGGTCTCGATAGCCGACTCCCTGGCCGCCGGCGATCTGGCCGTGCAGGTCGAGGTCGATTCCAGGGACGAGACGGGGCGGTTGATGCAAGCCATGCGGCAGATGGTCGCCAACCTGCGCGGCATGATCGCCGGGACCGTCGACATCGCCAACGGCATCGCCTCGGCATCCAACCAGTTGCAGGCTACCTCCGCCCAGATCGCCACCGGGGCGGAGGAGGTCGCCTCGCAAACCGGCACGGTGGCCACCGCCAGCGAAGAGATGTCGGCCACAAGCTCCGACATCGCCCGCAGTTGCTCCAACGCCGCCGACGCCTCCCGGCAATCGACCGACGCCGCCCACGCGGGCGCCAGGATCGTGCAGGACACCATCGCCGGCATGAGCGTCATCGCCGACCGGGTACGGCAGACCTCGCGGACGGTGGAAGCGCTCGGCTCGCGCTCGGAGCAGATCGGCGACATCGTCGGCACCATCGAAGATATAGCCGACCAGACCAACCTCTTGGCGTTGAACGCGGCCATAGAGGCGGCCCGGGCGGGCGAACAGGGGCGCGGCTTCGCCGTAGTCGCGGACGAGGTCAGGGCGCTCGCCGAGCGCACCACCAAGGCCACCAGGGAAATAGGGGAAATGATCAAGGCCATCCAGAGCGAGACCAAGGCCGCCGTCAAGGCGATGGAGGAAGGGGTCCAGGAGGTGGAGAAGGGAGCGGTCTCGTCGCAGAAATCCGGTCAGGCGCTGGACGAGATCCTGGAGCGGATCAACGAAGTCTCCATGCAGGTGAGCCAGATCGCCACGGCGGCCGAGCAGCAGACCGCGACCACCGGCGAGGTGACCAGCAACATCCAGCAGATCACGGAAGTCGTCAACCATACGGCGCGCGGGGCCGAGGAGACCAGCGGCGCGGCGGCCCAGTTGGCCGACCAGGCCAAGGAATTGAAGCAGATGGTCGGCCGCTTCCGACTGTGACCAAAAGAGACGGCGCTCAACTTCGAGCGCCGTCTCTCGTTCCGGGCGAGGCGAAGCCGATCGGTTTGCCGCGCCCCCGTTGTGCTGAATTTTCAGACGGGTTTCTCTTTTATGTAATCTATTCACCAGATCAGCCAGCGACTTCTCGCACCCGTAGGTCGTGTTGAACGGCTTCATCGTGAAACGCGACATGGCCACCGTGGCACCGTTGCGACGTCGCGTTTCGTACCTCAACGCGACCTACGGAAACAGGCGCTCTGCAGAAGAGTCGCCGATCGCGAATGGCGACTCTTGTGCAGGCGCCGCGCCACTCGCCGCTCGCTCATGGCGTTATTTTGCAGAAGCGAGTCTAATCACTAATCCGTTGATTTTCACCTCTGAAATGGAGTAAAGGTTACGCTGCCTGATCGCCAAGAAAGCTTTGCGGCGGTATCGCTTCTACCTGCAAGCCCGGGTTGCGCAATGGCGGCTGCGGGAGCGTCAAGCTCGAGAGGTCCGGATGAACGAAGCGCGGCAGCGAAATAACGGGCAGTCGGACGCGCGCCGGCGCACGGGTTGGCGGCGGGCTTTGGGCCTGATGGACAAACTCGCCTGGTTGCCGGTTCCGGCGTCGCTGCTTGCCATGCTGGGCTTGTGGGCGTTCGGGTCGCCTCGTTCCTTCGAGTCGCCGTACCTGCTTCTGATGAGCAACCTCCTGTTCTCGACGCTGATCTCGGGGATCATCTCTTACCGGATCGGCCGGGTTTTTCTCGCCCACGGCCGGCCCGGTTTGCTGTTGCTCGGCTGCGGCGTACTGATGTGGGGGGTTGCCGGGCTTGGCAGCACTCTGGTGGTACTGGCTGAGAGCGGCTCGGGGCTGTCCGACGTAAACACCCTCATCACTATCCACAACACCTGCATCTGGGTCTCCGCCATCTGCCACCTCACGGGGGCGGCTGTCTTCCTGAAGTGGAATGAGTCGCTGCTGCGTCCGCGCATCTGGCTGGCTCTGGCGGGCACGGCCGTCTCGGCCGTCGCCGGGGTAATAATCCTGGCGGCGCTCCGGGGATGGCTGCCTCCCTTCTTCGCGCCGGGCCTGGGCGGAACCCTGGTGCGGCAGTTCGTGCTGGGCTCGGCCGTTGCCATGTTCGTGCTCAGCGCCTTGCTGTTGCGCTTGCTGAACCGTCTGCACGTCTTCTCCTTCGCCCGTTGGTACGGCTACGCGCTCTTGCTGCTTGCGGTCGGGTTCTTCGGCACCTGGCTGCAGAAAGTGACCGCCTCCCCCTTGGGCTGGGCGGCGCGGTCGACGCAGTACCTGGGATTTGTCTACATGCTGGTCGCGACGGTCAAGTCGGCGCATGAGCCGTACTCGGAAGAAGGGACGCTGGAGCAGGGGCTTAGCCTGGCCCGGCAGCGTTTCGGCGTGGCCGTCTCCACGGCCGTCGCCAGCGTCTGCTTCGCCTCCGCCTTCCGGCTCCTTTTCCTGCAAAGCCTGGGTCTGAAGGCTCCCTTCATCACCTTTTTCCCCGCCGTCATGATGGCAGCCCTCTTCGGCGGCCTTTGGTCCGGCCTCATGGCCACCGTTTTTTCCACCGTGGCCGTCTGCTTCTTCTTGATGGAACCGGTCGGCGTGCTTGGCCTGCCGGATCGGGTCGACGCGCTGTCCATGGCGATCTTCGTCGCCAACGGCGTCATCGTTTCCTGGATGGCCAGCAGCCTGCACCGCGCCAACGCGCGGGCCGCGGTGGCCGAAACCGAGGTTCGGTTCGCCGCGGAACGGGAACGGGCCGCCCGGGCGCTCAGCGAGAGCGAGGAGCGCTACCGCGCCCTGGTGATGACGGCCCCGATCTCGGTCTTGGAACTCGACCGCGAGGGAACGATACGTTTTGTCAACAGGTGTTCGGAAGGGTTCCAAATCTCGGCGGTGACGGGGAGCAGCAGCTACGATTACCTGGAGCCGGATAGCAGGCCCGTCTTGGCCGAGGCCCTGGCCGACGCGTTCCGGTGCCGAAAGCTGAAACGTTTCGAGTTGAGGGGTCTCGGCAAAAACAGGGAGTTGCGCTGGTACGAGTCCTTTCTGGGTCCGGTGGTGATCGGCGGCGCCGTCTCTTCCGCCGTTCTGGTTTCCGTCGACATCACCGAACGCAAGCATCTGCAGGAGCGCTACCGGGAATTGTTCGATCAGTCGCCGATGGGCATCGCTTTGGTCGATTCTCTGAGCGGGCGCGTCTCTGAGGCGAACCCGCGCTTCGCCGAGATCGTCGGCAGAACGAGGGACGAGATCGAATCCATCGACTGGATGAGCATCACCCATCCGGACGACCTGGAGGCGAGCCGCGCCTGCGTGGCTCTGGCGAAAGCCGGCGGCGCCGGCAAGTTCGCCATCAACAAAAGGTATGTCCGGCCGGACGGCTCGCTGGTCTGGGTCAACATGACGCTGGTTCCGGTATCGGCTGAGGCCGGAGCCGACCCGCGGCATCTTTGCACCGTCGAGGACATCACCGAGGCCAAACTCGCGCAGGACAGCCTTTTGAAGCTTTCCACCGCCGTCGAACAGAGTCCGGTCAGCGTCGTCATCACCGACACCAGGGGAAACATCGAATTCGTGAACCCGATGTTCACGGAATTGACGGGCTACGGCAAAGAGGAGGTGCTCGGTAAAAACCCGCGTCTGCTGAAATCCGACACCACCGAGCCGGACATCTACCGGGACATGTGGGGGACGATTTGCTCGGGAAACTTATGGGAGGGCGAGTTCCGCAACAAGAAAAAGTCCGGTGAATTGTTCTGGGAAAAGGTGAAGATCTCGCCGGTCAAAAACAGCGAAGGGGCGGTGACGCATTTCATCGGCATAAAGGAAAACATCACCCGACAAAAAAACGCGGAGGATCTCCTGCGCCGCAGCGAAGAGCGGTTCAGGCAACTGTTCGATCAGAGCAACGACGCCATCGTCATCGTCAGCAAAAAAGATTACGCGATTATCGACTGCAACGGCGAGACCGAGAAGATCTTCGGATACCGCCGAGACGAACTGGTCGACGTCGATATTTTTACGCTGATGGTCAACGCCGACCGCTCGTTTAAAAAAATGCTCTTAAAGCTCGACCAGAACTATTGGCAGATCGACAAGATCGCCATTGTAAAAAAAGACGGCTCGCAGTTGCTCGTTTCCATGCGGTTCAAGATGATCACCTTGAACGCGGACCAGGTCTTTTACTGTTCCTTTCGCGACATAACCGACCGGATTCTCAGTGAACAGCAGGCGCTCGCCGCCCAGGCGAACCTGATCCAGGCGGAGAAGATGGCATCGCTGGGCCTTTTGGTATCCGGCATGGCCCATGAGATCAACAATCCCAACAACTGCATCCTGTTCAACGCGGAATTGCTGGTCAGAACCTGGAATTCAACGCTGCCGATTCTCGAGGAGTTCTATCGCGAGAACGGGGAATTCAAGTTGGGCTCCTTCAAGTTCTCCGAGACCCGCGACATCATCCCCAAGCTCTTTTCCGGGCTGGTGGACGGCGCCGAGCGCATCCGGGGCATCGTCGACATGCTGAAGGATTTCGCGCGTCAGGACAAGGGGGACGCGCTGGGCCCCTTCGACGTCAACCAGGTGCTCAGTAACGCCATCGCCATCGTCAACCATGAAATCAAAAAGCGCTGCGGCCGGTTCTACCTGGAGGCCGGCCACGACCTCCCCCCCGCCCTGGGCAACGCCCAGCAGATCGAACAGGTGATGATCAACCTGATCATGAACGCGCTGCAGTCGCTGGGCAGTTTTCAAAAATCCGTACGCCTGCGCAGCTCGCTGGGGCAGGACGGCGAACAGATCTTGATAACGGTGACCGACGAGGGAGAGGGGATGTCCGCCGAGGTCTTGGAGCGCCTGATGGATCCGTTTTTCACCACCAAGGGCGACAGCGGCGGCACCGGGCTGGGGCTGTCGATCAGCGCGTCGATACTGCGGAAAAACCAGGGCGCCATTTCCTTCGTCTCCGCGCCCGGCGAGGGGACTACGGCCAAGGTTGAACTGCGCGTCTTCGGCGAGCGACACTAAGACTGAGATTTTTTACGATGACGAGGGCTCATGAAATATAACTACCTGCCTGATCGGCGAAACGGCGAAAAGCCCACGGACGCGGAGCTACTGCGCCTGGCGCCGGCCGCCAGAGCAACTTTACGAAGGCGAGGTGGACCATGAACTTGTCGATATTGGTGGTCGACGATGACGCCGACGTCCGCGCAAGTCTTTGCAGCATGTTGAGCGCGCAATACCCGACCTGGACCATTCATGAAGCCGACTGCGGTCGCTCCGGTCTGGCGTGCTTCAAGCGGCACGACCCGGACATCGTGATGACGGACATGCGCATGCCGGTGATGGACGGCATCAGCATGGCGACCGAGATACGGGCGTTGAACCCGAGCGTCCCCATCATCGTTTTGACCGCGTTTGCCACCGTCGAATTCCTGCTGAGATCGATTGAAATCGGCGTCAATTATTATCTGCTCAAACCCCTGGTCTGCGAGAAGCTCTTCGGCGTCATCGACGAGATCGCGCAGCGCAAGGAAATGCAATCCCGGCTGGATGAACTGGTTCGCGAGCAAAAGGCCGCCAAAGATCTGTTGCAACTGAGCGAAGAGAGGTTCAGGCAACTGTTCGATCAGAGCAACGACGCCATCTTCATCGTGAATACGGGAGATTTGTCGGTCGTGGATTGCAACGGCGAGGCGGAAGTCGTGTTGGGCTATCGCCGGGAAGATCTGGTGGGGCGCCGCGTTTTGTCGCTATTGGTCGAGCCGGCCCGGCTTTTTGGCGCTACGCCGGGCGCCGTCGACAACAACTGCCGGCAGGTGGAAAAGACGACCCTGCGCAAAAAGGACGGCACGGGGCTGCTGGTTTCGGCCAGGGTGAAAACCATAAGGCTCAACGCCTCCGAGGTCTTCTACTGCTCCTTTCGCGACATAACCGATCTGGTGCGCATCGAGCAGGAGGCGCTTGACGCCCAGGCGAACCTGATCCAGGCCGACAAGATGGCATCGCTGGGCCTCTTGGTGTCCGGCATGGCCCACGAGATCAACAACCCCAACAACTGCATCCTCTTCAACGCGGAGCTGCTGGCCAAGACCTGGAAGTCGACGCTGCCGATCCTCGAGGGGTTCTATGGCGAAAACGGCGATTTCAAACTGGGCTCCTTCAAGTTCTCCGAGACCCGCGACATCATCCCCAAACTCTTCTCCGGACTGGTGGACGGCGCCGAGCGCATCAGGGGGATCGTCGACATGCTGAAGGATTTCGCGCGCCAGGACAAAGGGGACACGCTGGGCTCCCTGGACGTGAACCAGGTGCTCGCCAACGCCATCGCCATCGTCAACCATGAAATCAAAAGGCGCTGCAGCCGGTTCTATCTGGAGGCCGGCCACGACCTGCCACCCGCCCTGGGCAACGCCCAGCAGATCGAACAGGTGATGATCAACCTGATCATGAACGCGCTGCAGTCGCTCGGGGGGCTCGACCGGGCCATACGCCTGCATACTTCGCTGGCTCAGGACGGCGAACGCATCTTGATAACGGTGGCGGACGAGGGAGAGGGGATGTCCGTCGAGGTCATGGAGCGCCTGATGGATCCGTTTTTCACCACCAAGGGCGACAGCGGCGGCACCGGGCTGGGGCTGTCGATCAGCGCGTCGATACTGCAGAAAAACCAGGGCGCCATCTCCTTCGTCTCAGCACCCGGCGAGGGGACCACGGCCGAGGTCCAGCTGCGCGTATTCCAGGGATAGGACCAACAACAGAGAGGTTATTCGACATGGCTGCGGCATCAACGCTTCTTCCCATTTTGCTGGTTGACGACGAGCAGGGGATACTATTCAGCTCCTCGATGATTCTCAGGGACGCCGTCGGCAATCCGGTGCTGACCCTGGACGACTCCGGCCAGGTGCTGCCGCTGTTGGCCACTCGACCGGTGGCCGCCGTGGTCCTCGACCTGCAGATGCCCGGCCTCACCGGCCAGGAACTCTTGCAGCGCATCGTCTTTGAGTACCCTCAGCTGCCGGTCCTGATCATGACCGCTTCCAACACCTTGGAGATAGCGGTCGAGTGCATGAAAAGCGGGGCTTTCGACTACCTGGTCAAGCCGGTGAATTCGGACCGGCTGGTGGGCAGCGTGCGGCGGGCGCTGGAAATCGGGCTTTTGCGCGACGAGGTGAGCGCGCTCAAGCAGCAGATGCTGCAGGGAAAGCTGAAGCGCCCGGAGGTGTTCGCGCCCATCGTCACCAGAAACAAGAAGATGCTGAGCCTGTTCAACTACCTGGAGTGCATAGCCGACTCCGGGCAGCCGGTGCTGATTTACGGGGAGACCGGCGTCGGCAAGGAGCTGTTCGCCCGGGCCGTCCACGAACTGGGCGGCGGCAAGGGGCCGTTCGTGCCGGTCAATCTGGCGGGCCTCGACGACCAGATGTTTTCCGACACCCTTTTCGGCCATTGGAAGGGCGCCTTTACCGGGGCCGACGCGGCGCGGCAAGGACTCATCGCCCGCGCCGCCGGCGGCACCCTGTTCTTCGACGAGATCGGCGACCTGAGCGCCGTCTCCCAGGTGAAGCTGCTCCGTTTGCTCCAGGAACACGAATATTATCCGCTGGGCTCGGACGTGGCCAAGCAAAGCGACTGCCGGGTGGTGGTCGCCACCAACCGGGATCTGAGCCGGATGGCCGACTCCGGTGAGTTCCGCAAGGACCTGTTTTACCGCCTGCGCGCGCATAGCTGCGAGGTGCCGCCGCTTCGGGAGCGGATGGAGGACGTGCCGCTGCTCTTCGAGCACTTTTTGCAGAAAACCGCGGTCGAGCTGGGGAAGAAGAAGCCCTCCTACACCCGGGATCTGCTCGCCTGCCTGGCGGCGCATCCTTTCCCGGGCAACGTCCGCGAGCTGCAGGCGATGGTTTACGACGCCGTCGCGCTGCACGACTCCCGCCTGCTCTCGGTGGCGGGGATCAGGGAGAAGATCGGCGCCAGCCGGCCAAAGGCGGAACTCGCCCAGGCGGGCTCCGCAGCCGAGCTTTCGCGCGACACCCAAGTGGTGTTCCACCACTTTCCCACCATGAAGGAGGCGGAGGAGTTGCTGATTTCGCATGCCCTGGCCATCGCCAAAGGCAAACAAGCTCCGGCCGCCGCGCTGTTGGGCATGACCCAGCAGGCACTGAACAACCGGCTGGTGCGAAAGAAGCGCAAGCCGTAGCGCCGGTTCGTACGGATGGTAGCCGACGTGGTGAATAGGAGCGGATTTTTATTGTCTAATGACCGCGAAAGTGGTAGCGATAGACTCCTGCCGAAACGAGATCCAAGGAAAGGGGATACATCACATGCGAATTCTGGTGGTCGAGGACGATTTCTTGAGCCGCAGGATACTCACCAAGCTGCTGGCGCCTTTTGGGGAGTGCGAGGTGGCCGTCAACGGCCGGGAGGCGATTCAGGCGTTTAGCTGCGCCCTGGCCGACCGCGCCCCTTACGGGCTCATCTGCCTGGACATCATGATGCCCGAGATCGACGGGCAGGAAGTGCTCAAGCTGATCAGGGAAAAAGAGAGCGAGGCCGGCATAGCCCCCCGCCGGGAAGTGAAAATACTGATGACCTCCGCCTTGGATCAGCCCCGTGCCGTTTTCGAGGCCTACACCCGAGGCTGCACCAGCTATCTGGCGAAGCCGATCGACCAGGCAAGCCTCAGCAAGCACCTCGCCGATCTCGGCATCGTCAAGTCTTGAACCGGCGCTCAAGGAAACTTCTCGCCATCGACCGCATCAAAAGGTCCGCCGTGCGCGAGGAGCGGGACCGACTCGACGCCCTGGTGGCGGAGCGGACCCGGGAACTGCTGACGGCCAACGCGGCCCTGGCGCAGGCGGCGGCCCAAGCGGAGGCCGCCAACCTGGCGAAGAACGAGTTCCTGGCCAATATGAGCCACGAAATCAGGACCCCGATCAACGGCATCATGGGTTCGGCCGAGGTGCTGCGGCTGTCGGAGCTCGACGAAGAACAAAGCGAGTTCCTGGGGTACATCAGGAGCTCGGTGAAAACCTTGCTGGCCCTCATCAACAACATCCTGGACCTGAGCAAGGTCGAGGCCGGCATGATCGAGTTGGAGCGGCTTCCCTTCAGCCTCAGGAGTTGCATCGGCGAGGTGGTCAGCATCCTGATGCTGCCGATAGGGAGAAAGGGGGTGGCCCTGCACACCCTGATACCCGCCGAGGTGCCCGACGCGCTGGTCGGCGACCAACTCCGCCTGAAGCAGGTCATCATGAACCTGCTCAGCAACGCCTGCAAGTTCACCCACCAAGGAGAGATAACCGTCCACGTCGCCCTGCTGGCATCGCCGGGAGAGGGCGCCCTTCTGCGGTTCAGCGTCAAGGACACCGGCATCGGCATGAGCCCCGAAACCTTGGCCAAGATCTTCAACCCCTACGTCCAGGCGGAGGAGGGGACCGCCCGCAGGTACGGCGGCACCGGCCTGGGCCTTAACGTCAGCCGCCGACTGGTGGAACTGATGGACGGGAGGATCTGGGCGGAGAGCGTCGAAGGGGTCTCCAGCAGCTTCCATTTCGAGATCCCCTTCGCCGCCGGCGTGGTCGACGAGCCGTGCGCCTCGTTGTCGCCGGAAACCGCCGACCGATGGCAGGGTCCGTTGCTGCGCGTGGTGGTGGCCGAGGACAACGAGATCGATCGGCACTTGACCAAACGCCTGTTGCGGGAGATCTGCCATACGGTGGATATCGCGGCCAACGGCGCGGAAGCGATCGAGAAGTGCGCCCGGGGCGGGGTCGATGCGGTGCTGATGGACGTGCAGATGCCGATATTGGATGGGGTCGAGGCGTGCCGGCTGATCCGCGAGAGCGCGCAGCGCGAGGGGAGGCGTCTGCCGATCATCGCCCTGACCGCCTACGCCTTGAACGAAGACAGAGCCTGGTTCCTGAGCCTTGGGTTTGACGGCTACGTATCCAAGCCCATCTCCACCGAGAGCATGAAGGAAGAACTTCGCAGATGCCTTGCCGAACGGACGGCGCACGCATGAAAGGAGGTTGCCATTATGGCTGACGCAGTTGTTGCAAACACCGCCGGCATCTCCGGCACCGTGCTTGTGGTCGACGACATGGATATGGTCCTGGGCATAGTCCGCATCCTGCTGGAAAAGTTCGGCTGCCGGGTGGCTACGGCAAACAGCGCCAAAGACGGCCTGCTGATACTCGAGGAGCAGCCGATAGATCTGATCGTCACGGACGTGATGATGCCGGAATGCGACGGCATCGCCTTCCTCCGGGAGGTCCGGCAGCGGACCACGGACGTGCCGGTGGTGCTGATGACCGGGAGCGCCCATCTCGCCATGGCCATCGAAGCCATCAAAAACGGCGCCTTCGATCTGATCACCAAGCCCTTGGATGCCGAGCACTTCCGCAATATCGTGAAAAAAGCGCTCGAACACCGACGCTTGTTGTTGATGGAGCGCAACTACCAAAGCGATCTGGAACGGACCGTCTCCGAGCAGACCCTGCAGTTGCGAGAGGCGCTGCTGGAACTGGACAAATTCCATGAATACGAGAAGAGCACGGCCCAGGAGCGGAGCCAGTTTCTGACCACGCTGACCCACGAATTGCGGACGCCGATGAACGGCATCGTCGCCCCTTTGAGCATGCTGCGCGCGGCGGAGTTGTCCGACGACGACCGGGAGCTGGTGGAGATAGCGGCCGAGTCCGCAGGCCGGATGACCAAACTTGTCGATCAACTGCTCTCTTTCGCTCAGTCCTCCAAGAAGAGGGACTCGGCGAAAAAGGAGTGCTTCGACCTGCGGGTGTTGTTGAGCTCGCTGGCGAAGGTGCATGCGCCGGGATTCACGGCCAAGGGAATAACGCTGACCGTGTCGGTCGACGAGGCGGTCCCGGCCCATGTGCTTGGCGATTGGGAGCTGACCTGCAAAGTCGCCGAGATCTTTTTGAGCAACGCCTTGAAATTCACCCGTTCGGGAACGACGGCCCTGTCGATCAGCCTTATCCGGGACGCCGACGCGGCGCCGAATCTTCACCTCCAGGTGAGCGACAGCGGCATCGGCATCGTCCGGGACAAACTGGAACGGGTCTTCGATCCCTTTTTCCAGGTGGACGGGGGGCTCACGCGCCGCGAGGGAGGGCTCGGACTCGGCTTGAGCCAGGCCCGCCAAATCGTCGAGCATCTGGGCGGAAGGATCTGGGCGGAAAGCGAGCCCGGCTCCGGTAGCACCTTCCACGCGGATTTGCCCTTTCACGGCTGCTAAGCTTTCCATCCTCTCCCCGAACCGCAGGTTGCGTTGAACGGGTGCATCGTGAAACGCAACGTTACTTCGGCGCCGGCAGCCGCGATCCCGGCGCCGGCACCGCGGCTTCGGGCCAACAGCGCTACGTCGCGTTTCGTGCCTCAACGCGACCTACGTGGGCTGGCCAGTACCGCGGCTCCAGCTTTCGCCAGCTTTCCATCCTCTCCCCAAACCGTAGGTTGCGTTGAACGGGTGCATCGTGAAACGCAACGTTACTTCGGCGCCGGCAGCCGCGATCCCGGCGCCGGCACCGCGGCTCCAGGCCAACAGCGCTACTACCAAACCGCGAGCTTTCCATCCTCTCCCCGAACCGTAGGTTGCGTTGAACGGCTTTATCGTGAAACGCAACGTTGCCTCGGCGCCGGCACCCCCAATCCCGGCACCGGCACCGCGGCTTCGGGCCAACAGCGCCACGTCGCGTTTCGTGCCTCAACGCGACCTACGTGGGCTACCACATTTGTTGTTAACAACAGAAGTGGTTATTTTATTAGCTGCCGCCGCGATTCTCGCTAACATGCCGGATCGCGGCGGTTTTTTTCGTTCCGTCGTCCCGCCCCGGCGGCCCTCTCCCGCGCGCCGTCGCGGGTATCTCACCACATTTGTGGTAGCCGACTCGGGCGCTGAGTCGACGGCTATTTAGCGGTAACTGCCGGTAATAATAGTAAAAACTTATTTTCGGGCTCGACGGCACGCTTGCTGCAGTTGGTGAGGCACTATGGCTACAGCTCACGCGCCAACGCCGCCGAAACATGAAGACGATTTCACTAAAAAGCACGTTCTGCTGGTGGACGACGATCCCGGATTTCGTTCCTTCGCCTGCATGCTGCTCACCAAAAACGGCTACCGGGTCAGCCAGGCGTGCGACGGGTCGGAGGCCTTGCGGTCGGTGGAGAAATTCCTGCACGACTCGGAATGCTTCGATCTGCTGTTCACCGACTTGAAGATGGAGCCGATGTCGGGGATGGAGTTGATCCGGGAGATCCAGGCTCGGGGCTTGCACGTGCCGGTCCTGATCGCCACCGGCTTTCTCGACGAGGTGAGCCTTGAAGAGCTGCAGCAGATCGAGACCTATCAGTTCCTGATCAAGCCTTTCAAGGCGCAGGACTTGCTGCGCTGCGCGGAGCAACTGACGGACGCGGCGCTCGCCGGCGAAAACAAAAGGAAGGCATAGATGGCATTCACCTTTTTCATGCGCGATCAGCCCACCCTCGAATACGCGGCCGACCACATGATCCCCTACGCGTCGGGCAGGAGCCGCATCAAGATCTGGGACGCCGGCTCCGCGCTCGGCCAGGAAACCTACACCATCGCCATGATCTTCGCGGAAAAGATGAACCCGTTCGGCTTCAAGAACCTGCGCATCGACGCGACCGATTACGACAGCGCCAACAATTTCGGCGAGGTGGTGGCGGCGGCCACCTATCCTTACGAGGAGCTGCAAAGAACGCCGGTTCACCTGTTCGAGAAGTACTTCGAACCGGCGCAGAAACCGGGGGAGCATCGGGTGGTGGAGCTTTTGAGGAGCCGGGTCCATTTCCAGTACCACGACCTCCTCTCCTTCAAGCCGGTCGGCGCCGACTACTGCCTGGTGGTCTGCAAGAACGTCCTGCTCCATTTCCAGTACCCCGAAAGGGTCGAGGTCTACCGGATGTTCCACCAGGCCCTGGCGCCGGGCGGCTACCTGGCGACCGAAAACACCCAAAAGCTGCCCCGGGAAGTGGCGCACCTCTTTCAGCAGGTAGTGCCGGACGCCCAGTTGTACAAGAAAATCGGAGAATAGCGATTGAAGATCATCTCCCTTAAAAAAAGCGACCAGGTTTACACCTGCAACTCCTACCTGATCTTGGGCGAATGGAACCGCATCGAGGACCTCAACACGGTCATCGATCCCGGCCTGGACGATTTTATTCTCGACGAGATCGAGCGCACCTCGACCGGCGTCGGCAAGACCGCGGTGGCGCAGGTGATCCTCACCCACAATCACTTCGACCACGCCGCCGGCCTGCGGTTTTTAAAGGAGCGCTACCGTTGCCGGGTGCTGGCCTTCAGCGACGGTCCCGGCGTCGACCAGCTGCTTGAGGACGGACAGATGCTCAAGGCGGGAGACGGTTTTCTTGAGGTCATCCATACCCCGGGGCACTCGAGCGACTCCATCTGCCTGTACGCGCCCAAGGAAAAGGCGCTCTTCTCGGGCGACACCCAGCTGCGGGTCAGAGCGCCGGGGGGGTCGTTCCCCCTGGAATATGTGGCCGCCGTGCAAAAGCTGGGCGACCGGGAAATTATGAGGATTTACACCGGCCATGACGGCGCGCTGGGGAGATGACGCAGGCAACGGTTGGGAAGCATCGGGATGTCCATCCATCGAATCAGGGCGAATAAACATATAAATGGGACCACACAGGGGGGATTATGCTCAAAAACATGAAAATCGGTTCCAGGTTAACCGCAGGATTCGGGATACTGGTCGCGCTTTTGGCCATCATGTTCGGCCTGTCGCTGTTTCGGCTGGGCTCGCTCAACCACGAGATCGACGACCTGATCAAGGATAAGATCGTCAAGGCGGACACCTTGAACGACATCGTCGGCCGGGTGAACCGCGTCGCCAGGGCGACCAGGAACATGATCCTATTGGACGACCGCGACGAAATAGCGAAGGAAAAAGCGGTGGCCGTCGCCTCCCGGAAAAAGGTGAGCGAGGATTTCGCCAAGCTGGAGAAGATGATCGTCAGCGACGCCGGCAAGGCGATGTTGAAGAAGGTGACGGAAGATCGCGCTCCTTACGTCCAGGCTTCGCTGCAGTTGGAGCAACTGGTCGCAGAGGGGAAAAAGGGCGAGGCCAAGAACCTGCTTTTCGCCAAAGTCAGGCCGGCTCAGACCGCTTACATGGACAGCATCGACAAGCTCTCCGAATTCCAGGACAAGCTCGTTCAGGAGGTGGGCAAGGACGCCGGCGCCGTCTACTCCTCGACCCGCAATATGCTGATAGCACTGGGTGTTTTTGCCCTGGTGGCGGCATTCCTGGTGGCGAGGTTCATCACCAGTTCCATCACCCGTCCGGTCGCCATGTGCATCGAGGCGGCCGACAAGATCGCCGCCGGCGACACCGACGTCATCCTGGACGCGAGCGCCAAGGATGAGACCGGCGCGCTGCAGGGGGCGATGCAGAAGATGGTGGCGTCGATCCAGGCGCTGGTGGCCGACGCCGCCATGCTCTCCCAGGCGGCGGTGGCCGGCAATCTTGCCACCCGCGCCAACGCGGGCAAGCACCAGGGGGATTTCCAGAAGATCGTCATCGGCGTCAACGACACGCTGGACGCCGTGATCGGCCCGCTGAACGTGGCCGCCGAGTACGTGGACCGGATCTCCAAGGGCGACATCCCGCCGAGGATCACCGACAACTACAACGGCGATTTCAACGAGATCAAGCTGAACCTGAACAACTGCATCGACATCATGCAGGGGCTTTTGCAGGAAACGGGCAAGCTGGTGCAGGCGACCAAGGACGGCAAGCTCGACACCCGCGGCAACGCGGCCGGCTTCGTCGGCGGCTGGGGAGAGTTGGTCGGCGGGGTGAACGAACTGATCGACGCCTTCGTAGGCCCGATCAACGTCACCG
The DNA here is from genome assembly GCA_903925075.1 of uncultured Geobacter sp. Lineage (GTDB taxonomy): Bacteria > Desulfobacterota > Desulfuromonadia > Geobacterales > Geobacteraceae > Geomonas. The sequence continues at coordinate 44,774 of CAIYDQ010000334.1, forward strand.
CCGAGTATGTGGACCGGATCTCCAAGGGCGACATCCCGCCGAAGATCACCGACACCTACAACGGCGACTTCAACGAGATCAAGCTGAACCTGAACAACTGCATCGACACCATGCAGGGGCTTTTGGACGAGACGGCGCTCTTGATCAAGGCGACCAAGGACGGCAAGCTCGATACCCGCGGCAAGGCGTCCGCCTTCGCCGGCGGCTGGGGAGAGTTGGTCGGCGGGGTGAACGAACTGATAGACGCCTTCGTGGGCCCGATCAACGTCACCGCCGAGTACGTGGACCGCATCTCCAAAGGGGACATCCCGCCGAAAATCACCGACACCTACAACGGCGACTTCAATGAGATCAAGCTGAACCTGAACAACTGCATCGACACCATGCAGGGGCTTTTGGACGAGA
>CAIYDQ010000335.1 GCA_903925075.1 uncultured Geobacter sp.
AAGAATTACCGCGTGGCGCACTACAACCTTGACGCTATTCTGGCCGTCGGCTACCGCGTGCGCTCGCCGCGCGGGGTGCAGTTCCGCCGCTGGGCCAGCACGGTGCTGGCGGAATACCTGAAGAAGGGTTTCGTCATGGACGACTAGCGGCTTAAAAACCCCGATGGCCGCCCGGATTATTTCGATGAAATGCTGGCGCGCATCCGCGCCTCGGAGAAACGCTTCTATCAAAAGGTGCGCGACCTGTTTTCGCTGGCGGCGGATTACGAGAAAAGCGATCAGGCCACCCAGCAATTCTTTGCCACGGTGCAAAACCTGCTGCTGTACGCGGTGACGCAGCAGACCGCCGCTGAGATCATCCTTTCCCGCGCCAACCCCGCCGATGCGCACTTTGGCCTGCTGGCCTGGAAGGGGGATCGGGTGCGCATGCAGGACATCCTGGTGGCGAAGAACTACCTGAGCGAGGACGAAAGACACCCTCAACCGCCTGGTGGTTATTTTCCTGGAAACCGCCGAACTGCGCGCCAAACGGCAAACCGTCACCACCATGTCCTTCTGGCGCGAGAACATCGACCAGATCATCGCCGGCAACGGTTTCCCTCTGCTGGCCGGAGCGGGTTCGGTCAGCCGTGCTCAGATGGAGCAGCATATTGCGCCGCTCTTTCAGGACTATGACCAACGCCGTAAAACCGAAGAGGCCCAAGCGGCGGACGAACGGGACGAGTCCGAACTGAAAGGCGTTGGAAAGCAGGATCAAGGACCGCACAAGGACAAAATCGTGAGTGGGCAGACAAAGGTCCATCGTTACAAGACCCTGCGTCCGTTGGTTTCCCGCTTGCGTGACGATTTTAAAGGCGGTGGGAATGATTTCGTTCTTTTGTTCGCCTATAACGTGACCGGTAAGACCCGATTATTCATGGCGTTTAAGGATGCAGGAAAGAGCAAAGAAGGTGTTGCCCGCGATGCCCTATACTTCAACGCCTACACCGAAGACCTGTTTCACTGGGACAACGATCTAGAGAAGAGGCGGTGGATGACTATCTCGCCACCTGCGAAAAATTATGCCGGCCGCCTCAGAAGCCTTACTCTGGCAAGCTCATGCTGAGGGGCCCACCCGAAGTCCATGCGAGCGCCGCCATGATGGCGCCCACGGTATGAGCCTCAACCAGTGGGCTACCGAGGTCCATTCCAAGGCTAACTGAGTAGTAAAGGAAGGGGCAGCAGAGTTTGCCGAAATCCGGACCCGCTTCCCGTGACAAATTTCAAACCTTTCTCAAAACCGGACTTATTCCCCGTAACAGAGGAGGGCTCGTCACTTTGCCCGCACCATCCTGAACAACGGCTAATCAGAAGGAGTCGGATGTGAACGAAGCGAGAATTCAAGAACTAATCGAGAGTTTCGACCATTATGACGGTCAATACAAGCGTCAGGAGATGGACGAGGCGGTTGCACTTAAGGAAGAAATCACGCCGCATCTAATCTGCATTCTCGAGGAGTTGGCGGCCGATCCGGTCAAGTACGACGCAGACGGACATTACGCCAACACCTACGCGGTGGCGCTCTTGGCGCACTTTCAGGAGCCCAAGGCGTTCATGCCGATCGTCAAGGCTTTCACTATCGCCGACGAGAGTCTCGATCCGGTCTGGGGCGACATGGTAACCGGCACCCTCCCGATTCTTCTTTTCCAGACCTGCAACGGCGAGTTGGAAACCATCAAGGGGCTGGTCCTGGACAGAAGCGTGAATGAACTGGTACGGGGAGCGGCAATGACTGCGCTGACCTATGCCGTGGCGCGCGGCATGGCGGATCGAGCCGAGATGGTCAATCTCTTCGCGGGTTTGTTCACGGGAGAGGAAGCGGACGGCTACGGTGATTTTTGGAACGATCTGGTCTGTTCCCTTCTCGAAATTCATCCGGAAGGCGCGATGGATGAGATCAGAAAAGCTTATGCCGACGAACTTGTTTTTGCCGGTCATGTCGGGTTGTCGGAAGTCGAACAGCAATTTTTAAAAGAGAAGGGCGAGGTGTTGGAGATGACTCGCGCAAGGATGGATAAGCAGATACCTGCCGATGTGCATGGCTACCTCTCCTGGTTCGCCTCCTTTAATGAGAACGACCGCGCATCGGCGCCGGCCGGTTCCGCAGTCAAGCCGAACAAGAAGAAAGACGCCGGTCGGGCCAAGAGCAAGATGGCTAAGAAGTCGAAGAGGAAGAACAGGAAATAGCGTCCTGGTGAATTGGGCCGGACGCCGAGTTCAGTTTCCCGGTCCCCCCTTAACAGCCCCGGCATTATCTGCACGCCACTCGTCAAGGACGAACTGGCCGGTCCGCGCGGTCAGGGATACCGCCGCATGCTCGAACTACTTCCTTCACCCGCCAGAATTTCTCACCGAGTTAATCCCACTGTGACGCTACGTTCTTTTTGATCTCTATGGACGCTTTAGGGATGGGTACCAAAGCCGCAGGCTTAGGACTTGACTCCGGTTCCCGCTCCTGCTGCGTATCGGCTCGGAAGACCCACCAAATAACAACCACGAGGAGAGCGCAAAACAAAAAAAGGCCCGCAATGCCCCAGGTATAAACAGACGGGTCGCTGGTGAGGAACCACCATATGCCGGCGCCAATGATGCAAAAGGTTGCGGTTCCCTTTTCAACTTTCATCTATATCACCTGCTCTTGGACGTTGTCGCCATAGTAGCACAGATGCAGCGTTAACGGTGAACCTCAAACCCGGTCCATCTCATGGCGGGCACGCGAAGCGCCTACCCTTTCACCATATACGAAAAAAAGTGCCGGCTAATATTTCTTGCTTGACACCCGATCCGCCCTTAGTATTATTTCCGGACACCTCCATTGAGCCTTGGCCGATAGGCGGTTGCGGCGGGAAAAGCCCCTTGGGTAACGGGTCCCCAAGGGGCTTTTTTTATATTGAATCGGCCCCCTACAAGCGATAAGGTTTTTCATCCCTGCCTGCCATTACCCAGTAACTGTCCGTCTTACCTCGAAAATTTACTATTTCAAACAAACGGATCAAACTCGCGGATCGATAGAATGCGTGCGGCGGCGAGCATATCGGCTGAGTGCCTTTTTGCATTTCCAGGGGACTGGAAACGCAGGCGCCAAGTCCCCCTCGTTCAGCAACAAGAGCATTAAGCGATGCGTATATAGTTGCCTTCGACGATGACGCGGCTGTCTTTACCGGTTAAAAACGTTACCGTCTTCTTGCTCATAAGGCCGCTTTTGCGTAGTCCGGTGATGAAAGCTCTTCTGGACGCGGTACCGCCGTAGTCGTTTAGCAAGGTGTGAAAAATGAGGTCGTCAAGTGTGGCGATGTGGTGCGGATTTTCTGTGAGGATGAAAACATCTCTTTGCCTGCCAAGTGCCGTGAATCTCGTTCCCGAACCCAGCAGGTCGTGAAGAAGGACCGGCGTCCAGGTGAGGTGCGGAGCGATCTCCGGCAGTTGGTCGCCCATCTCCCGATACAACTCGGAACATAGGCCGTACTGTTTGCGGCACTCGGCTCTTTGTTCGAGATGTCGGACTGCCAGATCCTCAATCGCCGCCTGTTTCTCGTGACTCCACTCCAGCGCCTGGCGCGCAATCAGCGAATCCTTGGTGTACCACAAGATCTTCTCCTTGCAAGCCCGACTGACAAAGTACTGATAGTTGACGTTTTTGGACTTTTGTCGAAAGAACTGGGCTAAATCCCTGGTCTTGCAAGGCTTTGCCTGCTCTTCCAGATAACCGAGCATCTCCCTTGCCAGCGACGCGCGAGGCCGGCGCTCGGCGCGGCTGGCGGTCTTGGCAGTCTTGGC
>CAIYDQ010000336.1 GCA_903925075.1 uncultured Geobacter sp.
AAAAAACCTGAATCGTGATGGCACAGGCTTCAACAACGCCATAAATTGCCTACGCCATGCGCGGGGTGAGTATGTGAAGTTCCTGTTCGACGATGATGTGCTCATGCCTTTTGCCGTCCAGTACATGGTGGACGTTTTTTTAAACAACAATGCTCTGAATCCACGACTCGTTGTGTCAGAGCATTGGCTCATTGACTCCCAGCACCGCTTCCTCGGCGCCAATCGTCTTCCATTCAATAGTCTGACTGACATTACTGATCAATTCGTAGAGCGGTTTATGGCGCTCCACCTTGCCAACAAGCTAGGAGGTTTCGGTACAGCAATGTGGCGGCGCGAGGATTCTTTTGACGATGCCGGCCGGCCTCTTTTTGGCCATATCGACGACCGAGAGGTCGTAGCGTTGGTCGATGTGGCGATGTGGATAAATTTGGCCCAGATCGGGCGAATTCTCTACATACCACAGCCGTTAAGCTGTTATCGGGTACATGCCGGTCAAAACTCCAAAGCAAAGGAGGGTCCGTGGTATAGCAAGACGTTTACTGAGTGGGAAATCGTGGTAGAACATGCGATCAGGTTAAAGCTTATTAGCGCGCAGGAGGTATTGCCTGCACTGGAAGCGTTGTTGTCGATGTATCGCAACAACGAGAGCGCGGTTGTTCCGCTGAAGATTCAAGGCGATCTACTAGAGGCTAGGATTGCTGAGTTACGTGCAGTCGACGCAATGCAAACAAGCAGATTGGAAAAAAGGTTGATAATTTTTGATGACATATTTCCGCACCCGCTGTCAGCCTTTAGAATCGCGGAATACAATTATTATCTCGGCAGATTTCACAAATCGATAGTGCATTCTACTGCCGGAGCGTTTCCACTTATAAATGAAAAAAGACGATTTGAAGAGGTTGTCGATGAATACTCGTGCGCTTTTCCTCAATTCAAAAATAAAATTATAAAATACGACAGGTCCAATGCGATGAGTTGTGGGTTGATATATACAATTTTCATCAACAATATTTACTCCATTATAGATTATATTGATAAATCTGGAATACCATTTGTTTTTACTCTTTACCCTGGAGGAGGATTCATGTTGAATCAAGAAAGCTCGGATTCCAAATTGATTCGAGTTTTTTCTTCTCCAAATTTCAGGAAGGTTATAGTCACTCAAAAAATTACCTATGAGTATTTAATCGGAAAAAGATTTTGCGAGCCGGATAAGATAGAATTCATTTTCGGCGGTGTGTTGCCTGTTGAAAATTTAATAAAGCGATTGCCGGTAAAACGAATTTATAAAAAGGATAAAAATACCTTTGATATTTGTTTCGTTGCTAATAAATATATGAAAGGAGGTCTTGATAAAGGGTTTGATGTTTTTATGAAAACAGCAAGAGCATTGTTTCAAAAGACGGACGATGTTTATTTTCATGTTGTTGGTACTTTTGGCTTTTCTGATATTGATGCAGACGAATTGAAAGACAGGATTATTTTCTACGGATCCCAAAAGACGGAATTCTTTCCGGAGTTCTATTCGAAGATGGATATCATTTTGTCACCGAATGTTCCTTTCGTTCTGGCTCCAGGAGCTTTTGATGGGTTCCCTACCGGCTGTTGCGTAGAAGCCGGTATATGTGGGGTCGCGGTATTTTGTACGGATCTGCTGAATTTGAACGTAGCGTTTAATCACGAAGAGGATATTGTGATAATACCTAATGACGTTAAGGTGATATCCGAAATTATAGAAAAATATTACGTAGATTCGGATAAGTTATACGTTTTGGCTGGAAAAGGCTCAAAAGCTTTTTTAGATAGGTTTGATGTGGATAGGCAAATGTCCAGGCGGGTAGAGATACTGACTAACCTTTTAGTCTAAGGGGTGCCCATTTGAGGTCGCACTTTTAGTTGACGCCGACCAACTCCCAGACGAACTGCTGAAGGGCACCATGGAGGAATGAAACGAAAAAAGGCGATTCCTCGGCGGGTGGGATTCTCCCTTAACAGCCTGGGACAAAATCCTCGGTCCCACCTAAAATGCCGCAGAAGAACGCTCCTGATTTAGTGCGGGACGTAACATCTGCGGGGTGCGGACGGCTTTGGCGATTTCATCTGGATTTGCCAACGCAAGCCTGATGATCTGACAGATGCTGGCGATGTTCTCCGTCGAAACAGCCGTTCCGGTGGGAAGCGATATCACCTTGGTGACCAATTTCTCGGTTTCCGGCAGCAACAAGCCGGCATGCGGGAAATAGGAGCGGTAAGGCTCCATATTGTGGCATCCTGGGAAAAAATACCGCCTCGCCATCACATTTTCGGCATGAAGTGTGCGCATAAGGGCGTCGCGCTCAATCCCTGTTTGCTCCACGTCGATCTCAAGCACCACATACTGGTAATTGAACTTATCCCGACCATGGTAGGGGACCAACCGGATGCCGGGCAGGTCTGCCAGACCTGCGGCATACGCCTGATGGTTGCGACGATTCACCTCGATCAACACATCCACCTGCTCCAGGGAAGTGAGCCCCATGGCTGCGGACATCTCGGACATCTTGCCGTTTGTGCCAATATAGGTCACGTCGTCGTAACCGGCAAAGCCAAAATTCTTCATCAGTCGGATGCGCGCCGCCAAGTCATCGTCATTGGTGGTTACCGCCCCACCCTCAAAGGTGTTGAAGAATTTGGTGGCATGGAAGCTGAATACCTCGGCATCCCCAAAGCAGCCGATCATCTGGCCTTCGTGCGAACACCCAAAGGCATGGGCGGCATCGTAGAGCAATCGCAGATTGCGCCTTCGAGCGATGTCAGCCAGCGCTTCGACGGCGCAGGGTTTCCCCCAGAGGTGCACGCCAATGATGCCGGAGGTGCGGGGGGTAATCAGCGCCTCGACCCGTTGCGGATCCAGCGAATGGCTGACCGAATCGATATCGCAAAAGACCGGAGTGATCTGCTGCCACTGCAGTGAGTGCGCAGTGGCAACGAAGGTGAATGATGGGACTATCACCTCGCCGGTCATGCCCAAGGCCCGGATGCTAATCTCCAAGGCGATGGTGGCGTTGCACATGGCGATGCAGTGCTTGACGCCCAGGTACTTCTCCAGTTTGCGTTCCAATTCCTGCACGTAGACGCCGTTGTTGGTCAACCAGCGACGGTCGAGTATGTCGTTGATTCTGCGCAAAAACGCCTCTCTCTCGCCGATGTTCGGGCAGCCGACGAAAAAAGGATCCGCGAAGGCAGGCAAGCCCCCCATCACGGCGAGTTCCCCGCAGTTAGTTTTTGTCGTCATCTTCCATCCTTTTATTGCCTTTGTGTCCCACCTTATGCGAAGTGTTGGACGGGGGGGCGCGCCCCTTGCTCCATCGCCGCAGCGGCCAATGGAAGAAAATCAGCCCGCCGACAACAGAAACCCGCCGCACGACCGACTAAAATGCGGGGAGTGTCTTGATGCTTCTGGCGGGGCAACCCACGGCCAGCGTGTCTTCCGGTAAATCCTTTGACACAACTGCGCCGGCCCCAACAAAACAGCCCTTCCCAAGCTTGAGTTTTTCGATGATGATCGCGCCTGTGCCCACCTCGACCCCGTCGCCGATTGTCACATTGCCGGAAACAGCTACATGGGGTGCCAAGGTGCAGTAATCGCCTGTGACAACATCATGACCTATCGTGCTGGCCAAGTTACAGATGGTGTGCATTCCAAAGGTTATTTGGGTGGTCAGGATACACCCTGCGGTAACGATACTTCCTCCACCGATGGTGACGAATTCTGATTTTCGCACTGATCGATGGACCAGGGTGGCGAAGTTAACGTCGCCTTGGGAGAGCATTCGTTCCACCACGCTTCTCCTGCCCCGAGGAGAGCCAATCGCCACGACGAAATAGCAGTCTTGGAACTTTTCCCAGTCCATTATGGTGCCTATCACGGGCACATTGCAATAAGACTGGCCCTGCTTTTCAGGCGTATCGTCCAAGACGCCCTTTACCCGCCAGTCGGCTGATGGGTCGCCGGGGTCAAAGCATTCACCGGCCAGCCAGATCACCTCGCGGCACAGGCCGCCGCCACCGACAATTATCAAAGATTTTTTTCGCGACATTCGCAACTCCTTCACCCCATCAAGGCGTCAAGCATCAGTTCAAGCACGCTAGCCGTCCGCTATCGTGCGTTAGAATTCCAATGGGTTCCCTAATGGGAATAGTGTTGCGCGAAGGCCATGGAGTGAGGCTAGTTACTACTTCGCTTTCCTGTTATCAAAAGCCGATCCCACAAGAGCTTACCGGTGTCAAGGTCAAACCCTGAAATGCTTAAGCGAGCGGGAAACGGAATCTAGCCTCAAGACGAAGTCTGACGGATCAACTCGCGACTGGAATTCATGGCTGAAATTGCGGGCGAGTTCGGTGTGGCCATCGGGATCGGCCATTACGGCCTCACATTTATCGCAAAGATCGTCACCTATACACGAATAAAACAAAGAGTCGTACTTTTCCTTGTTCACTAAAAAGCTTGGCATAGAAGCACTTATCAAGAAAGGGGTTTCGTTTTGCATCGCCCGAAGCGTCCTGTCGTGGAGTCCGGTGGTGGATGGTGAGATATCGATGATGCCATACTTCGAGTAGTAAAGAGACTGGCTGTTGGCCATGGTTTTGCCGCTGAAAAAACGATGATGTTTACTGCCGGATGCGGCATAGGAATCCCAGCCGGCGCCAAAAATATGCACAGGAAAGTCCTTGAGTTTCCGATAAACGGATTCGGTTTTCGCGTCGCGTATATACCCGTCTAGTTGGGCATGAAAAAAATGATGGGCGCCGACATTTTTTTCTGCGTAGAGCTCGTCGAAACATTGCGTGACGATAAGTTCGTCAAGCACGGCATGGAAATCTGTCTGGGGTTCTTTTGTTAGATGATATTTTAACATTTCGGCGGCACTCATATAAAAACTAAATAGCCGTTCAGGTAGGTCTCGTTTCCATCTGCTTTCCGTTGCGGCCGGTGGTGTCACGTTTTTTACCAGAACGAAGAAGTCTCCCTCTCTTGAGCCTAAGCGAACGTCAGTACTAAGCACTGGGCAAGGGAGACTGATCGTGCTGCTGACTCTGCGAAAATGTTTGTTGGCGTACCGGCTGAATTCCGACGTGTTGTACAGGTGAGCGCAGTAACTGCGGTCAAGTGCGTGATTCGAAGGCATGCGGCAGGGATGATCTCCGTGGTAACAGATCAACGGCACTTGCAAGATGTCCCAAACATTCTTCTTCTCCGGGCCTGCAAGAACCGATGTTCCAAGCCCCTGCCAGGTGAAAACGAAGTCGATCCCCTCCGATTTCAAATTAAGTATTTCGGACGGCCATGAGTTGTTCGTTAGCTGAATGGTTTTAGTCAACTTGCCGCAAGCCTCAAGATAGCCGGCGAGCGTTGCATTGAATACGGTGAAAGGGTCATTGTCCCCCCCGTCCCAGTTGATTAATACAACATACATGGGAAACCCCTTCAGTAGCCCCCGGCTACTCGCTTATTTGGGAGATTGTCTCGTTGGAGATCTTGGCGGTGGCGTCCAGGGTTCATTGGCTGCAGATAACCTCGGAGAAGGCGAACCCCTTCTCCTTCGCCTCAGCTTGATGCTCGAAGACGTGGCGAAGATGCTTGCGGATGCTGGCTATGGGGGGCCTGCCCCCCACGCCGTACTCACCATTCGCGGCAGGGATATGGGGTCGAAAAAGTCTCCATTCCCTCCAGATCGATCTCGCGAGGTAGTTTTGGTTGAGGAATTCGCTGTGGCTGCTGTGAAAAGTGGAGATGATCGGCAGTCCCGAGGCAGTAGCTTCAATGAGGGGCACCCCCATCCTGTCCGTCGTGATGCACAAGCAGTTGCCCCAACTGGCCGGCGCAGCGCATAGTCCTCTTTAACTGATGGCGAGGGATTGCTGGCGAACTTTATAAGTGCCCGCTTGAACGTATAAGCGATCGTGGCATATTACAAGTATGTACGTGTAATAAACAAGTAATTTTTGTGATTGTTCAGCAAAATACCCAAAAAAGGCACTTGATAGGGTTTTCTTGTGAAATTTTAAAATTCAGCGAGAGTTCACCTCTCACTCGTGAACCTGTAGCCCTCCGAAGGGCTGACCCATCTCACTCTCCCAAAAGTTCGGAACTTGAAGCCGTTACCCGTGATTGGTTTTCCCTACGCCCCTTGCGTCTCCGCGACTCCACGTTCCTTCGCTTTTCTCCGTGTCCTCCGTGCCTCCTGAAAAACTCGCGTTCCCTCCTGGGCAGAGAACCCTCACAAGCACGTCCCCTTCCTCTCCTCCCAAGTGAGTTGGGCAAGACGGAAATTCAATTCCTGGTGACAGATTATCGTCATTTGTCTAGGGATAACTGGGGCGGCAGGTTTCCAAATCCCGAAACGAGACGTTAACAGGTCTTTTCCCGGTTGAGGTGGCGCGGCGGGAGGTTAACTGCTTTTTTTTTCAGGTTGAGGTGACACGGCGGGAGGTTAACTGCTTTTTTTTCGGGTTAAGGTGGCGCGGCGGGAGGTTAACTGCTTTTTTTTCAGGTTGAGGTGGTGCGACGGGAGGTTAACTGTTTTTTTCCGGTTGAGGTGGTGCGACGAGAGGTTGCCGTTGCTTTTTCGAGATGGCGCTTTCTAATCGGTTCAGGCGGAGCAAGGCGGGATGGTTCGGCCCGCCGGGTGACGGCGGGCCAAAGCCTGGAAGAATCGGGACGGGCATGCGCTAGATGACGACTATCGATACCACGTTGGACCAGGGCCCAGGCCCGTTGGGGCCATCGGTCCTCACCCTGGCGTAGTACTCGCTGGCTCTTTGCAGGCTCCTCAGGACGATCTCCTTGCAGCTGCTGTAGTGCCCTCCGGGGTTGTACCAACTGTCTTCCGACACGGGCTTCCCCTGGCATAGGTTGACCAGGTACGGCCCGCCGTTTCTGACGTGGGTACACGAGATGGCGATCGCTCCGCTTTCCCCTTTCAGAGTTTTCACTTCTGCTTCTATGGGGATCGCTTCGGGAATGACGGATTTGTGGGAAGTATTGTTCCGAAGCGTATCCTTGAACGGCAATCCCAGAGTGTAAAGAATGGATGGGTCCTGCTTGTGGATCGCGATGATTTTCATGTAGCTGATCGACGCGTCCATATTGAGGTCGGCGCGGTTGCGCTCGTTTTGCCGCTGCTCCCTCAACAGGGAGTCTCCTCGCTCGGCGCCGACCCCCAGCTCCTTCATGACGGCCAGATGCTGCAGGAAGGTGTCTCCGCCCGGAACGAAGGGCGGCCTGTTGGCGTTGAAGATGTCGCTCGCGTTCAAGGTGGAGGCAAACCCGTCAACCGTCAGGTAGTACTCCGGGAACGCCATCTTTCGTATAGCCGAGGTGTCGACGATGTTGTACTTTTCCCTTTCCGTTTCCATGTGGTCCTCCTTGGATTTTATTATCGAGTGCTAATGTGTCCGGCCCGTTGAAATCCGTCAAGGAAGGTACGAAAAAAAATGAGACGTCGCCCCTACACCCACCCGCGTTGAGGAATTTAAATCTTTAACGCAAAGACGCGGAGACGCAAAGGGAAAGGCGACACCATGACAAGGCAAGCAAGTGCTAACGCCGTTCCCCTTCTTTGTTTTTCTACGGGTCTTTGCGTCTCCGCGTCTTTGCGTTGAGTTTTTTACGACCCTGCAAGGCAGTTCCCAGCGCCTCCGCGACCCGCTCGACCACCTCCCCCCACCCCTCTTCGGCGCCCTGCCGGAACAGCCGCATCACTCCCGGATACCAGGGAGAATCCTCCCGCTCCCCAAGCCAGCGCCAGTCGGTGCCGAACCGGGGGAGCAGCACCCAGCAGGGTTTGCCCAAGGCGCCGGCGACGTGGGCGACGGCCGTGTCCACGCAGATCACCAGATCCAACTGCGCAACGATGGCGGCCGTGTCGGCGAAGTCACCGATTTTGCTGCCGAGGTGGATAATCGGCTGGCCCGGCGGCGCGGCCAGCGCCTCGTCCTCTCCTTGCCCCTTTTGCAGGCTGACGAAGACGACCCCCGGCGCGGACCAAAGCGGCGCCAGGGCGCAGAGCCCCGGCAGGGACCGGTTGCCGTCGTTCTTGTGGGCAACCGAGCCCTTCCAGACGAGCCCTACCTTCATCCCTGCGGTAGGCAAAAAGTGGCGCCACCGCTCCAGGCGGTCAGGCAGGGGGTGGAGGTACGGCAGCGTGGCCGGGAGTGTCTCCATGGTGGTGCCGCAGCGCAAAGGGAGGCTCAAAGAGAAACACCAATAATCGTGGGGGGGAACCGGCGCCGATAGGCCTAGCACCGCGTCGACCCCGGCCATGGTTTCCAGCAACGCCGCAAGGGGCGAAGCGCAGACCAGGGTAAGCCGAGACAGGCCGCGCTCCTTGAGCAGGGTTACGTAGCGGACGCACTGGACGTAATCGCCGAACCCCTGCTCGGGCCGGATCAGCAGGGACTTGCCCGCCAGCGACTCGCCTTGCCATTGCGGGAACGGATAGTCGGCAGAGGCGACGCCTTTGCCGGTCGAGCCCGGATGGTTGCGAAACTCGTAACGCGGCCAAGCTTCGACGTAACGCCCGATGGACAGGAGCAGCAGGCCCAGGTCACTTTGCGCCTCGGCATAGTCGGGCTTGATCTCCAACGCCTGCCGATAGGCGGCTTCCGCCTCTGCCGGACGGCTCAGATCCTTGAGGACGGTGCCCAGGTTGCGAAACGCCGCGGCAAAGTCGGGTTTGATCTCCACTGCAGCTCGGTAGGCGGCCTCCGCCTCCGCTCTCCGGCCAAGATCCATGAGCACGATGCCCCAGTTGCTGAGCGCTTCGGCGCTATCGGGCTTGATTCCGACTGCCCGTCGGCAGGCGGACTCGGCTTGCGATAACCTGCCCAGATCGTAGAGAACGAGCCCCCAATTGCCGAGCGCCTCGGCGTAAACCGGCCTGATCTCCACCGCCCGTCGGTAGGCGGCTTCGGCTTCTTCAAGCCGACCCAGATCCTTGAGGGCGAGGCCCAGGTTGCTGCAAGCCTCGGCGTAATCCGGCTTCACCTCCACCGCCCGGCGGTAGGCGGCCTCGGCCTCGGCGGGGTGGCCGAGATCCCTGAGGATAAGACCCAGGTTGTTGTAAGCTTCGCCGAACAACGGGTTGCCCTGCAGCGCCCTCCGGTAACAGGCCGCGGCCTCTTCGCGGCGGCCCTGAGCGCCGAGCGCGTTCCCCAGGTTGTAATGCGCCTCGGGGTAATCCGGCTTGGCCCGCAGCGCCTGGCGGTAGCTCCCCTCCGCCTCCTCAAACCGGCCCAGATCATGGAGGGTGACGCCCAACCCGCAGTGCGCCTCGGCGTAATCCGGCCTGAGAGCCAGCGTCCGGCGATAACTCGCCTCGGCCTCTTCCAACCGGCCAAGCCCTCTGAGGACCACGCACAAGTTGTTGCACGCCTCGACGTAATCCGGTTTCAAGGCCAGCGCCCTGAGGTAGCTGGCCAGCGCCTCGTCGCTACGCCCCAGCTCGCGCAACGCGTTGGCGAGGTTGTAATGCGCTCCGGCGTAATCGGGGCTGATTTCCAGCGCCCGGCGGTGGCAGGCGACGGAGTCGTCCAGCAGGCCCAGATCCTTGAGGGCGACGCCCAAGCCGCTGTGGGCCTGGGCAAAGTCGGGCTTGATTTCCACGGCCCGGCGGTAACCGGCAACCGCCTCCTCCAGCCGGCCCGTTTCCTTGAAAATTGCGCTCACATTGTTGCAGGCCTCGGCGAAGTCGGGGCTGAGCTCAAGCGCCCGGCGATAACTGAACTCCGCTTCGGAGGTCAGGCGCAGCCGCTGTTGGCTGACGCCCAAATTGAAATATGCCTCGGCGTCGCCAGGCGAGAGCGAAACGGCTTTCCGCAAAGGTGCCAGCGATTGCTCCGCCTCCCCCTGCGCGCTGAGGGCTGCCCCCAAGATCTTCCAGCTCAAGCCGTGTTCCGGAAAATTCGCGGTCAATGCCCACGCAAGAAGCTCCGCCTCCCGATACCGCCCCTCGTTGAAGCTGGCCAGCAGCGCGTTGGTGCGACGGACTTCGGGACCGGCCTTGGGCCGGGCAGCCGCCGCGGCCGGTTGCCGGGTTGACGCGGCAGGGAGCAGTCCTTCCCGGCCGAAGGCCTCGCGCCGGCGGGAAGCGGCAGCCTCCCGACCCCGGGCCGGCGGCGCGCCGGGCGCATCGGGCCGATGAGGCGCGGTGAACGCGGCCAATTCGGAGGCGACGCGCGCGATCACGGCATCCCATCCCCCCTCGCCCCCCTGGCGGAAAAGCCGCAGCGCTCCCGGGTACCACGGGGAGTCCTCCCGCTCCCGAAGCCAGCGCCAATCGGCCCCCAGCCGCGGGAGCAGCACCCAGCAGGGCCTCCCCAGGGCGCCGGCTACGTGGGCCACGGCGGTATCGACGCAAATCACCAGGTCCAGTTGCGCCACGATGGCGGCGGTGTCGGCGAAGTCCGCCATTGCGCCGCCCAAGTGGACGAGCGGCATCTCCGGCGGCGCGGCCAGCGCCTCATCTTCCCCCTGTCCCTTCTGCAGGCTGACGAAAGAGAACCCCGGCACGGACCAAAGCGGCGAGAGGGTTGCCAAGCCGGGGAGCGACCGGTTGGCGTCGTTCTTGTGCACGGCGGACCCCTTCCAGACGAGCCCCACTTTGCACCCCGGCTCCGGCAGGCTCCCGCGCCAGAGCGCCAGGCGCTCGGGGAGGGGATGGAGGTAGGGAAGCGTCGCCGGGATGGTCTCCGCCGTGGTGCCAAAGTGCAGGGGGAGATTTAGCGGGAACGACCAGTAGTCGTGGGCCGGGACCGGCTCGTCGTCGCCCAGCACGGCGTCGACCCCCGTCGCGGTCGCCAGCAGGGCCTTGAGAGGCGAACGGCAGGCAAGGGTCAGCCGGGAGAGCCCGCGCTCCTTCAAGAGCGCGGCATAACGGACGAACTGGATGTAGTCGCCAAAGCCCTGCTCGGGCCAGATCAAGAGCGACTTGCCGGCCAAGGACTCGCCTTGCCAGGCAGGAAAGGAGAGTGTCGGTACTTCGGAGCGCTTTTCCGCGCCGTAGGCCAGGTGCCGGAACTGGTAGTGCGGCCACGCCTCGGCATAGCGCCCGAGGCCGAGGAGCAACTGCCCCAGGTTGCCGTGCGCCTTGGCGCAGTTCGGGTCGATCGCCAGCGCGCGCCGGTAGCTCCGCTCGGCCTCCGCGACTCGGCCCAGCTCCAAGAGGGTGTTGCCCAAGTTGGTGAGCGCGCCGAGGTAATCGGGGTCGATCGCCAGCGCTTTTCGGCAAAACTCCTCGGACTCCGCGAGCCGCCCCAACTCATTGAGGCACAATCCGAGATTGCTGCACGCCAGGGCGTAGTCCGGTTTGAGGTCGAGCGCCCGCCGGTAGCTGGCCTGGGATTCGTCCAGCCGCCCGAGATCGTGCAGGGTGACGCCCAGGTTGTAGCAGGCCTCGGCGTCCTGCGGCGACAAGACGGCGGCCTTCTCCAATGGCTCCAGCGATTCGGCGACGCGCCCCTGCAGTTTCAGGGACACCCCCAGGCCTTTCCAGCCCAAACCCGCCCCGGGAAAAAGTTCGGTGATCCGCCGCGCGAGGCTTTCCGTCTCGGCGTAGCGCCTCTCTTCGAACAGGGCCAGCATCTCCCGTATCTGTAGGGCCGCAGGTTCGTCTAGCAGGCAGGCCGCCGGGACGGGGAGTGCGGCTGCCCGGGCGGGCAGGGCCGGCGGGCGAGGGGGCACTGGAGGGCAAGCTTTCGCCGCCGCCTCCAAGGCGGAGGCGACGCGCGCGATTACAGCGCCCCACCCCTCCCCGGTGCCCTGGCGGAACAGCCGCAGCGCGCCCGGATACCAGGGGGAGTCCTCGCGTCCCCTAAGCCAGCGCCAGTCGCAGCCGACGGCGGGGAGGAGCACCCAGCACGGCCGACCCAGGGCGCCCGCGACGTGGGCCAGCGCCGTGTCGACGCAGATCACCAGGTCCAACTGCGCCACGATGGCGGCCGTGTCGGCGAAATCGCCGATTTCGCCCCCCAGGTGGATGAGCGGCTGCCCCGGCGGCGCGGGGAGCGCCTCCTCCTCCCCCTGCCCCTTTTGCAGGCTGACGAAGGAGACCCCCGGCACGCTCCAGAGCGGGGCGAGGAGTTCCAAGTCGGGGAGCGACCGGTTGGCGTCGTTTTGATGGCCGGCGTAGCCCTTCCAGGCCAGCCCCACCTTGAATCCCCGTTCGGGGAGGCGGCCGCGCCAGCGTTCCAGGCGCTCGGGGAGGGGGCGCAGGTAGGGAAGCGACGCCGGAATGCCGTCGACCTCGGTCCCGAAATGAAAGGGAAGGCTCAGCGGAAAGCACCAGTAGTCGTGGGGAGGGGCCGCGGCCGGGTCGTCGAGCGCCGCGTCGACTCCGGCGGCGGTCGCCAGCAACGCCAGCAGGGGCGTAGGGGAGATAAGGGTGAGCCGGGCAAGGCCCTGCTCTTTCAAGAGCGCGGCATAGCGGACGAACTGGACATAGTCGCCAAATCCCTGCTCGGGCCAGATCGCCAGCGACTTGCCCGCCAGGGGCTCGCCTTGCCATTGCGGGTAGTCAAAGCCCGGAAGCGATGGCGTTTTGCCCTTCAAATTCGGACGGTTGCGAAATTCGCAACGCGGCCAGGCCTCGGCGTAGCGCCCCAGGGAGAGGAGCAGCAGCCCCAGGTTGCTGTGCGCCTCGGCGTAGTCCGGCCTGATCCGCGCCGCGCGCTCGAAGGCGGCTTCGGCCTCCGCTATGCGCTCCAACCCCTTGAGTGCGACCCCCAGATTGTTCCATGCCTCGGCGTACTCCGGGTCGATGGCGACCGCGCTGCGGCAGGCGGCCTCGGCTTCGGCCAGCCGTCCCAAGGCGGTGAGGGCGACTCCCAGGTTGTTGTGCAGTTCGGCGCGCTCCGGCTTGATGGCGACCGCCCGGCGGCAGGCGACCTCGGCCTGCGCCGGCCGGCCCAGGTCGGAGAGGACGAGTCCCAGGTTGCCGAGGGCCTCGGCGTACTCCGGCTTGATTGCCAGCGCCCTTTGGTAGCAGGCGGCAGCCTCTCCGGGGCGGTCCTGGCTGCAGAGCGCGTTCCCCAGGTTGCAATGCGCGCCGGCGTCGTCGGGCCTGATTTCGATCTCGCGCCGGTGGCAGGCTTCGGCCTGCGCGGGGCGTCCCAGTTTCAGCAGGGTAACGCCCAATCCGCCCAGCGCCCGGGCGTACCCCGGCTCGATCCGCAGCGCTTCGCGGTAGCAGGCCTCGGCCTCGTCCGGCCGCCCCAGGCCATGCAGAATGACCCCCAGGTTGTTGCGCAGCTCGGCGTCTTCCGGCAGCAGCGGGGCCGCCTTTCTCAAGGGCTCCAACGACTCCTCGGCGCGCCCCTGCGCGACCAGGGAGGCTCCCAGGACCTTCCAGCATAAGCCCCGCGCGGGGAGGGTCCGGGCCATTTCCTGCGCGAGGAGCTCCGTCTCCCGATAACGCCCGGCATTGAAGAGGTCCAGCAGCGCGCCGGGTCCGGGCGCTCCGGAAGCATGCTGCCGACCCGCGGCCGCCGGCTCCCCGGCGGGAGCCGGCGGGGCCGGCGACGTCGCCGCCTCGCCGGGCGCGGGGGCGAGAGAGCTTCCCGTGGGAGTGGGAGGGACGCGCGGAGACAGGCGACCATGGGCTCCGGCCGCCGTTGCCAGCGCCGACGCGATGCGCGCGATCACGGCCTCCCACCCACCCTCGGCCTCCCGGCGGAAGAGCCTCAGCACGCCCGGATACCAGGGGGAGTCCTCCCGCTCTCCAAGCCAGCGCCAGTCGGAGTCCCGATGGGGGAGCAGCAGCCAGCAGGGTTTGCCCAGGGCGCCGGCGACGTGGGCCGCGGCCGTGTCGACGCTGATCAGCAG
Organism: uncultured Geobacter sp.; assembly: GCA_903925075.1. Taxonomy (GTDB): domain Bacteria; phylum Desulfobacterota; class Desulfuromonadia; order Geobacterales; family Geobacteraceae; genus Geomonas. Next base: position 13,862 of record CAIYDQ010000336.1, read on the forward strand.
ATCCAATTGCGCCACGACGGCAGCCGTGTCGGCGAAGTCCGCGATGCCGCCGCCCAGGTGGACCAGCGGTCGGTCCGGCGGCGCGGCCAGCGCCTCCTCCTCCCCCTGTCCCTTCTGCAGGCTGACGAAGGAGACCCCCGGCACGCTCCAGAGCGCTGAGAGGATCTCCAGGCCGGGGAGCGAGCGGTTGGCGTCGTTGTGGTGGCCGGCGGAGCCCTTCCATACCAGGCCGACCGTGAGCCCCCGCCGGGGAAGGCGCCCTCGCCAGCGCTCCAGGCGCTCGGGGAGCGGATGGAGATAGGGAAGAGACGCGGGGATGGTCTCAAGCGTGGTCCCCAGGCGCAGGGGGAGGCTGAGAGGGAAGCACCAGTAGTCGTGCGGGGGGGCCGCAGCCGGGTCGTCGAGCGCCGCGTCGACTCCGGCGGCGGTCGCCAGCAACGCCTTGAGAGGCGAAGGACAGAGCAGGGTGAGCCGGGAAAGGCCGCGCTCCTTGAGCAAAGCGGCGTAGCGGACGAACTGGAGGTAGTCGCCGTACCCCTGCTCGGGCCAGATCGCCAGCGACTTGCCCGCCAGGGACTCGCCTTGCCACTGAGGATAGGGAAGGTCGGGAATCTTGACGGGATTCTTTTTCAATCCCCGGTCGTTGCGGAACTCGTACTGCGGCCAGGCCTCGGCGTAGCGACCGAGGTAGAGGAGCAGCAGGCCCAGGTTGAGCCGCGCCTCGGCGAAGTCCGGCTGGAGCGCCGCTGCCCGGCGGTAGCAGGCCTCGGCCTCCGGCAGTCGCGCCAGATTTTTGAGCAGTACGCCCAGGTTGTTGCAGGCCTCGGCGTAATCGGGCTTCAGCTCCAATGCGCGGCGGTAGGCGGCCTCCGCCTCTCGCGGGCGCCCCAGTTCGGCGAGGGTTGCGCCCAGATTGCCGAGCGCCTCGGCGTAGGCCGGCTTGACCTCCAAAGCCCGACGATAGGCGGCCTCGGCCTCCGCGGGCCGGCCCAGATCCTTGAGGACGACGCCCAAATTGCTCCAGGCCTCGGCGAAATCCGGTTTGATCTCCAGCGCCCGGCGATAGCCGGCTTCGGCCTCCCCCAGCCGGCCCTGGTCGCGCAGCGCGTTGCCCAGGTTGTAGTGCGCGCCCGCCAGATCCGGTTTGATCGCCAGCGCCCGGCGGCAATCGGCCTCGGCTTCGCCCGGCCGGCCCAACTCCTGGAGAAGGGCGCCCAGGTTGCCGAAGGCCTCGGCGTACTCCGGCCTGCAATCCAGGGCGCGGCGGTAGCAGGCCTCGGCCTCGTCCGGCCGGTTCAGATCCTTCAGCGCGAGCCCCAGGTTGTTGCACGCACTGGCGAGATCCGGCTTGATCTCCAGCGCCCTGCGGTAGCAGGTCTCGGCTTCGGCTGGCCGGCCCAGGTCGCGCAGCGCGTTGCCCAGGTTGTAGTGGGCGTCGGCGAGCTCCGGCTTGATTGCCAGCGCCCTGCGGTAGCTGGCTGCGGCCTCTTCGGGGCGGCCCATTCCCCTGAGAATGGCGCCCAGGCTGCGATGCGCCTCGGCGGAAAGCGGATCGAGTTCCAGCGCCCTGCGGCAGCTCGCCTCGGCCTCGCTCGACCGGCCGAGATCCTGGAGGATGACGCCCGAGTTGACGTGCAGTTCGGCGTCTTGCGGCGACAGCGAGAGGGCGCGTTGCAAAGGCGCCAGCGCCTCGGCGGCGCGCTGCTGCGCGATCAGCGCCGCCCCCAGGATTTTCCAGCTCAAGGCATGGGTCGGGGAGAGGGCGCTCAGCTCGCGCGCCAGGAGTTCCGCCTCCCGATGGCGCCCCGCCTCGAAAAGGGCCAAAAGTGCGCTCGTGCGCCGATCGCCCGGATCGTCCCGGCTGCCGGCGGGGGCCGCAGCCGGCGGCGCTGCGGCGGGCGGATGCGCCCCGGTTTGCGCGCCGCGCGCGGGTAGGGCGGATCTGCCGCCCGGCGGGGCGGGCGGCGCCGGGC
>CAIYDQ010000337.1 GCA_903925075.1 uncultured Geobacter sp.
GACATATGAAAAACCTGCCCGGCAACATCCGCAAGCTTTACCTCTTCTCCTTCCTGCAGATGACCCTCTTCCCGATGGCGATCATCACCCTTTTCTGGAAGGACCACATCGGGCTGACGCTGACGCAGATTCTCCTGCTGCAGGGCATCTTTTCCGCTGCCACCCTGGTGCTGGATTACCCCGCCGGCTATGTCAGCGACCGGCTCGGCTACCGTTGCGCGCTCACCATCGCCTCGCTATTGGGCATCGTCGGCTGGGGAATCTACACCGTCGCCGGCTCCTTCGGAACCGTGCTTTTGGCGGAGATACTGCTGGGGATGTCTCTTTCCTTTGTCAGCGGTTCGGACAGCGCCCTCCTATACGAGACCTTGCGGGCGCAAGGCCAGGAACTCTCCTATGCGCGCCATGAGGGTCGGATGAACGGTTTCGGGCAGTTGGGCGAGGCCGCCGGAGCCATTTTTGCCGGGGTCATCTATACCCGGGCGCCGATGCTCCCCTTCGTTCTGCAGGTCGGCGTCTGGATCGCGGCGCTCTGCGTCACCAGGAGCCTTGCGGACACCTCCCGGGTGCGCGCCGCTCGGACCCGCTCCCATCTGGCGGAGGCTTTCGCAACCGCCCGGTATGCCTTCAAAGACAATCGGCGCCTGCGCTATACCATTTTGCTGAATACGGTGCTCGGCATCTCCTCGTTTTTCCCGGTCTGGCTGATCCAACCCTACATGCAGCGCTCGGGAGTGCCGCTGGCCTGGTTCGGTCCGGTCTGGGCGGGCGCGAACTTGACCGTGGCGCTTGCCGCCTTGGCCAGCCACCGCGTGCATCGCCTTTTGGGCGACCGGCGCATGGTGCTGCTTTTCGTGGGGCTGGTGGCCGCGGGCTATTTCGGCCTCGGGACGACAGCGGGGGTGTGGGGATTCCTTTTTTACTACCTGCTTACCTGCATGCGCGGCTTGAGAGGGCCGATGATGCTCACCCATACCCAACGCGAATCCACCTCGGCCAACCGGGCCGCCACCCTCTCGCTGCAGTCGGTGTCGTTTCGGCTCCTTTTTGTCTGCACCGGGCCGCTGGTGGGAAAACTGGCGGACGGCGTCGGCGTGCGCCAGACCTTCCACCTGCTCTTTTATGCCTTCCTTGCCACCCTCCCCTTGCTGGCGTTCTTGTTCCTGAAAAATACCGGCGGGCAGACAAAAGAGCCGGCGTGACCGACAGGAGGCGCCGCCCTCAAGCAGGCTGCCGAGCGGGCGAAACTACCGGCCGGCGTCGGCGCTTCTCATCTTCCGGTATTCGCCCACCAGATCGCTCTTCCCGATAATCCCCTCGATGCGCAGCCACTTGGCGGCGTGGGGAGCGTGCATGAGGTAGAGCGGTTCGTGGGACATCTTGTCCGCCGCGAAGGCGTCGAATGCCCGGAGCACGCTCCCCACCTCGTCCCTGCTTCCGGTCAGAAACTCCCAGCCGGGTCCCGCGCCGAACCGCTGCGCGTAGCGCTTCAGCGTCTCGGGCCGGTCGTTTTCCGGGTCGATGGTGATCGAAACCAACTGCACCTTCTCGGCGTCCCTTCCCAACTCGCGCCGCAGATTGGCGAACCCTGCCGACAGGACCGGACAGACGGTGGTGCAGGTCGTGAATATGAAATCGAGGATCACCGGTTTGCCTGACTCCATGAGCGCGCTCAGGTTGACCATCTTGCCGTCCTGATCGATGAGGGTCAGGTTCGGAACCTGATATGCGGCCCAGCTCCTGCCGTATCCCTGCTCCCGCTTCGCCGGTTCCCGTTCGGCGAACGCCTCGTTGGCCACCGGGAAGCTGAAGACGGCCCGATCCGTCGCGGCTCCCGCTTTGACGCCGACCTTCAACTCCCATACTCCGCTCATGATGATGGCGACGTTGTCGACGTGATAGCGTCCGCCCCCGCGCTCCCGAACCCGCGGCTTGTCCCAAACACCGTGCCCCATGGCCGGCATCCAGGGGACTATGCTCAACTGCGCTCCCTGGACGCCGTTGCCGCTACCATCGCGCAGCACGATGTCGAGGATGTTGGGGCCTGCCCTGAGTTCCTTTTCGGCAAGCGTGAGTTCGATGACGAAGGACCCTTTTTCCGAAGTCAGGGACGTAAACGCCCTCCCTCCCTCCGCCTGCGTCCCGGCCGCCAATCTCCCCGCAGATGCCGGGAGGGAGGAGGCGAAGGCGAAGTGAGCCGTCAGGCAAAGAATCGAAAAAAAGTACGCTGTTGCTGTTCTCATGACACTCCTCCGTTTTAGGTCTCATGATACCATGAATATCGCCCGCATCGGCCGACGGGGTAAAAAAGCCGAGGCGGACGGTTGATTGGGGCTCACGCCCAAAGCGCGCGGCGAAAATGTAGCGTTTGCCATGGCAGGCGTCCAATTTTTTGCATCCCTCACCGTCCGGTCTTTTCTGCCACACCGGGCCGCAACTCCGCTTCCGGTGCGGCTCCGCGTTCACGGCGCAAGCGGATTCGCCCCTGGCACGTTGTATGCTGTGTGCTCTAAGAGTCAGATAACGCAACGAGGTTGCCTGCGCCCGCAGGGACCAACGACCAGAACCCGGCAGGCCATTTTCGCCGCCTGCGTTTTTCCTCGTAGCCCTTCCAGGCACGGCGCCCGTCTTTTTTGGGGAACAAACCGTTGGAGGAACTTCCCGGCAAGCAAGCATCGCCGGTTTAAACGCCTGGAGGAAGTCATGAAAAGACGCGATTTTATCAAAACGGGGTTGAGCGGGCTGGCGGCCATCGCCGTCGGCGGCGTGGGCCTTCCGCAGCTGTTCCGGTCCGAGTCCTTCGCTTTGGACCGAACGGTCAAACTCAGCATGGAAGGGGCACTGGTCGAGATGGTCGACCGCAGCAAGGTATTTCACTGGCTCTTCAGCTCGGCTGCGACCGGGCCGAGCTTTCCCGGACCGGTCCTCTTCGCCACCGCGGGGGACCTCGTCACCGTCAACGTCGCCAACCACCTGAACGAGCCGCACGCCTTCCAGATCATCGGCACCAACGTCCTTACCGCTCCCATCTACCCCGGCAAGAGCGCGACCGTCAGCTTCACCGCGCCTGCCGCCGGCAGCTATCTCTACACGGATCCCCTGAACGCGCCGGCGAACAGGGTGCTCGGGCTGCACGGCGCCTTCATCGTCAGTCCTGCCGCGGGAAACACCCCTTACAGTTATCCAACCCCGACGGTGCAGCGGCTTTTCAACGACCTGGGAGCCAGCAAACAGTTCCCCAAGTTCGCCCTCTCGCCCGCAGGTTGGGACCCGTCCCGATTCCGGATCTGGCTCCAGCACCAGATCGACCCTCTGTTCAACGCGCAGGCCCAGGCCGATTTCCTGGCCGGGCGCGCCTCTACCGTCAGCGCGGCCAAAATGCGAACGAGCTTTCTTCCCCGCTACTTCACCATCAACGGCAAATCCGGGGTCTTTTCCGCCCACGATCCCGGTATCGCCTTGAGCGGGCGGATCGGCCAGCCCATGCTGGTCCGCATCCTCAACTCCGGCCTATTCACCCATTCGAACCATATCCATGCCAACCACGTCTACGTGATCGCCGTGAACGGCGCGGTGCAGGACAACCTGTTTTTCGTCGACACCTTCACCATCGATCCTCTCGATCGGGTCGACTGGCTGGTGCCGTTCCTAAGACCGCCCGACATCGCCGGCAACCGGTACACCCCGCTGCGCAACCTGATCCCCAACGAACTGGGGCTGACCATCGACGGGCCCAACGGTTCCCCGGGCGTGCAGCAGTCTCCGCTGGGGTACCCGATGCACTGTCATCTGGAAACCTCGCAGACCGCGGCCGGGGGAAATTACCCGCAGGGGACGCTCACCCATTTCGATTTCCTGGGCGACGTGGACGGCATAGACTTCCCCAACGCGATGTAAGGCGGCGCGTAGTAACCGCTCAGAAAGGAGACGGCCATGGCCATCAAAATAGTGCCCCGCGGAGACGTTCCGCCCAACCAGATAAACGATTACTTCAAATTCTCCTGCCCCCCCGAGTTCAACGGTCCCAATCCGGATCCGCTCCCGCCGACCTTCAGCTTCAGCCGCAAGCTCCTGGTCGGCATCGATCTGCTGCTCCCGGACGGGAGCAAGGTGCCGATGTGGGTTATCGAGGACCCGGACGCGCCCGACGCCCCGCACCCGCTGCCCAAGGACATCCTGCGGCGCAGCTTCCCCTCGCCGACCCTGAGGATACCGCTCGATGCCCTGGTGAACGCCGATGTCGACTGCAACGGCAACACCCACACCATCCATTGGCACGGCATCGAGCCTACGCCCATGAACGACGGGGTAGGTCACCTCTCCTTCGAGGTGACCGGTCACTTCACCTACCAGTACCAGCCCAGGCAGGCCGGAACCTTCTTCTATCACTGCCACAAGAACACGGTGCTCCATTTCGAGATGGGGCTCTACGGCCTGCTGCTGATCGATCCGCCGGACCCCTCGGCTCCGGCGGTGCCGGTCACCTACCCCACCGGCGGGCCGGGCTTTGCCGCCGGGATGAACCCGAACGCGCTGCTCCCCACGGATCACGTGATACATTACGACGTCGAGGCGTTATGGGTCGCCGACGACATCGACAGCCGCTGGCACACCTTGCAGCACAACGCCTTCATGCAGAAATGCGTTCCCGACGATCCGGACAACCCGGCCAACTTCAGCCAGGACGGCATCCTGAACGATTTCCGCCCCGACATCTTCGTCATGACCGGGATCGCGCGACGCGTAAGCGACCCGAGCGCCTTCACCGCCGCGGAGAACCCGCTCTTCGGCCCTCTGGTGGCGCCGACGGTCAAGGCGGGGCAGACGCTTCTGGTGCGCACCCTCGTGGCCGCCTACGCCGTCGCCCAGTTCACCCTCGACATCGACGTGGAGGTGATCGCCATGGACGGCCATGCCTTGGGAGTGCCGCCGCTACAGCAGTACTCTCGACCGCTGCTCGTTCGCGCCGGCACCCCCATCCGTCTTACCACCGCGCGCCGCTGGGACCTGATCGTCAGGCCGACCTCCCCCCGCGTGGTCCCGGTCAAGGTCGAGTTTTTCAACAACATAAACGGTCGACTCCTCTATACGGCCACGACCAGCATCACGGTCACCAAGTAACCGGGCGCCGCGGGCGGCCTCGGGGAGGCATCCGCTGGCCGGTTTCGCCGCGGGCTAAATCTCCTCTCTTTTCCGAGGGGGGATTTGCCTGCGGCGATCCGCCAACGGCGGAGATCGATGCGACCCGGCCCTCGGATCGCGCCCGTCCCCTGGCAGCCGCCGCGATTTTTTCCCGTGCCGCCGCTTCGGCGCGAAGATGAACGGTGGCGAACCTCGGCTATCGTGGTACTATGCTTGCTTTGCACCCGTCAGGCCATCCTGCGCATCGATTCTTCCATCCGAGGAGCATCCAGCTTGATTCAGAAATCGGACTCGCCAGCTTTCAACCGCGACAAGGCTCCCCGGCTCCGCTTGAGGGCATGGCCCAGCCGGTTGCCGGTCCTCGCCCTTTTTTGCCTCTTGGCGCTGAGACCCCCCGCCCATGCCGATCCCGGCGGCGCCCCGACACCTGAATCGGCCGCGTCCCGGCGGACCTTGGCGGTAAGGCTCGGGGAGCGCATCTACCGCGAGGGCATCCTGCCGTCCGGCAAACCGGTCGAAGCGGTGATCGGTGGGGATCTCGCGGTGAACGGGCGCATGTTCTCCTGCGCCAACTGCCACACGCGCAGCGGTCTGGGGTCCGCCGAGGGGGGGGTGGCCACTCCCCCCATCGCGGGAAGCAAGCTGTTTCAGCCCAGTTTTTTCGGGCGAGACTTCACCCCGGCGCAGCGGAGCGCGTTATCCGAGCATTACCGGGCTCCGCTGCGCCGGCCGGCTTACACCGGGGAAACGCTCGCGGCTGCGCTGCGGCAGGGGATCGATCCCGCCGGCAGGGCGCTCAACCCGGTCATGCCGCGTTACCGCCTCGACGACGACGAGATGGCGGTCCTGACCGCCTACCTGAAGAGTCTGTCAGCCGAACCCTCTCCCGGGGTGACTGCGGAGACGCTGCGCTGTGCCACGGTCGTCGCCCCCGACGTCCCCCCCGAGGAGAGCGCGGCGATGCTGGCGACGCTGCAGGCTTTCGCGGACGACTGGAACGCCCGGGCACCGGCTCGCCAGGCGCTGGCCCAATACCCCGAGATCGCCCAAGAGTCGGATTTGTCGTACCGGAAACTCTCGATCAGCCGCTGGCAACTGCAGGGCCCGCCCGCGTCCTGGCGCGGTCAATTGGAGGCGTACTACGGCCAAGAGCCCGTTTTCGCCCTTTTGGGAGGCATCGCCAAGGGGGAGTGGAAGCCGATCCACGATTTCAGCGAACGGCACGGCATTCCGTGCATCTTCCCGATCACCGACCATCCCGAGACAACGCCCACGGACTGGTACACCTTGTACTTCTCAAAGGGTCTTTTTCAGGAGGGAGCAGCCGCAGCCGGCGGTCTCGGCAAGGCGTCGGAATCGTCCGCGGGGAAAAACGTGGTGCAGCTGTATCGGGACAACGGCGAAGGGCGCGCTTTGGCCGCAGGGTTTGAGGCCGCCTGGCGCGCCTCGGGTCGCACGCCTCCCGTGAACCGGGTTCTGCCGGCCAACGGGGCAATTCCGCAGGATCTTGTCCGGCAATTGACGGGGCCGGAGCGGCCGACGGCCCTTTTGCTCTGGCTGGGAAAGGAGGCGGTCCCGATCATGGAGAGCCTTGCGGAGCGCGAGCGCAGGCCTGCGGCAGTGTACCTTTCGGCTACCCTCATGCAACGGGATCTCTGGAAGCTACCAGAGCAGGCGCGGGAATTCGCAAGCATCGCCTATCCCTACCGGTTGCCGCAAGACGAGGCTATGCACGCCGGTTATTCGAAAGTCTGGCTGCGAGGCAGAGGGTTGCCGGTCGACGACCGCAGGATTGCCAGCCGGATGTATACGCTCATGCTCTTGATGAACGAGGTAATCCCGAAGATGCGGCGCAATTTTTACCGGGACCATTTTCTGGACCTGATAGACCGCTCCTCGCTGCACGGCTATCCCGATTACGAGCGGCTCAGCTTCGGCCCCGGCCAGCGCTATGCCTCCAAAGGGTGGTACCTCGTCACCCTCTCCCGCGGTCCGAATCCTATTTTGATTAAAAGCGACTGGATCGTTCCTTGAGGGACGCGGGGCGCGAGAGAGCGGAGACAACGCCAACAAACTGGATCTTCAACGTTTAGCAAAAGGAGCAACGTCATGAGAGTACCGCTCGCACTGCTTGTCACGCTGTTTCTTGCCGCAACCGCCCAGGCGATTGAGATCGCCGACGTGCAGATCGAACCGTCGATCACCGTCAACGGACATGTTTTGAAGCTTAACGGCAGCGGCATCAGAAAGAAGTTCTTTGTGAAGGTGTACATCGGCTCTCTTTATTCGTCGCACCCGCTGTCAAGCGCGCCTCAGGCTCTTAGCGACAGCGCAGATAAACTGATCCGGATGAATTTTCTTTATTCCAAGATAGAGAAGGAGAAGATCACCGAGGCTTTTAAAGAGGGTTTTGCCAAGAATTCCCCAGAGCTGTTAGGCTCCGGGGAGGCAAGGAAATTCCTTTCTCTCTTCACCGACGACTTCAAGCGCGGCGACGTGGTGGATCTGTTTCTGGGCGGCAATGGATCGGTGACGGTGAAACACAACGGCAAGGAGTTGGGGATGGTGGCGTCGTCGCGCCTGGCGACCGGCGTGCTGGCGATTTTCCTGGGCGAGAAGCCGGCCGACGAAGGGCTCAAGAAAGGGATGCTCATGCACATGGACAAGGTGCCCTGACCTTAACAAAAAGCCGGCGTCATCCAAACGGGGCGAACCACACGGTTCGCCCCGTCTGCTTTTGGGTAGCGGGAGTCGGGTTATTTCAAGAACTGCCGCAGCACGAACGGCAGGATGCCGCCGTGATTGAAGTAGGCAAGCTCGTTGGAGGTGTCGATGCGCAGTTGCACGGTGAAGGCCCTCTCGGCGCCGTCGGCGCAGTTGATCTTCACCTGGAGCCGCTGTCCCGGGGCAAGGTTGGCCAGCCCCGCGATATCGAATGATTCTGCGCCGGTGATGTCGAGGCTGCGATAGCTTTCGCCGGCCAGGAACTGCAGAGGAAGTATCCCCATGCCGACCAGGTTGGAGCGGTGGATGCGCTCGAAGCTCTCGGCGATCACCGCCCGCACGCCCAGCAGATTGGTCCCTTTGGCTGCCCAGTCCCGCGACGAACCGGTCCCGTACTCCTTGCCGGCGATGACGAGCAGCGGCGTCGCCGTTTTTCGGTACTTCATGGCGGCGTCGAAGATGGACATCTGCTCCCCTTCCTGATCCCCTTTCCCGAAATGCACGGTCACTCCCCCCTCGACGCCGGGGACCAATTGGTTCTTGATGCGGATGTTGGCAAAGGTGCCGCGCACCATGACCTCGTGGTTGCCGCGGCGGGCGCCGTAGGAGTTGAAGTCCGAGGGCTTGATGCCCAGCGAGACAAGGTAGCGCCCCGCCGGTGTCTCCTTGCCGATGGAGCCGGCCGGCGATATGTGGTCGGTGGTTATGGAATCGCCCAAGAGGGCCAGCACGCGCGCCGCCGCAATGTCGGTTACCGGCGCGGGGGCCGCTTGCAGCTCGCCGAAAAACGGGGGCTGCTTTATGTAGGAGGAGTCGTTCTGCCACTGATACAGCTCGCCGGTGGGCACTTTCAGCGCGTTCCAGTGCCGGTCGCCGCGAAAGACATCGGCGTAGTTGCGGGTGAAGGATTCGGGAACGACGCAGCTATTGACCAGGCTCGCGACCTCCAGGTCTTCGGGCCAGATGTCCTTCAGGTAAACCGGTTCGCCGTTGGGGTCAAGGCCGAGCGGGTCGCTGGCCAGGTTGATGTTGATGTTGCCGGCCAGCGCGTAGGCGACCACCAGCGGCGGCGAAGCCAGGTAATTGGCGCGCACGCTGCTGTTGATGCGCCCCTCGAAGTTGCGGTTGCCGGAGAGCACGGCGGCCACGGCCAACTCTCCCTCGTTGACGGCTTTGACGATATGATCGGCCAGCGGCCCGCTGTTGCCGATGCAGGTCGTGCAGCCGTAGCCGACCAGATGGAAGCGCAGGGCTTCCAGGTAGGGAGTGAGCCCCGCGGCGAGCAGGTAATCGCTCACCACCTTGGAGCCGGGCGCGAGGCTGGTCTTCACCCACGGCCTGACCTGCAAGCCGCGCTGCACGGCGTTTCTGGCCAAAAGTCCGGCGGCGATCATGACCGAGGGATTGGAGGTGTTGGTGCAACTGGTGATGGCGGCGATGACGATGGAGCCGTGGCAAAGGTTGTAGGTCGTGCCGTCGGGCTGGCGCAGCGGCACGCAGTCGCCCAGTGAACCAAGCGCCTTGTCGGCATGAACGGCCGACAGTTCCGGGGCGATGGTGACCGGCGACCCCCCTTCGCCCAGCCAGCGGTTGAGGGTGTCCTTGTCCAGCGCATCGGTCTCGCGCTGCTTGAGCGACGCCAACTGCCTCCTGAAGGAACTGCGGGCGTCCTTGAGGCGCACCCGGTCCATGGGCCGGGTCGGTCCGGCGATGGACGGCTCGACGTCGGCCAGGTTGAGTTCCAGCGTGTCGCTGAAAATCGGCTCGGGCTGGTCGGCGCCGCGCCACAGTCCCTGTTGCCGGTAATACGCTTCCACCAGCGTAGCCGTGGATTGCCTGCCGGTGAGGCGCAGATAGGCGATGGTCTGTTCGTCGACCGCAAAGACGCCGATGGTGGCTCCGTACTCCGGCGCCATGTTGCCGATGGTGGCGCGGTCGGCGACGTTGAGCGAGGCCGAGCCGGGGCCGAAGAATTCCACGAATTTGCCGACCACCCCTTTCTTGCGCAGCATCTGGGTGATGGTCAGGACCAGGTCGGTCGCGGTGGCGCCCGGTTGCAGCGCGCCGGTGAGCCGGAAGCCGACCACCTGGGGGATCAGCATCGAGCAGGGTTGTCCCAGCATGGCCGCTTCGGCTTCGATCCCCCCTACCCCCCAACCGACCACGCCCAGCCCGTTGATCATGGTGGTATGGGAATCGGTGCCGACCAGGGTGTCGGGGAAAACCCAGTTCTCCTCCTTCACCTGGGTCACCATGGCCACCTGCGACAGGTATTCCAGGTTCACCTGGTGGCAGATGCCGGTCTCCGGCGGCACCACGCGGAAGTTCTTGAAGGCTGCCTGCCCCCAGCGCAGGAACTGGTAGCGCTCGTGGTTGCGCTCGAACTCCAGCGCGGCGTTGTCGCCCAGCGCCAGAGAGGAGCCGTAGTGGTCCACCTGCACCGAGTGATCGATCACCAGGTCGGCCGGCTGGATCGGGTTGATGCGGGAGGCCCGTCCCCCCAGTCTTTTCAGGGCGACGCGCATGGCGGCCAGATCGGCGACGGCCGGCACGCCGGTGAAATCCTGGAGCAGGATGCGCGCCGGCATGAACTGAAGTTCCTTCTCCGAGGCGGCATGGGCATCCCAGAGCGCGACCGCGTCGATATCGTCCTTTTTGACGATGACGCCGTCCTCCCGGCGCAGCAGGTTTTCCAGCAGTATTTTGAGCGAGTATGGCAGCCGCGATATGTCCAAAGCGGCGTTTTTGGCGAATGCTTTCAGGGAATGGTAATGATAGGTCTTACCGTCTACGGTGAGCGTCCTCATGGAGTTGTAACTGTTCGGGTTCCTGGTTGTCATCTGCGCCTCCCAATGATGATTACAAGTCCGGCAGGTCGAGGCTGCTTCTTATTTGCCAGGTTGCAATCAAGGAGAAAAGCATGCGGCCGCTGTTGGGGTCGATGCCGTCGTTCTCCAAGAAAGGTCACAGGGGTGTGCAAATAAGCCGATCCGACGATGAGAGCAGCCACCTTCCGCAAAGTGGCTAGCATAGTCGTTGCACGCTCTTTAGTCAACACGGGTTTGATGCGGTTCAGGAGCCCCCTTTTCCTCCCCGTCGTCCTCAGGCGGGTAAAGGATCCTCTCCCCCTCAACCCTGGCCATCGGCGTGAGCTGGTGCGCTCTGACGCTCTTGGCTCCGATGATTTCCAGCACCTGGATTCCCCGGACGACCAGGGCATCGCCGATCAGGGACCGGTGGCAGCGCCAGGGAACGGCCTCAGCGCACATGATCGCGGTGGTTTTCTCCTCGGCAAGGGAGATCAATTTCGACAACGCGGCCGCAAACTCTGCGCTCTGCATGTAATCGGCGAAACCACGAAAGGAGGCGTTGCGCCAGCCGGTGTTGGGCGAATCGGCGCGGGCGTGCCGCAAGCCGCCAAGCTCGCTCAGGTGACGATAGGCGATGCGGCGATTGCGCAAAGAGGTGGCCAGCGTTTCCTTATTGAACTGGGGATTGTGACGCGAACGGGGAATGGTGCGCACGTCTATCAGGCGCTGCACGCCGTGGCTGCGCAGCAGCGCGACGAATTCATCGAGGGTTCGGATGGAGTGCCCGATGGTGTATATGACTATCTGCGCGCTCGCCATGGTCGCTCCCGGCGCCAAAGACCGTCAGGATCAGACCGGGATGGCGCCCCCTGCCTCTCTAGGGCATCGGTTCGAACATATTCTTCTCGACCCCGCAAATCGGGCAGACCCAGCTTTCAGGTACATCCTCGAAGGAAGTCCCGGGACTCACCCCGTTGCCGACGTCTCCCTCAGCAGGATCGTAGATATAGCCACAGATCGTACAACGCCATTTTTGCATGGTTCTTCTCCTTACTGAAACCGGGTTTACCCCAAAGATTAAAAACAGCGTTAAAAATAGCGCCGTAAATTCATATGTCAAGCTCATTTGAAGATTTGGCGGCACAAAACCTAACCGACTGGTGATTTCCTAGGCTGAAAATTGCCCTTTACTCCGCTCACCATTAATGCTAAAGCAGTATCGTCAATTCATCCGATGATTCGATGTTTACTGAGGGCACCCATCATGAGCCACTATGCGCCGCGCTCTTCGCTGGTCGATACCGCGGTTAACATCATGCGCGAGCAGATTGCGGCCGGCCGCTGGACGGTCGGCGAGCGCATTCCGACCGAGCCGATGCTTGCCGAGATGCTGCAGGTAAGCCGCGGCACCGTCAGGGAGGCCGTGAAGATCCTGGCTTTCTCGGGCCTGCTCGAAGTTCGCCAAGGGGCCGGCACCTACCTGCGAGCGGTCGTGGACGCCGACGATCCCTTACGGCGTCTGAAACGGGCCAGCCTGCGCGACCATTTCGAGGTGCGTTGTTCGCTTGAGGTCGAGGCTGCGCGGTTGGCGGCGCGGCGCTGCAACGACGAAGACGTCGCAGCGCTCCATCGCCTGCTGGACGCATGCTGGGGCAAGCGATCCGAGGCGGGCGAAGCCGCCTTTGTGCAGCGGGACTTGGCTTTTCATCAGGCGCTCTTGGCCGCGGCCCGCAACCCGGCGCTTGAGGAGCTGTATCGCTGGTTCTCCGCCGCGGTCAGGGAAACCATCGCCTCCACCCGGGAAGCGGATCTCCCCGAACCGGACGAGGCCGCTCACCGCGCCATCATAGACGCCATAGCCGCCCGCGATTGCGACCGCGCCGAAAAGGCCGTTCGCGACTGCATGGCTCCGGTGCTCGTCGAGTTGGAAAAACTGCTGACGCCCCAGGTTCTGAAAGAACCTGTATAAGGAGAGTGCATGAGAAGATTGCTGGGGAAGCTTGATCCCGCGTCGATAGCTTCCGAACAACGGCCTATGCTGCGCTTCCTGGTGGTGCTGACCGCGGCTTCGACGGTCGGCATGCAGGGATATGCCATCATGTTCAACAATTTCGCCGCGGAAATGGTGCACCTGGACGGCAGCCAGGTCGGCATCGTCCAGTCCATCCGCGAGATACCCGGCCTCTTGACGCTGTTGCTGGTCTTCGTCCTGCTCCTGGTGCGCGAGCACAAGCTGGCGGCGCTCTCGGTGGCCCTGTTGGGGTTGGGAACCGGCATCACCGCGCTGATCCCTTCCTATGGCTGGCTGATCTTCACCACCGTCGTGATGAGCTTTGGTTTTCACTACTACGAGAGCACCAACCAATCGCTCACCCTGCAGTATTTTTCCACGGCGGTCTCTCCGCTCATCTTCGGCAGACTGCGCGCCCTGGC
>CAIYDQ010000338.1 GCA_903925075.1 uncultured Geobacter sp.
AAAATCTAAAAAATAGCGCGACAACTAGCGGAAATATCAAGCAAAAAACCCAATAACTACGGAAAATACACCTGACGCGAGATCAGGAGTTCTGAAATTACTGCTTCCCTTGTTTCGGCGGACCCTTCATGTCATCGTCGTCGTCCAGCATCCGGTACTTGGGGCCTTCCACGTCGTCGAACTGACCGCGCTTCACCGACCACAG
This sequence comes from uncultured Geobacter sp., assembly GCA_903925075.1. Classification (GTDB taxonomy): domain Bacteria; phylum Desulfobacterota; class Desulfuromonadia; order Geobacterales; family Geobacteraceae; genus Geomonas. Next base: position 206 of record CAIYDQ010000338.1, read on the forward strand.
GAACAGCAGGTACGCGCCTGCGCCCAAAACCAGGGTGATCGCGATCAGGAAATAGAGCGTCCACATTTTTTTATCCTCAGGGAGTTGAATACTACGAACAGTGAGCTTACCGACATGGCTCCGGCCGCTACTATGGGATGGAGCACTCCCGAGATCGCCAGCGGGATGGCGGCGATATTGTAAAAGAAGGCCCAAAAGATGTTCTGCTTGATGATGCTGAAGGTCGTCTTGCACAGGCCCACGAAGAACGGCACCGCTTCCAGCCTGTTTCTCACCAGGATGGCGTCGGCGCTCTCCATGGCGATCTCCGTACCCCGTCCCATGCCCACTCCCACCAGCGCCTCGGTGAGCGCCGGGGCGTCGTTGATGCCGTCTCCGATCATCATCACGCCGCGTCCCTTTGCCTGCATTTCGGCAACCAGTTCGCGTTTCTGGTGGGGGAGGGCGGAGCCTACGACGTCGTCCACGACGACCGCGGACGCGATCGCCCGGGTGGTGGTGGCGGTGTCGCCGCTGATGATGACGGTCTTCAGCCCCAGCTCGCGCAGCTTCGCCATGGCCCGGGCCGCGTCGTCGCGCACGCTGTCGGCCACCAGGAAGACGCCGCGCAACAGCTCGCCCCACCCCAGGTAGACGGCCGTGTGCCCTTCGGCCTCGAAGCGCGCCACCGATTCCCTGGTCTCCCCGCTCACCGCTATCCCCTTTTGCTCCATGAAGCCGGAGTTACCGACGAAGATCTGCCGGCCGTCAAGCGTCCCCTCTACCCCTTTGCCGGGCACGGCCTGGAAGCCGCTCACCTGGTAGCAATCGAGCCCCCTGGCCGCCTCCATGATCGCGTGTCCCGCGCTGTGCTCGGAAAACCTCTCCAGCGAGGCGGCGATCTTCAGCAACTCCTCCGGGGGAGTCGAGCCGTCCAGCGCCAGGGTCTTTTTCAGCACCGGCTTGCCGGTGGTGATGGTGCCGGTCTTGTCGAAGACCACGCAGCCGATGCCGGCGACGTTTTCGATCACCTCGCCGTTTTTGATCAGTATGCCCCGCGAGGAGGCGACGGTGGAGGAGATCAGCACGGCCAAAGGCGTCGAGAGGCCGAGGCTGCAGGGACAGGCGATCACCAGCACCGAGATGGCGGTCATCAGGGCGACGTCCAGCGACGCGCCCCGGACCAGATAAAAGACCAGCGTCGCCAGCGAGATGACGATGATGGCGGGCACGAAAACGGCCACCACCCGGTCGGCGATGTTCTGTATGCGCGGCTTGCCGGACTGGGCCTCGGTCACCGATTGGATGATCTTGGCCAGCAGCGTCTCCTTGTCGGTGCCGGCCGCCTCGAAGGCCACCGAGCCGAACAGGTTCATGCTGCCGCCGATCACGGCGACTCCGGCGGTCTTGGCGACCGGGCGCGCCTCGCCGGTGATCACCGATTCGTCCACCTCGCTCTCGCCGCTGAGCACCGTGCCGTCCAGCGGGATCCTTTCCCCGGGCTTTACCAGCAGGCGGTCCCCCTTTTTGATGGCCGAGACCGGGATCATCTCCGTGTCCGCCGAACCGCTCCCGTCGCACCCCACCTTGAGTTTTCGCGCCTCCTTGGGCACCAGCTCGGAAAGCATCTGGATGGTCATGGACGCCTTCCCCTTGGCGGTGGCTTCGATGTACCTTCCCAGGAGGATCAGGGTGACGATCATGGCCGAGGTGTCGAAGTAGACCTCGCCGCCGGTGAAAAGGCAATAGACGCTGTAGACGAAGGCGGAGCCCGAGCCGACCGTGATCAGCGAGTCCATGGTGAAGTGCAGCGACCGGAGCCCCCGGAAGGTGTTCCTGATGAAGGGCATGCCCGAGTAGAAGAGCACGGGGAGGGTCAGGAACAGGGAGATGATCTCCAACAGGTGCTTCATGTTCTTGTCGAAGCCGTGGAAGTAGCCGGCGTACAGGGCGATGCTGTAGATCATCAGGTTGGAGGACAAAAAGGCGGCCGTGCCGAAGCGCACCAGCAGATCGCGGGTCTCGGCGCTTTGCGCCTTGTGGCGCTCGGTCTCGGTATAGGGCTTGGGAAGATAGCCTATGGAGGCGATCCGCGAGAGGATGACGTCGAGGCCGGTCTTTTCCGCGTCCCACCTGATCCGGGCCATGTGGGTGGCGTAGTTGAGGCGCGCGTAGACCACGCCGTCGGTCTTGTCGAGGATCTTCTCGTTCAGCCAGACGCAGGAGGCGCAGCGGATATTGCCCACGTAGATCTCGATCTCTTTCAGCGGCGCTTCGCCGGCCGCGGTCGCGGGGAGATCCTTGACCAGTGCGTCGAAGAGGCTCGGATCGGGATTGTTTATCAAGAGGGCGGGGCCGGCGGCGCCTTCGTTCCAGTCGCGCTTGTCGTAGAAGCGGTCCAGTCCTTCGAGATGTATCAGCCGGTAGATGCCCCGGCAGCCGTTGCAGCAGAAGGTGAGCGTCTTCCCCTCGATCTCGTCGTAGACGGCTTCCCGTTCAGGGAATGAGAGCAGGCAGTGGTTGCATTCGGACATTGAGCACCCTGTTGGAAGACAAATTTTTTTACAGCGCCACCGCGCGATAAAAAAAGATCGCGCCGGACAGGATCATGGCGATCGAGGAGGCCTTGTGCAGTTTGAGCCGCGCCTTTTGGCCGATCACCGAGGCGATGCCGCCCAAGAGCAGCAATGCCGGCGCGGTCCCCAGCCCGAACAGCAAAAGCATCAGCATCCCCTTGACGAATCCCTCGGCCTGGCTCCCGGCGTGCACGCCGGCTCCGGCGGCCGCGATGAAGGCGGTGTAGGACATGCCGCAGGGGATGAACCCCAGCAGCAGCCCCATCGGGAAAAAGGCGCCCGGGCTGCCGGTCTCGGTGACGAACTTGACCAGGGAGCCGATCCGGTTCCAGCCGCAACCGCCTTGCCCGATGCTCCAGGGGAGCCAACCCCCCACGATCAGCCCCATTATTACCATAAGCAGGCCGATGCCCGCCATAAGTATGTTCTGGAAATTCTCGATCGGGCGGATCACGCCGGCGAAGGAACCGGTCAAACCCATCAATCCGCCGACCAGGCTGTAGGTGGTGATGCGTCCCAGGTTGTACAGGCAGTGGGGAAAAAGGCGCCTGCCGCCGGCGTTCATGGCGTGGGCGGCGACGATCGGGCCGCACATCCCCAGGCAGTGGCCGAAGCCGCCGAAGAAGCCCGAGACGAACATCAGCGCGTAGGTCGATTCGCTAAAGGACATTAAACAGGAAGGAGGTTTCGAAGGGTTGACCCGGAATGGTGACGGTAGCCGACCAGAGCTTTTTGCCGCTGTGGCACCTGGGGATCACTCCCGTGCCGGTGTATCTGCCGTCGGCGGTTCTGGTCAGGGGCACCTGGTTGGTGCCCATGTCCATGCCGATCATCTGCAGATCGAGCTTCAGCCCGGGATAGGACTGCTGCCCCGGCAGGGTCACGGTGAAGCTCAGGTCCTGCATGGCCTTGACCGGCTTGGGCAGGATGTCGAGGGTGACCACGGCGGCGCCGTTTTTCAGGGTGCAGGCGCCCTTGTTGATCTCGCAGTTAGCCATGCCGGCGGCGGCCATGTGGGAGGGGTGGGCGTCGGCGGCATGCACTGCCGACGGGTGCAAGTTGCAGAGCAGCATCGCCAGCAACAGCGCGGCCAGCAGCAGGGGGAGCTGCAGGAACTGCCAACCGGCAGCGGGCGGCTGTAAAACCAGGACGCGGCAACGTGATTGGGAATTCTGCCTCATTTGTCCTTCCTTTGCTCTTTTTTGGCGTCTTTCTCCGGCGCAGCCTGGTCGTCGTCCTCCATCATCCGGAACTTGGCTTCTTCGACCTTGGATCTGCGCTTTGGATTGTAATAATAGGCGACGGCGACTATGAAGCCGATAAACAAAGCGACGGTACCGCAGAAATAGATCCATCCGTTGAACATCATCGCAGTCCCCTCCTTATTGGTGGCAAGTACATGGTGCGGCCGAGCGAGTATATCAGCCGCACCATGTGATCGCTACCTTAAAATACGCTATCCGTCGTCGTTAGTCGAACTTCAGTTTCATCGGGCCGGAGTTGTAGCTGTTGTGCCTGCTGGAGTTGTTGAATATCGCCAGGCCGAAGTTGAAGTCCTTGCGGGTGTCGAACTGCACGTCGTTCTCTTTGTCGGAGGTCTCGAGTTTTCTTTGCAGCATCACGGTCCACTGGCCGTTGGCCCACTTCGCCTTGGCCTTCACGTCGGCCATCGAGCCGGAGTACTTGGAGAGTATCCAGGAAGGAACGACGTCGCCGTCCTTGAATTTATGTCCCTTGATCTCCACGGTTTCGCCTTCCATCAGCGCGCCGGCAACGGTGGCTTTCTTGGCGGGGTCCTGCATGAACTTGGGGCCTTTCTTGTCGGCGGACTCGTTCTTCTTGGCCTTGCCGGTGCCGCTGTCGGCCTTCCTGGAGTCGTCGTCTACGTAGCCGTCCTCGGCATAGCCCAGGGCGCCGGAGGTCTGCGCTTTCCACTCCCACAGGTCGCCGCGCTCGGTGGCCGTGTCGGTGTGGTACTTCCAGTCTTCCTTGTTCTTGGACTCGGCGTGGCAGACCACCGCGCATCCCTTGGTGGCGAAGTTCTTGATCCGCTTGATTTCCCAGTTGAAGGCGAGTTTGTCCTCGTCGACGTTTTGTTTGGTCCACTTCCCTTTGCTGTATTTCCACGGCTCCTTGGAGACGTTCTGATCCGCGTCCGGCCAGGAGACCAGCACGCTGACGTTGCCACCCTTGGTGTAGACCGCCTTCACTTTCACCTGCAGCGTCTTCTTCTCGAAGGGGCCGCCCGAGGCGCCGTCGTTGACCAGCGCCGCTTCCGAGGCCGAGCTCCACTCCGAGCTGCTGATGTCTACCGGGTCCTTGGAAACCTTCTTGGCGGTAACCAGATTGGCCCCGGCTGCCAGGGCGTTGCCGGCGCAGACGCCGACCAACAGAGCGGACAAAATTGCGATCTTCTTCATTCAGTGATCCTCCTTTTAAATGTTTTACTGCAGTAGATACTGCTAATCGAGATAGATGCCGGCCACGGTCAGGCCGACCACGGAAACGGTGATCACGGCGGTCAGGATCATGGCGATCGGCCGCTTCTTGGGGCTTCTCTCCGGATGCTTGTCGATGAACGGCATCAGCATCAACAGCGCGCCGCCGACCGCGGGGCCGATGATGGTCGGCACGATCTCGATGCTCGACGGGCAGAGCTTCAAGAGGTAAAAGGCGGACATGAAGTACCATTCCGGCTTGGGCTTGAAGGCGGACGCGGAAGGGTCGGCCGGATCGCCCATGGCCATGGGGATGAACACCGCCAGGGCCACGATGCCCGCGAAGACGATGATGGCCGCTATCGCCTCCAGGAAGAGGAAATTCGGAAAAAAGATCATTTGCTTTTCGGTGTCGCCGTTCTCCGGCGCGCTGACGTCGTCTTGCATGGAAATCCCCCCTTATAATGGCCTGGCCACGCCTGTCCTGCGGATCATCAGGAAGTGCGCCAGAAGAAATACCGCGGTGATCAAAGGCAGCACGGCGATGTGCAGGGCGAAGAACCTGGAGAGGGTCAGCGCGCCGATGTTGCTGCCGCCCATCAGGAAGCTCACGATGTGGTCGCCGATGAAGGGGACCCCCTTGGGCATGAGCACCCCGACGTTGGTCGCCCAGTACGCCTTCTGGTCCCAGGGGAGCAGATAGCCGGTGAAGCCGAAGCCCAGGGTGACGGCGAAGAGCAGCACGCCGCTGATCCAGTGGAATTCGCGCGGGTTCTTGTAGGCGCCGTACACCACCACCCGCAGCATGTGCAGGCAGATGAAGACGATGATGCCGTTGGCCGACCAGTGGTGGACGCCGCGGATGACGTTGCCCATCGGCAGGTCGAAGGTGATGTACTCAACCGAGGTGAAGGCGTGGTCCACGGTCGGCACGTAGAAAAAGAGCATGGCGATGCCGGTCGCCACCAGCAGCAGGAACATCAGAAAGGTGAGGCCGCCGAAGCAGAAGGTGAAGTTGAGCTTGTTGGGCACCTTGTGCTCGAAGACGTCTTCTTGCAGGCTTTTCTTGAAGGTGAAGCGCTCTTCAAGCAGGTCGATTATTTTTCCGAACATTCCTTAGGCCTCCTTCGGCAGAGTATTCACCATCAGCTTCCCGTCCTCGATCTTGGCTTCCAGCTTCTTCAAGGGATGGGGGGGCGGGCCGCTGACGTTCTTGCCGTTCTTGTCGTACATGCCGGTGTGGCACGGGCATTTGAAGCCGCCGGTGCTCTCGTCGTAGTTCACGTTGCACCCCAGATGGCTGCAGGTGGCCGAGAAGGCGGAGATGTTTTCCCCCTCCACTTTCACGTAGGCGAGCATCTTGAATTTGCCGTCCATCCATCCGTCCTTGGCGTCGTAGGTCAGGTTGACCTGACTGAACTGCCCCGGCGGCAGCTCGGCGATGTTGCCGGCGCTGACCCATTTTCCCTGCTGCTTGTTGGTTATCGCCGGCGCGGCGATGCTGACCATGGCCGCGCCGCCCAGGCCGACGATGATGGTGCCGCTGATCACCCCGATGCCCGCCGTCAAAAATTTCCGTCTCGAAACTTCGTCCGCCATAATAACTCCTCCTTACCCGCCAATATTTATTCGACTGTCATAGCTAAGCCAATCGTCGCCGCGGGTCACGTTGACCTTCACTTCCCAGCACCCTTGGGGCGAACACTCGACGTGCGCTCCGTAGCTGCCGCGGTCGGTCTGTAACGCCCGGTATTTTTTAATTTCAAGACTGTCGATGCGGTTGACCGCCAATTCGACCTTGGCGGCATCGACCGGCGCGCCGTTCCGGTCGTATACCTGCACGTTCAACTGCTCGTCGCGGGCCAAAGAGCGGGGCACGATCACTTTCCATCCCAACTTGGCGATGCGCAGTTGGTTGGCGTCGTACCTCAAGCCTTCCTCGTAGGGATGCTCCACCACGGTCACCTCGCGCATGGTGATCCCGGACCAGAGGCAGACGCCGATGATCGAGAAAACAGCGGCGACAATCGAGGAAATCAGCAGTTTATAATTCATCTGGCACCACAAAGTTGGCCTCCCTCTCTATCAGTAGTTTCCTGGTCGCATCGACCAGCTTCATCCTGATCTTGGTCGTTTTCATGCCCGGCGTTTTCTTGATTTTCACGATCAACGGGAACTTGTCCTTGCCGTCCGGGTCGAGATGGAGCGGCCGGGTCAGCGATTGCGTCGGCGCCGCGCCGGCCACCTCCACTTTCACCGTCAGATCCACCGGCGTCTCCAGCATGTTCTTGACCGACAGCACGTACGCGTTCACCACCATCTGGTCCTTGGTGATCCTGGCCTCCATGCGATGGGGGAGTACGTTGACGTCCACCCCGGTCCTGGCCGACATGAGCCGCACGAAAAACGCCAGGAACAACAGCGCCATGATCGCCAGCACCACCGAGTTCTTTCTGACCACCCGACCTTCGTTCGCCGTGCCGAAGGCATAGCGAATCAACCCTTTTTTCTGCCGCCGCGCCATGATCTTGTCGCAGGCGTCGATGCATTGCGCGCAATTGATGCAGGCGGCCTCGAAACCGTTTCTGATGTCCATCTGGGTCGGGCAGACCCTGACGCAGGCAGCGCAGTTGATGCACTCGCCCGAGCGCTTTTGGTCGAGTTCGATGATCATGGTGCTTTTGTCGAACATCACGCTTTGCAACATGGCGTAAGGACAGATCGTCTTGCACCAGGTGTGTCTGAGAAAAGCGAAGTTGAGGAACAGGATCAGCGACAAGGTCCCCCAGATCCAGGAGGCGGCGGCGCCGAGCCTGCCGGCGGCCAGAGCCGGGATGAATTCGTACGGGGATACGAAGTACCAGATCATGGACGCCGCTATCGCGATCGAGCAGGCCAAGAGCGCCAGATAGCTTGCTACGCGATAAAGTGGACCCTTTTCTGCCGCTTTATCGATAAAAAAAGTGAAGTCGATCAGCACCGTCTGCGGGCAGAGCCAGCCGCACCACACCCGTCCGTAGACATGGGTGACCAGGATGAACAGCGCCGCGACCGCGATGACCGCGATCAGCACTAAGAAAAACTCCTGCATCCAGATGGTGTTGCCGAAAACGTGCAGCTTCAGGGAAGTGAGGTCGAAACGCAGGGCGCTTTGGCCGTTCACGCGGACAAACGGCAGGCCCATGATAAGCAGCGCCTGAATGGCTTCAACGAGCCGTCTCCATGTCCTGATCGTTTTGATTGCCATGCCTTTCACACCTCGAATGCCGCTTGACTGCTGCTTGCTTTCCCGCGTTAACTCCCCCTCCCGCGGCGGGAGGGGGAGATGCGTGCCGCCGGGCGCCCCGTGCCGGCGGCGCCCGCCGTTAGTTCTTTGCTACTTCTTCATCGATTGCTCGTACTCGCCGGCCTGGGTCCAGCCGCTGATGCCGGGGGTGAAAGCCGCTATGTAGTAGCCGACGAATACTATCAGTCCGACGAAGAGCAGCAGCCAGCCCGCCGGGAGCTTGTGTTGCGTGTCCTTGCGGTCCATGTCGTGGATGTTTTGGAAGTATTTCATGTCAGCCTCCTTTATTTGCTTTCCAGCGATCTAATGTAGCTCACCACCGACCAGATCTTCTTCTTGCCGAAGAACTCGCCCCAGGAAGGCATGCCGCCCTTGGCCTTTCGGTGCTCGAATTCCTGATCCTTCTTGGTGCCGTCGGCGATGATGGAGAACAGGGTGTCGTCCTGGATCGGGCCGGGGACGTAGAGCCATTCGTTGTCGGTCAGGTCCGGACCGACATCGCCCTTGGCGTCGATGCCGTGGCAGGCGGCGCAGTTCATCTCGTAAACTTTCTTCCCTTCTTCGATGGCCTTGGCGTCGGCCAAGAGCGGGTTCTTGTCTCCCGCGGCGATCAGCGGCTGCTTCGGCTTCTTATCCACCGAGGTGCCCAGGCACTGCAGGTAGGCGATCACCGCGTCCAGCTTGCTCTTGTCCTTGAGCGCCTCGATGTCGTCCTTGGTGTAGGGAAAGCCCAGGGCCTTCATGCTGTTTTCCATGTCTTTGGCGTTGATGGTCTGCTCGGCGAGCCAGCCGTAAGCCGGCATGTTCGATCCCTGGAACAATTTGCGCGGATCGGTCATGTGCTTGTAGTGCCATTTGTCCGAATACTTGCCGCCGATCCTGGCGAGGTCCGGACCCTTTCTCTTGGAGCCCCACAAAAAGGGCTGGTCGTAGGCGAACTCGCCGGCCTTGGAGTACTCTCCGTAGCGCATGACCTCGGCCTTGAGCGGCCTGATCATCTGCGAGTGGCAGTAGTAGCAGCCGTTTTCGATGTAGACGTCCCTGCCGGCCAGCTGCAGCGCGGTGTAGGGTTTGAGGCTGGCCATCTTCGGTTGCGTCTCCGAGGAGAAGAGCGGGAAGACCATCATGACGACGGTGCCAATGAGAATAACCACGGTGATCAGAACGGTTAATACTATGGGTTTTTTGTATATGGACATCGGCTACCTCCCTTCCACAGCGACGGCTTTATTGGCATTTTTGATGGTCATGACCAGGTTGTAGGCAAAAACGCACAGGCCGATGAAGAACAAGAGACCGCCGACCGTCCTTACCTGCCAGTACGGGTAGCTGACCAGCACCGATTCCATGAAGGTGTAGGTGAGGCTGCCGTCTTCCGGGGAGATCGCCTTCCACATGACCCCCTGCTGGATCCCCAGGATCCACATGCTCACCGAGAAGATCATCTGGCCGACCAGCACCAGCCAGAAATGGAGGTTGGCGAGCTTTTCGCTGTAGACCGTGGTGTTGTAGACGCTCGGAATCACGTAGTAAAGCGAAGCGCTGATGATCATCGCCACCCAGCCCATGGTCCCCATGTGCACGTGTCCCGGCACCCAGTCGGTGAAGTGCACGATCTGGTTGACCACGCGGAAGCCCTGCAGCGGACCCTGCAAGGTCTGCAGGCCGTAGAAGGTGATGCCGAGGATGAAGAATTTGGTGAGGTAGTTGGACTTCATCTTGGACCAGTCGGCGCCGACGGTGTAGTAGCCGTTGAAAACCGAGGCCCAGGAGGGAGCGATCATGAACACGGTGAAGGCGATGGCGACGGTCTGGATCCAGTCGGGAAGCGGCGAGTAGATCAGGTGATGGGCGCCGGTCCAGAGGTAGGCGAAGATCAGCGACCAGAAGGCGACGATGGAGAGCCTGTGGCTGTAGATCGGCATGCCGGTCGCTTTGGGGAGGAAGTAATAGAACATGCCGAGGATCGGCGTGGTGAAGATGAAGGCCACCGCGTTATGCCCGTACCACCACTCGATGTTGGCGTCGTTGCCGCCGGAGAAGAGCGAATAGGACTTGGTGAGGCTCACCGGGATGGAGAGGTGGTTGACGATGTACAGGACCGCGACCGCGACCACCGTCGAGAGCATGAACCACAAGCTGATGTACATCTGCTCTTCTTTTCTCTTCAGGATGGTGGCGACCACGATCACCGCGAACATCACCCAGAGGATGACCACGCCGATGTTCAGCGGCCATTCCAGCTCGGCGAACTCCTTGCCGCGGTTCATGCCAGCCAAAAGAGAGACGGCGGCGGCGGCGATGGCTACGTTGAAGATGTAGAGTTGAACCATGGCGAGCTTGGGAAACATCAGCGCCCTCTTGGTCAACCTTTGCACCATGTAGTAGCTTAGTGCGAAGATCTCACCGATGGCGAACCCGAATACCAGCCCGTTCACGTGCACCGTCCGCAATCTGCCGTAGGTCAGATACGGAGGGATATTCAGTTCCGGTTTCCACAACTGGACCGAGATAAACAGACCGATCAGTACGGAAACCAATCCCCAGAAAATCCCGGAGAGTGCGAAACCCTTTACGGGTTTCCATTCATATGCTACAGCTTCGCCCATTTTAAACCCTCCTCGCTTTAGCTTTGGGACATGATTGTCCCGAATCGGCATCTTTAGCTGCTTGGCGTCGGCGCGCCCGCCGCGGAGGATTGTCCGCCGCCGGCCAAGCTGGCCACCGCCATAACTAGTAGTGCCCCAATAAGGTCCGATTTGTCTTTAGTGTGTGCAAATTTTTTTCCGCTATTTTGCGGAAACGAGATCTTTCAAAGTGACCTTGCCGAGCATGCCGCTGACCCTTTCCTGGACGTCGACCCATACCGGATACATGCCGCAGACCGCGGTGCGGTCGCAAACGTCGGCGCAGGTCGCGCAGTGGTTGATCGAGACCGCGCATTCCACCGATTCGATCACTTGCAGCAGGGTGATTTTTTGAGGCGGACGTCCCAGGGCGAAACCGCCGCCGGTGCCGCGAAAAGATTTGACCAGGCCGGCCTTGCAGAATTGTTGGAATATTTTGGCGAGGGAGGTTTTGGGGGCGTTTACCACGGCGGCTATCTCACTGAGGATGCAAACACGGCCTTTGCCGGCTGACGCCAGAAAAACCAGGCCCTTGATTGCATATTCTCCCTTCCGCGATAACTCCATCATCTGCAAAACCTCAATTGGACCGTTTTGATCCTTTTATTACGTTTAGCTCCGATAGTCAACAAGTTTTTCTTGTTTTTTATAAATCTTGTGCTAAGAAAGGAATCTTTTGCCTCTCAGCGCCGGAAACTCTGTTTGAATATCACCGTCGGGGTCGGTGTGCTCTGTTAGAGAGACGCTCTTTTAGCGGCTCACTCAGATAGCAAGGCGGGATAGGGGGCAGTTGTGGTATAGTACAATTTTTTTTGTGCGGCAGGCGAGCGCACGGCCTATTTCAGACAGGGTGGGGGAGCGTTGTGGAGATACGGGATGCGGACATACGGGTGGAATTTTATCGTTCCTCGGGGCCCGGGGGGCAGCACAAGAACACCACCGACTCGGCGGTCAGGATCCGTCATCTGCCCAGCGGGGTGGTAGCGCAGGCGAGCGAGAGCCGATCGCAGCTGCAAAACCGCGAGAAAGCGATGGAGCGGCTGTTGGCGATGCTGCATAAAAGAGCGCAAAAGGCGAAGAAGCGGATAGGCACCAAGGTGCCGCGCGGGGCCAAGGAAAAGCGGCTCAACGACAAGAAGCTGGTTTCGGTGAAGAAGAAGCTGAGAGACGTCAGGGATGAGGGGTGACCGGTTTCAGCTATACATCTCCTTCATGACCGTGCCGAAAGCGATTGCCGCCGGCGAGATCTCTCGTCCCCGCCTGCAGACCAGAAAAAACTCCCGCTTGATGCAGACGTCCCGTACCGGCACCTGAATCAGCGCTCCCTGGGCCAGTTCTTTCTGCACCGATATCGCCGACACGAACGATACGCCGATGCCGGCGATTACCCCGCGTTTCACCGCCTCGTTGCTGCCTAGATGGGCCGCCACCCGCACGCTCCCCGGATCGAACCCCGCCTCGCGCAGGGCGGCGGTGGACGCCTTGCCGGTGCCGGATCCGTTCTCGCGCAGCACGAACGGCTCTCCTGCCAACTCCTCCTTGCCGATCGCCCCTTTGCCTGCCCAGCGGTGTCCGGCAGGCGCTATCAGCAGCAACTCGTCCGCGGCAAACGGGGTGAAGTCGAGGCCGTCCTCGGCAAACCGTCCACCCACGACTCCGAACTCAACCTCCTCGGCCATGACTTTTCCCAGCACGTCTCGGCTGTCCCCCTGCAAGAGCGTGATGGTGATCCCCGGGAACCTGCCGATCAGTACCGGAAGCGCTGCGGGTATCATATACTCGGCCGGGATGCTGCTGCCGGCGAGGTTGAGTTCCGCCTCTTCCAGCCCCTTGAAGCGCCCGATGGCGGCCGGTATTTCGCGAGCGAGATCCACCAGACGGCGCGCCCGATCCAGCAGCAGCTTGCCTCCCTCGGTCAAAAGCGCCCCCTTGCCGGTCCGGTCCAAAAGCTTCAGGCCGAATTCCGCCTCCAGCGCGGAGATGTGCTGGCTCACGGTGGACTGGGTTATAAAGCTGGCCTCGGCCCCCTTCGAGAAACTGCAGCTATCGGCGACATTGATGAAAACCTCCAGCTGTTTCAAATTCACCGGGAACTCCCTGCTATTAGATTTAACGATCACGGGCGACGTTTTGATCGAATTTATCAATTTGACACCTACTTGTCAATTGGCTTAATAATGTTCGTAACATGCGGAACATCCCCGACATCGGTAACATTCGTAACCTCACATAGATAGCGAGCAATAAAGTGCTGACAGCAGGAATAGATATAGGTTCGACCGGCACCAAGGCAGTGTTGTTTGACGGTGAAGTTCGCGGCGCCGCCATGGTGCCGACCGGCTGGGACCCGAAGAGCGCGGGACTGGCCGCCTTTCACCAGGCTCTGGCCGCCGCGGGACTCGCCGAAGGCGCCGTGCAGCAGATCGTCGGCACCGGTTACGGCCGGGTTTCGCTTCCCATTTTCGACCGCAAGGTGACCGAGATCACCTGCCACGCGCGCGGGGCCTACCACCTTTTTCCGGACACCCGCACGGTGGTCGATATCGGAGGCCAAGACAGCAAGGTGATCGCCTTGGACGGAGAGGGGAGGGTCGCCGATTTCATCATGAACGACAAGTGCGCCGCCGGCACCGGCCGTTTTCTACAGGTGATGGCCGGCGTGCTGGACGTGTCCCTGGACGAGCTGGGGGCCATCGCCGTCGGCGCCGACCCGGTGCAGATCTCCAGCATGTGCACGGTGTTCGCCGAATCCGAGATCATCGGCATGTTGGCGCGCGGAGTCGCCAAGGGGCGGATCGCGGCCGGCATCTTCGACTCCATTGCCCGCAGGATCCAGGGGCTGGCCGGACGGGTCGCCCTCAGCGACCAGGTCACTTTCAGCGGCGGGGTCGCCCTCAACGCTGAAATCTGCCGCGCCATCGGGGCGGGCCTGGGCGTCAGCCTCAGCGTACCCGCCGCCCCGCAGTTCGTCGGCGCGCTGGGCGCCGCGCTTTTAGGATACGAGCAATGAACGAGAAGAAAAAGGCGGGGGAGTCCGCCGAGGCGGGACTCGTCAAGGCCGCGACCTTCGAAGAAATCTCCCACCTGCGCGAGCGCAACGTGTTGGCCTTGAAAAAGGCCAAAGAATCGGGCCGGAAAGTAGTCGGCACCTATTGTCTCTATTCGCCCACCGAGTTGATCGTCGCCGCCGGGGCCATCCCCGTTTCGCTTTGCGGCACCAGCCAGACTCCCATTCCCGCCGCCGAAAAGGTGCTGCCGCGCGCGCTCTGCCCGCTGATCAAGTCGAGCTACGGCTTCGCCATCACCGACACCTGTCCCTATTTCCACTTTGCCGACCTGCTGCTGGCGGAAACCACCTGCGACGGCAAGAAAAAGATGTACGAGCTTTTGGGCGAGTTGAAGCCGCTGCACCTGATGCAACTGCCGCAGGTGCAGGACGAGGCGGCGCTCGACTACTGGCTGATCGAACTCAAGCGGCTGATCCGGCGGCTGGAGGCCGAGTTCGTGGTCGAGATCACGCCGCAGCGGCTGACCGAGGCGATAGCGCTGCTGAACGGGGAGCGCAGGTCGTTGAAGGCGCTGCAGGACGTCTGCCGGAGAAAGCCCGCGCCGATCAGCGGCATGGACCTCTTGACCGTGCTGCATAACCGCGGGTTTTCCGTGGACAAGCGCGAGGCCGTCGAGCTGCTGGACCGGCTGACCGCCGAGCTGCTCGCCTTGAGCGATCGGGGGATCTCGCCTTTCAGCGCCAATGCCCCACGCGTGCTTCTGACCGGGGTACCGGTCGGCCTCGGTTCCGACAAAGTCGTGCGTATCGTCGAGGAGTGCGGCGGGAGCGTCGTCTGTTTCGAGAGCTGCGGCGGCTACAAGAAGGTGGATCCGGTCGAAGAGAGTGGCGATCCTCTGCGTTCCATCGCCGAGAAGTACCTGCGCATTCCCTGCTCGTGCATGTCGCCCAACGCCGGGCGCATGGAACTGGTCGAAAGGCTGGTGCAGGAATTCAGCGTCGACGCCGTGATCGATCTCACCTGGCAGGGGTGCCACACCTACAACATCGAATCGTTCACCCTGAAAAAGCATCTGCAAGGCGGGGTGAGGATGCCGTTCATGCAGATCGAGACCGACTATTCCGAGTCCGACAGCGAGCAGTTGAAGGTGAGGATCGAGGCGTTCCTGGAGATGGTCGGCGGCAAGCAGGCGAAGAAGTAACCCATGAATTTGAATGATTATTGAATTGCAAAGGAGCAGAACATGAAAAGGATCTTGTTGTCGTTGCTGGTGTTGTCTTTGGGGGTCGCCCCCGGCGCCTGGGCGAAGAGCAGAAGTGGCGTGATCACCGTGGAGGTCGATCTTTCCAAGCAGGAGGCGGACAAGGAGACCAGGCTCTGGATTCCCTACGTCGTCTCCGATAAGAACCAGTCGGTCACCGAGGTCAAGGTCTCCGGCGATTTTGCCGCTTCGGCAGTCTACACCGACAAGGCGAACGGCACCCCGATGCTCTATGCCAGTTGGGACAAAGGCGCTCAGAGCCGCAAGCTGACCTACTCCTTCTCGGTGGAGAGGGAGGAGATCGCGCTGCGCAACCTCCCCGGCAAAGAGCCGGCCTGGAACCGCGCCGACTATGCCGAATTTTTGAAGCCGACTTCCATCGGACCCATCGACGGCGAGGTCAAAAAACTCTCCGATAAAATCACCAAGGGTAAGCGGACCGTGCTGGCCAAGGCGAAGGCGATCTACGACTGGGCCTGCGAAAACATGTACCGCGATCCGGCGACGGTCGGCTGCGGTAAGGGAGACGTCTGCGAACTGCTGAAAAAGCCGGGCGGCAAATGCACCGACATCTCGTCGGTCTACATCGCGCTGGCCCGCGCGGCGGGCGTGCCGTGCCGCGAAGTTTTCGGGGTGAGGCTCGGCAAGAAGGCCGAGGAAGACGTCACCACCTGGCAGCACTGCTGGGTTGAGTTCTTTCTCCCCGGTTACGGCTGGGTTCCCGTCGATCCTGCCGACGTAAGAAAGGCGATGCTGGTCGAGAAGCTGGAATTGAAAGACGCCAAGACCAAGGAATACCGGGATTACTTCTGGGGCGGGATCGACGCCTACCGCATCAAGATAGCAGCCGGTCGTGACCTGATTCTGAATCCTCCGCAGGCAGGCGCGCCGCTCAACACCTTCGGCTATCCCTACGCCGAGGTGGGAGGCAAGGCGCTCGACTGGTACGAGCCCAAGAGCTTCAGCTATCGGATACTGTATCGGGAGAAGTAGGGTAAAAGCGGCCGGTATCATCATGCGTTCTGGCTTAGCTTAACAGGCACCTGGGCCGCGCCGTTCTCAAACGGCGCGGCCCTATTAGTACACGGAAAGCTTTACAACTTTGGCGTGAGAAGGCTATGGTTTCATTTTACGCCACCATCAAACATTCGGGCAACCAAGTCATTGGGCTCATCAATGTTATCTGGCACAGCAAAACGACCTTTTGCCACACCTATCCGCTGAGGCGCCGGTTGGCAAGCGACGCTTACAAGCTTGGCAACTAGCATGCCGTGACGGGATATTCTAATTTCTTTCTCCCTGCCGCATTCAACCGCTTCAATCAGTTTACAGAGGTGAATTTTTGCATGGAACATGCTCACCGTACGCATCGCTCAGCCTCCTTCAAGGGTCTTTTGGTGTACTCTAGCCAAAGTTTTTTTGAATGTAAAGAGTACCGATTAACTGCCACCCGATTTTGACTTGTCTCCTTATGCCGATTGCTGTATGTTGAAACTCTTTGTTTCCAACAATCCGCACGGAGGAAAAGCGTTGAATATCCGCACGATTACCGCTGTTTGTACCCTGGTAGCGACCATGATATCCCCATTGGCTCGAGCCGAAGCGCCGCCTGCATCAGCACCCGCACTAATACCCGCACCCGTTTCAGCACCCGCAGTCGCCAAAGCACCCGAAGACGCGATCCAGACTCTCGCCAAGGAGAACGCCTCCTTGCAGGAAAGGTTGAAAACCCTGGAAAGTTGCAGCATCTCCTCCGCCGACCTGGCCGCCAGAAACTGCAAGCGGCTGAAAGAGGTCGCGGCCGATGTCCGGCTGCAAAGACAGGGCCTGGCCGATTTCGAGGGCTACGTCAAATGGATGTCCGGCAACGTCGCCGGCTACGCCAAATATCTCTCCGCCGGTTCCGTGGCCGCCGGCTTCGCCAAGGTGCTCCCCATTCCCTATGCCGGCCAGGCCTCGGTCTTCACCAAATTCGTTTCCAACGCCGCCGTCTCTCTGAGCGCCGCCTCGGTGGCGATCAACAAGTATCTCACCACCTCGCAGCAGTTCGTCGCCCGCGCCGAGTCTCTGGATGCGGACAAAGGCGTGAACGGGCCGGAGGTGTCCGCGCTGGTCCGTTTTGCCGATCGGGACCTTTTGAGGGAGATGGTCGAGGTGCAGGAGCGGTTGGTCAGCACTTCGGAGCTGACGGCTTCCTCTCTTTCCTTCCTGGAGAGCCTGAACCATTACGTTGGCTCCACCGACCAATATTGGCTGAAAACAAAATCGCTGCTGAAAAGCGGGGACGACAAGCAGGAGAAGAGCTTTCTCTCCGAGAGCACCGCTTCCCTCAGAAACCGGGCGCAGGCGTTCAACGGCAAGTTCAAACTGTTCGACGAGACGGTGAAGAAGACGGCTCCTCAGATCAAGTCGCTGGTCGCCTATGACGACCTGATCAGGGAGATCGATCCGCGCATCGCCAAATTAAAGTAACCGATAGGAGGGGGTCGTGGAACTTGATGCCGAACTGGTCAGCCAGCTGAAAAGGGTGCTCTCCGCCGCCGAATACCTGCTCCCAACGCCGCTGCCTAAGATCGATTGGAGCGTTTGCCATGCCGCCAACTGGAAGCGCCATTCCTTCGCCGGCTTTTTGGAGCCGATCGACAGCATCGAGGGAATTCGGCTGGAGGATCTGCTCGGCATAGAGCGGCAAAAACAGGTGGTCGAGGAGAACACCCGGCAATTCCTGGCCGGGCTGCCCGCCAACAACGCGCTGTTGTGGGGCACGAGGGGGACCGGCAAGTCTTCGCTGGTGCGGGCGCTGCTTCGCCGCTACGCGCCCCAAGGGTTGCGGGTGATCCAGGTAGACAAGGACGACCTGGTGCACCTGCCCGATATCGTTGACCGTTTGAAGAGCGAACCCTACCGCTTCATCATTTTTTCCGACGACGTCTCCTTCGAGATCGGCGAGTCCAGCTACAAGATGCTGAAGAGCGCCTTGGACGGCTCCGTGTACGCGCCCCCCGAGAACATGCTGATCTACGTCACCTCCAACCGACGCCATTTGATCCCCGAATACGAAAGCGACAACAAGGGCGCCATGCTGGTCGAGGGGGAAATCCACCACGGCGAGTCGGTGGAGGAGAAAATATCGCTCTCCGGCAGGTTCGGCATCTGGGTTTCCTTCCATCCCTTCAGCCAGGACCAGTACCTGGAGGTGGTGCGGCAGTGGGTGGGGAAGCTGGCGGATCGCTGCTCCGCGGAGGTTTCTTGGGACGCCGACTGCCAGGAGGCGGCCATCCTCTGGTCGCAGCAGAAAGGCGACCGCAGCGGCCGCATCGCCAACCAGTTCGCCAACAATTGGGTCGGGAGCCGGTTGCTGAAGTCGAAAACCTTCCTGATCGGCGCTGATCTTCGGCTGTGATGACGGAAAAGTCCCCTGGGCGCAATGAGCCGGATCAACCATCCGCATCAGAGCTGGAAACTTTTCGACGGACCATCCTCGATTATTACCGCGCTCACGGGCGTCAACTTCCCTGGCGCGAAACCTACGATCCCTACGCCATCCTGGTCTCGGAGATCATGCTCCAACAGACCCAGGTCGATCGCGTGCGCGACAAGTACCGGGAGTTCCTCGCGGTTTTTCCCGGGTTCAGCGAGCTGGCGGCAGCAGAGCTCTCTCAGGTGCTAACCCTCTGGCAAGGACTGGGATATAACCGGCGGGCAGTTTCCTTGCGGCTCTGCGCCCGGGCGGTTGTCGCGCGGTTCCAAGGAGCGCTCCCCTGCGAGCCGGGCGAACTGGAAGCCCTTCCCGGCATAGGTCCCTACACGGCGAGGGCGGTTGCCGCCTTCGCCTTCGCCCGGCCCACCGGCTTCATCGAGACCAACATCCGCTCCGTCTTCATTCACCATTTCTTCCCCGACCGCGAGAAGAAAGTGCTGGACCGCGAGATCCTGCCGCTGGTCGAGCTCACCCTCGACCGCCGCGAGCCGCGCGACTGGTACTACGCCCTGATGGATTACGGTGCCATGCTCAAGAAGAGCGGGGCTAATCCCGGCCGCAAGAGCGCGCATCACGCCCGCCAGTCTCCCTTTCGCGGCTCGAACCGGGAGCAGCGAAGCCTCATCCTCAAGGCCATTCTCGCCCTGCCGGGAATTCCCCAAGAAAAAATCATCGATGATGTGGCAGCGGAAATCGGCGCGATTGATCGCAACCTGCGACAACTGGAAAAAGAGGGCTTCATCCGTCAGGAGTGCGGCAGATTCTGGGTCTGCTGATGTGAACTAACGCGCCATGTCGAAATCCATGCTGAGTTGTTTTTGCAGCTTGCCGGCCTGGCGCAGCGATTCCAGGAAAAACTTGCGATCGAGCTGGTTCAGTTCGTAGGGATTTATCTGGTTGTTGGATTTGCTGCCGTTTTGCATCAAAGAGAATTGATGGCGTATGCGCAGCGACTGCAGAAACGAAAAAGCGTCGGCCCAGGCATTCACTTCGCTTTGCGGCCATTTGCGCAGATCTCCGGCGGCGAGCAGGCGCTCACGGGTGTTGCCGCGGGTGACGCCGGAGGCCAAGGCAAAGGCCCGGGCCGCATCGACGAACAGGGTGACGCCGTTTTGTTTGATGTCGATGGTGCCCGGGTGCTCCTTGTTGTCGTCGACGATGAAGTCGCGAAAAAAGCCTATGGGCGGCGTTCTCTCCCGGGCGTTCTCGGACAGCAGATGCAAGAAACGCTTTTGCCCCATGGCCGCCTCCGCTAGCCAGGCTCGCAGCCGATCGGAGAGGGAGGTCTCGCCGTAGAGATGCCTGAAGTCGAAGAAAATGGTGGCCTTCAGGAGCGAATCGGGGGTCGGCTCGTGTATCCACTTGTTGAACCTCAGCTGCCATTCCCGGTAACTCAGGCAGCATTCCGGGTTGCCGGCCATGATGTTCCCTTTGCAAAGCGAGAAGCCCACATGGTTGAGCGCCTGGTTGACCCTTTGAGCGACCGGCAGCAGTCGCGCGCGAACCGAATCGGCGTCCTCCCCTTCGGGGGCCTCGAATATGATGCCGTTGTCCTGGTCGGTGAAGAAGGTCTGTTCGTAGCGCCCCTGGCTCCCCAAGGCGATCCACGCCACCTTCACTCCGCCAAGCGCCTCTTTCTCCAGTTCCAGATCGAGGGTCCTGGTGATGATCTGATCGTTCAAAGTGGAGATGATTTGAGTGATGTGGTCCGCGGTCACGCCCTGAACAATCATGCTTTCCGCGAGAATGAGAATATCGGCACTGCAACGCTTCAACTTGTCCAGGGTGACGGCGCTGTTTATCTCGGCGTTCAGCTGACTGAGACTCACGCGTTGCAGGTTGAATAGGTCCCGCTCCGTAACGATCCCCGACAACTTGCCTTTATCGACCAGGATGATGTGATGAATTCCCGCCTCCGCCAGTAGCAGCGCCGCTTCGTATCCCAGCGCGGACACGTTGAGAGTGTGCGGCGAAACGGTCATGACGGTTTCGACAGCAACGTCGAAATCGTTGCCCGGCACTATGATTTTGCGCAACAGGTCGCGCATGGTGAATATGCCGACCGGGACCTGGTCGTCGTCGATGATCGTCACGGCGTCCACGTCGTGTCGGTACATTTCGGTCACCACCGCGCGCACGAGATCTCCGCGCCGCGCAGTCAGAGGAGTCGGATTCATGAAGATCGACAGCGGCGTGCTCAGCCGTTGCTGTTCGTCGCTTTTGTGGGAGAAGTGCAGCCGGTAAACGCGGCGGGATTGTTCGAGGAAACCCTCCGAGCGATATTTGCAGAAGTCGGCGAAAATCGAACTCAGACTCTTCAAGGCGACGAAATCCTTGATGTCGAGACGATAGCAGGAGGTATCGGAAGTGGCGCGAAAGGTGGAAAAGACCGGCCGCCGCTCTTCCAGCGCTTCGAGCGGGAAACATTCCCCCTCGACCAGTTCGGCCAGCACCCTCCTCTCATCGTTGGCACTGCCGATCGCCTCCAGCTGAACGGTGCCCTGGTGGATGAAGAAAAGCTCGACGCACGGCACGCCGGGCAGGAGAATTTCGGCATCCTGTTTGAACTCGACCCTCTCGAAATGCGCGACCAGCCATTCCACATGCTCCGCCGCCATGCGGTCGAAAGGCCGGCGACGCCGGAGCTCGGCAACTATCTGCTTAGTTGAATTCACGATCTTTCCCCCTTGAAAGTAGCTTGCAGCTTTATTTCACATCTATCCTTCATTATCAATGATAAATTTCTCTGGAATGGTCTCCCCCCGCGTTGAATCCGTCCCCTGGAAGAGGCGGAGATCCTCTGGAAATCGAAGGGAACCCTATTGTACCAGCGCTTGGCCGCCCACTCCATCGGATCGATGCGAGAGGCCGAGCCGCTGACGTCGGTTGAGCCGAACCGCAGACGGGTAAGCTATTCGGAACAGGACGCCGTCACCTTGAACAAATTCAAAGCCGGGCTTTCGAGAAACTTTTAACGGCGTAACTTCGCAATAGATCGCCGCCGATCAGAAGCCGAGTACCGTCAAACCAGACCCCATCTTGAATCAGCGGTGGCTATTGCATGTTCAGGAGGGCAGGGCACGGGGTCAAATGTATCGTCTCAATTCCCAGAGGATAAAAACGCGGTTGCGCCCCACCCAATGACTGATACGATTTGTTGAATTTAGCCAAGGACGGGGGAGGAATGCGAAATATCATCGATTGCAGAGCCATTGGTCGCATGGCGGACTCGAAACTCATAACATTTATGGGGACGGTCCATGTCGGCATGAGCGCAAGCAGCCTCCTTCATGATGCCAAATGGCACAAGGACAGCCCGAAAATAGATGATTTGAAGGAGGTCCGCGACGCGTTTCAAGATGCGTTCGCCGCTGCGGTCTGCAAGGACATATGGAAAGTGGCCGCCAAAAGGGAAGCGCGCATTAAATCCATTGCCACCATCAAAAAGATTGCCAAAAACGTTGAGCTCTCATTTTGGGGCGATCCAGCCAAAATCGCTGCTTTGGGATTTCCTCTGAAGCGACTCCAGCGCATTGCCAACACCTCTCCGCTGGGAGCGACCGCAAGCTTCACTGTTGTGCGGGGGCAGCACCGCGGACAGGCCATCGGCAAAGCCAAGCCCATACCTGGCGCGGCGTTCTTTGAGGTACGTTTCACCCAATCGGATCCTACGGTCGAGGAGGACTATGTGCCTTTCGATACCTTTACAGGCTGCTCCCACATGGAATTCAATGGACTAACGCCAAGCAGGCAGTATTCCTTCTGCGTAAGAGGCCGCTCTTCCAAAAGCGTGGGACCGTGGTCGTTCGCCGTTACCATCATCGCCACCTGATCTGGAGGAGGTTTGGTGCACTGCGAATCGCCCCTCCGGCCCCGGCGAGGACTATTCTTATGGTTCGTCAGGGGCCGCCCTTTCATTGATCCGCGCATGTTCAACACGATACCCGACATTTAAATCGCAGCAGCCATATTAGATTCGCGAGGCCCGGATTCAATTCGCGAAGCCCGGTTTTAATTCGCGAAGCCCGGTTTTAATTCGCGAAGCCCGGTTTTATTTCGCGAAGCCCGGTTTTATTTCGCGAAGCCCGGTTTTATTTCGCGAAGCCCGGTTTTAATTCGCGAAGCCCGGATTCAATTCGCGAAGCCCGGATTCAATTCGCGAAGTCCGGATTCAATTCGCGAAGTCCGGATTTAATTCGCGAAGTACGGATTTAATTCGCGAAGCCCGGATTCAATTAGCGAAGCCCCGGATCTAGTTGGCGAGGCCCGTTGTCCCCCTACCAAACATCAACTCATTCTGTAACAAATCCTCACCCAACGATTCCGACTGCG